>CAYWLC010000280.1:0-2512 GCA_964458895.1 uncultured Luteolibacter sp. | reverse complement strand
CTGTCCTGGCGGATCTTGCCGCCCCTCATGGCGATGATCTGCTGGGCTTCCGGCGTGTCGACATCATGCTCGACGCCCGCATACAGGTCTTCGGTGTTCTCACGCACAATCACGATGTTGACGTTTTCGTAGCGGGAGCGCACCCCGGCATACGATTTACATGGGCGTACGCACGCATAGAGATCAAGCGCTTTGCGCAAGGCGACATTGACACTGCGGAATCCCGAGCCGATCGGGGTGGTGATGGGCGCCTTGAGGGCGACGCCGTTGCGACGGACCGACTCGATCGTCTCATCCGGCAACGGGGTGCCGACCTGCTCCATGATATCGACGCCGGCATGCGCGATCTCCCAGTCGATCTTCACGCCGGTGGCATCGATCACGCGGCAGGTCGCTTCAGCTAATTCGGGACCTGTCCCATCGCCGGGGATCAGAGTAATCGTGTAGGGCATGGACTTCTCCTTAGAAAATAGGGGTTAGGCGTTAGGGGCTAGGGGTTAGGGAACCGGTTGGCGGGTGCCGGTACGCTTGCCGCTGCCATCGCCCCGGAATCCATATTCGCTTGCGGCCGTGACCGTTACGCCGCGATAGTGGCTGCCGTTTCCGGGTCTGGCCGCTGTGCCGGCCGGCCTGTCTCCGCCATCGGGGGGTCGGCGAGTCCCTGCGTGAGCCAGTCCGGGTCGACCGAGACCCCCAACGCCGCGAGTTGGCGGGCCGTCCGCCGGATCTGCCGGTCCCGCTGCGCGGCGGTCACGGTCCGGACGGGCGCCTGGTAAGGCACCGCGTCCCGTAAGATGAAATAGCAGGCCTGCAGGATCGAGTGGGCGACTGCCACCGCCGCCCGTTGCGGCCCTTTCCGCGCGCGCAAGCGGCGGTACTCCGCGCTCAAGTCACTGCCATTGGTGCGCGCGGCAGCCAGCGCACACTCGATCAGCACCCCCCGCAGCCAGCGATTCCCCTTGCGGGTCTTGCCGCTCAAGCGCTTGCCCCCGCTCTCCTTGTTGCCGGGGCAGAGGGCTGCCCAGGAGCACAAGTGCTTGTGCGTGGGGAAGGCGCTCATATCCGGGCCGATCTCCGCCAGGATGTCCTCAGCCGCCCGCTGCTGCACCCCCGGGATCGTCCGAAGCAGGTCCAGCAGCACGGCAAAAGGGCGCAAGAGCTCCTCCAGCTGCTGATCGAGCTGGGCGATCGCCCCCTCCAGGTACTCGAGATGCGCCAGGATCTGGCCCAGCAACACCCGGTGGTGGGAGCGCACCCGCCCCGTCAGGGCCGCCGCCAACTCCGCGCGTTTGGTCCGCAAGCGCCCCTTGACCTGGGTCTCGAAGTCGAACGGCTGGTCAGCGATCAAGGCTTTGAGCGCCGCCCGGCCGGTTTTGCCCAGGATATCGGTGGCCACCGAGGCCAGCTTGATGTTGGCCCCCTCCAACACCTTTTGCAGGCGATTCGCCTCATCGGTATGCTGCTGCACCAGCCGACGCCGATAGCGCGTGAGCTCCCGGGCATCCAGGATGACCTGGGGCGGCACATAGCTACCTTGCAAGGCGCCCACCGCCAAGCGCTCGGCCAACCAGCGACTGTCGGCGGCGTCCGTCTTTTTGCCGGGCGCGCGCTCCAGTTGGCCGGGATTGACCAGGTACAGCGGCACGTCCAGCTCGACGAGGACGTTCCAGACCGGCCGCCAGTAGGACCCGGTGCTCTCCAGCGCAATCGCCTGGCAACCGGCGGTCCAGAGCCACTGGCGGAGAGCTTCTAGGTCGGCGGTGAACGTGGCGACGGTGCGAATCTCTGCCGTCGCCTCGGTGCCCGCCCCGTGCTGGAGTAGACAGACCGTCACCGTGTCCTTGTGGACATCCAGCCCCGCGCAAATCGGATACAAGAGACGCATGACCGACACCCCTCGGAATAGGCTCAGCGGGCGGGTGCGCATGCCCAGCAACGACTCTCCTTAACGTGCTCACGGCGCGCGAGACGCGCCGGGCGACAAAACGGGATGGGACCATGCGCAGGCCAGACTCCTTAGCGGGCTCGACGGCACCAGAGAATCCCCGGCATCGCTCCGCTCGCTGGCGGTCTATACCTTCGCCATGGGCGATTTTCATTCCCTACCGGATGGCACGCGTGCCATCGTCGATTCCTTAGAAAATACGCGTATTCAGTAGTCAGGAGACAGGAGACAGGAGACAGGAGTCAGTAGGGCGGCTGCCGTCGCGCGTCCCCACCTCGTCGAGCGCCTCATCGAGCACATCCGTCGATACAGCACGTCGGCGAGCACATCGGCGAGCACTGTTGCACCCCGGAAATTTTTCATTCCTACCGGATGGCACGCGTGCCATCGTCGATTCCTTAGAAAATCCGAGTATACAGTAGTCAGGAGACAGGAGACAGGAGTCAGTAGGGCGGCTGCCGTCGCGCGTCCCCACCTCGTCGAGCGCCTCATCGAGCACATCCGTCGATACAGCACGTCGGCGAGCACATCGGCGAGCACTGTTGCACCCCGGAAATTTTTCATTCC
>CAYWLC010000279.1:0-2566 GCA_964458895.1 uncultured Luteolibacter sp. | reverse complement strand
TCACCAGCGCCGCGCTGTTGACCGCGATATCGCCGCCGTTGCCCTTGTCGCCCGCGACCGACGTGGTGACCTGCGCGTTGGTCAGCGTGACAACGCCAGCGCTGTGCAGGCCGATGGCGCCGCCGTTGCCCAGATTGGCGCTCGTCGCGATACGGCTGTGTTCGACAAATAATGGCCCGGATGCGTTGATCCGAATATCGCTGGCCGCCACATTCCCAGTTGACGCCGCTGAAATCTGGGCGTTGTTTAAGGTGATGCTAGGCGACGAAACGATCAGCAAGGTGGGCGACAAACCTGCTGTTTCGCTCACCGTCGCCGCGTTCCGAATCGACAAATCGGCCCCGTTGGCCAGGATCAAAGCGGTTTCGGCCGTCACGCTAACGCTGCCGGTTTGCCCGGAAGATCCGGCTTGGGCCGAGGCATTGATACTACTGCCTTCGCCATCGACCCGAAGCATTCCGGCATCGACCCTGACGCTTCCCGCTTTACCTGAATCGAAGGTCGATGAACTGACAACCCCTGAATTACCGATTAACATTTTGTCGGCTACCGAAACGTCCACGCTTCCGGCGTTGCCCGAGCTATAGGTATTGGAACTGATAGAACTTTCGTTCAGCACCACCAAGTTGCCCGCGCTTACCCTGACCGTGCCGGCGTTACCCGGCGTGTTGGTATCGGAGGAGATCTGCGACTTGTGAAACAAAGAAAGACTCCCGCTCGCAGTGACTTCGACATTGCCGGCCCTGGCTAAACCTAAGTAGAGATTAGCGTCGGTATAAATGCCGGAAATGCCCCCGCCAGTGCGATCAATCGTAATAGTGTCGGCTGTGACTTTGACGTTTCCGGCATCGCCATATCCGCCGGATGCCGAAGAAATTTCGCCGTCCATGATTGAGAGGCTGCCGCTCGTCGTCACGTTAACATTACCGGCCTTGCCCGTGCCGCTCTTGCCGGCTTCGACAGCATCGCTGGAAATACCTGTATACAGCATAAAGAATGTCCCCCGCCCATCGATGGCAATGCTCCCCGCGCTAACGTTGATATTGCCCGCATCGCCCGAAGACCAGGTGTCGGTAGAAATCATTCCGCCACTGAGAACCGAAAGATTCCCTTTCGCCACAACGTCGATATGGCCCGCATGGCCTACGCCATCTCCGCGCGCGCTGCTGGAAATGCTCGCAAAACCACCTTTCTGACCGTCAACAGTGATGCTACCGGCTCTGACGTTAACATCGCCTGCATGGCCGAAAGAGTAAGTGTCGGTAGAAATCATTCCGCCATTGAGAACCGAAAGATTCTCGCTGGCCACAACGTCGATATGGCCCGCATGGCCTGAGCTATTACCGTGTGTATCGCTGAAAATCCCCGCAATTTTCTGACTCCTCAGATCGTCGATGACCAATCTGTTGGCACTCACTTTGATGTTGCCCGCATCACCAAGAGAGTAAGTGCTCGACGAAATGCTGCTGCCGCCGGTAATGCTTAAAGTCCCGTTCACCGTCACCGCCACATTACCCGCGCGCCCGGCGCTATCCGACGCCAGGGTAAGCGAGGCAATGCTGTCGTAAGAGGCGAGCGAACAATCCCCTTTGACCGAGAGGATGACGCTTCCGGCATCTCCGCTACTGTCCTCGACCGCGAGGCTCAATAGACCCCGCAATGCGCTGTCGGCAGCATTTTCCGCACCGACCAAATGGGCGCTGCCTGCGTCAACCTGGATCGTTCCTGATTTCCCGGCACCATAAGTCACCGACGCTATCACACCATCGCCGGCCAGCGACAACTGGCCACCGGCCGACACTCGGATGTCACCCGCGTTAGTCGCGGTGTCAGACTCGGCCTGGCTCAGAAGCCCCGTCAGTTGGCCGCTCGTCAGGCTGTCGATGCTGACCTTACCTGCGCTGACGATAATATTCCCGCTACTGGCTTGTTCGGTGTTGGATGTTGTCACCAGCCCGCCCTTGAGTATCGCCAAATTTCCCGCCGCCGCAGGAAGGTCGCCGGTGAACGCCACGTCTTGGCTCGACTGGCCCAGTGCCGCGATACGAATGTCGCCGCCCTTGGTGCTGCTGACGCTAGCGCCGTTGATTTCGATATCTCCGGCAACGAGGCTGAGCGGACGGATGCTCTGGGTGGCCAGAATTGCACCTTCCTTGAGCGTAATCGTCCCACGCGTCGTCCCGAGAAAACCGAAAGCCTCGGGTGCGGCGCTGGAAAAAGTGCTGCTCCGGTTTAAGTCAGCGTTGAAACGGCCATCGGGAAATTTTACCGAATCGGCCGTAGCGACCATGAATGCGCCAGGAACATCGAGCGTCGCCTCCGCACCAAAGACGACGCCCGCCGGATTGATGAAATAAAAGTCAGGTGTTGCGCCGAGCGAGTTGAGCTGGATCTTGCCGTCGATCTGCGAAATCTCGCCGCCAGTTACTCGGCTGATGACGTGGGCGATAGTCGGGGTTACGGTGCTGAAACTGGCCACTTCGCCGTTGCGCACGCTGAAGCTCTGGAAGCTGTGAAACAGGTTGTTCCCCGCGAGTTTGCCCAGTGTTTCCGGGATACGGTAGGT
>CAYWLC010000278.1:0-2571 GCA_964458895.1 uncultured Luteolibacter sp. | reverse complement strand
GGCGTTCCTCCGGTTGGTAGGACAACTCGCGGGCCTTGCCGATGTACCTGCCGCTTGAGTCGTGAAGGCGGATGGGCATGGGTTCACCGGAATCGATCCTGTCGGCGATCTGGCGGAGAATGCCGGTGGCTTCCGGCCGCCATGCCTCCGGGGTTTCTGGATCGGCGGAATTGAGTTGGGTTTCGAACGAAATGCGGATCATTGGGAAATGGATTAAAGAAGAAGAGCTCGCGTCGTGGCTCGGCGTTTCACAGTTCTAATGTTAGATGAATTGCGCAATGTAGCGGGACAGAAGCGGCCGATGTTCCGAATCCATTCCGCCAAACATCTCCCATAAGGCCCGTGAATCGACCTTCATGCCGAGGTATCGTCGGAGACCATCGAAGACCGCTTCAAAGCCTTTGTGTTTGTGGATCGATAGCCACACGTCCGGATGCTTTGTGATGGAAGCGATGACTTCCCAATGGAGGGCGCGTCCCGGATTGTCATGATAGTGCAAGAAGCAACCTGGATAGGCAATCGCGAGCACAGCGGCGCGTCGGCGGGATGGCAGAGTCCATCGGCAATGGAACGCCACTTGTGGTTCCTTATGAATGCAGGTCCGGAGTTGCCGATCCGTGAGTTTCGCAGCGGCGTGGCGGATCATTTCACCCGGATGTTCGTCGATGGCTTTCTTGATCTGCTCATCGGTGAGCACGTGGAACGCGTGAATCACCGCGCCTTTCAAGGATCGCTGTGCCAACCAGTAAATCTCTTCCGTGGAAAGCCGCTCCTGGAAATTTCCGAGCGTCAATAGCGGAAACTTCTGACAGCAATCATAGAACTCCTGCTCGGTGGATCTGGATGGAGCGAGTCGATAAAACCGTTCCGGGTGATGCGCACGCCAATGTTGGATCTGCCTGTCCAGGATCTCCGCCAGCCACTGCGGATGCGGTTCGGCGAGGAAATCTTTCAGTAAATTGTCACAGCAGTCGACCTGGACATCCGGATTGAGATCGCTCAATTCGATGTGATCACGGAGTTCGTTGAGCCGGAAGGAATCGGATGGAAGATCAAGCGGTTCCGGTTTGAAGTCGTGCCCGATCCGATAGAACCGCCAGGCGAAGTTGCCGTCGCAGGCGCTTCGCTCCATCACGGAAATCAAATCCCGCTGGCGGACATCGAGAATCAACGCGCTTGGTTTTCCCGGGTCGCGGCCGAGCAGCGCGCCACGGCAGATCACCAGCCTCGATGAGCCGAAGAAATAAATCCTGCCGATTGCGAGTTTCCGCCAATTGCGAAAACCCTTGTTGAATTCAAATACGATCCGCGCGGTGGTGCCGTCCATGGGTTTGATGATATGGTTCATGTTGATGTTGGTTGCTGTGTGTAGGCATTCCGCCGGTTAGTTCCGATCTCCAGCCAACTGTTTCCCGGGACGAACCGAAGCCGGAGGGGCGAAAGCACCGCCGAGTCAGGTTCATCCGCCTTCCACCCAGCGCGCCCAACCCAGACGAATGCTATGCCCTCAATCCACCTCTTCACTCGGAAAGGGGACATGCAAAACGCATGAAACCTTGCCAAGCGGCGAGCGCGGGGACGCAAGGTCAAGGGAGGGGAATCACCCAGGTTGCAGCGGAGCGAAACTTGGGGAAACCCTTGACGGCGCGAGGGGCGGAGCCCCTTAGCAAACCGGTTAGTCAGTGGAAAGCCCCCCGTTCCGGCACGACGAATCCCAGGACGCGCGGCGCCGCAGGATTGGTCGGGATGGAACGGCATGAAGTGGGAGGAGCCTGAGCGGTTCCTTGGCGGGCGCGCGGACAACCAAAGGGAGGAAGCTGCCGACATGGATCCGCCAGGCGCGGGTGGAGAGGGGTTCGGGGAGACATCACCGGTGGAAAGGGGCGCGCCTAACAGCGTAGGCGCCGGGGAAAGTCCTGTCCCCGGAATGAATGAGCCCGAACCGGAAAACACCGGTGACCGTCTGCAAGCTTGGAATGCCAGCAAAAGCTTCCTAACATTATTGATCTAGATTCCTTCGGCGATGTATTGAAACAAATCGTTTCGTTGTTCAGGCTTCAAATGGCGGGCGAGCCGCTGAAGTTCTGCGGGCTTCAGATAGAGGTCGAGCCATGTCGAGAGGTTCTGGAAAAGGCACGGAAGGCTCTGATTGAAAACAAGAAGCCACTCCTCTGGATAGCGTAGGAGGGAAACAACGATTTCGCGTCTCAGCGATGTCGCTGAACATCCGATGTTTGACTCCAAAGCCGCTTCGCGAAAAGAGGCGGCAAGGATCATGGCGTGCTTGTTTGCTGAGAAGGAGGCACGCATTAGAAACGCGGTAGATGGAGCGAGTTTCGCACAAAGCCGGAGTTCCGCTTCCGAAAGGCGGAAGAGCAGGTGCTGAAGTCCAAAAGATGGATGGCGAGCCAGACTTTGGAACCTGAGCTTCTGCGGCATCTCCTCAAAAGCGTGGCGGAGGGCCGCATCAGGATTCGCTCGAATGCAGGACTCCAGTTGATCCGAGGTGAGTTGTTCCTTGTAAAAAGCGAGTGCCAGATGAGGCGCGTGTCTGACCAAAAGCGGCAGTTC
>CAYWLC010000277.1:0-2595 GCA_964458895.1 uncultured Luteolibacter sp. | reverse complement strand
GCGAGGCGAATAAAGGGACAGGCTGTTGCATCCACAGCCTCAAGCAACGCTGCCCCTGTACGCAATGCCGAGCACGCATACGTATTAAAAACAAACGCCCGTTCAGCTTCATTCGCATTTTCAAGACATGCGTTGCTCCCATTTTGGAATCGATATGTTTGGGAGGTTCGAGAAAGCGTCGAGAAGCCCGAGAGCAATTCACGGCTACTGCCAATATGAAAAAACTCACAGAACGGCACAATGTTCACCTGAAAAGGGATACGCCTCAAGGCCTGATAAAACGCACGCATGCGTTTGGCGTGCACACCGTCACGACCCCGTTCCGTAACAAAGCGCTCAAGAAAGAGGGCTTCCGTAAAACGAGGTGCCAAGGCCATGGTCAGCTCTTCGTAAATGTCCAGCGCCGGACATCTTCCCGCGATGATGTCATTCAACAGACTCGTTTTTGACCGTGTGGATGAACCCGCTAAAGCGATCAGCCGTTCGCAGGTTGAAGGGTCAAGGCTAATGAGTCCAGTATCAACCGCCACACGGCCAAAAGGGTCCACCGCACCCCGCGCTTGCGCCACGTCCGGCGAAGGCTTCTGCATGAAATCCGCCACCTTCAAACACTCCGTCTTATGTGACTGCGCAGCAAACGTCTCAGGAATATAGACCCCGTGACGCGTTCCTCTGTCCACAGGTCCAAAGTAGGCAACACCTGTCACGCCAGGCTTTGAGAAATCAACAGAGCCATGATCAAACGTTAACAAGACATCCCCGGAGGTCACTAAAACATGCCCATTCGCTGGCTTCGGAAGTTCAGAAACCGTCTGCAAGATAAGATCGAACAGGGCCAAAGGAAGACCGTTTTTGGAAACGGTCGGGACCGGGGTAAAGACCTTGCCCTGGGCTGCATAAGCGGGTGTTCTCCGGCTGTCGCCACCCGAATGACAAATCAAAATACGACGTCCTTCAAAAACAGACTTCTTCGCCTCATGAGGCTGAAGACTTTTTGTCAACTCATTCAGTACATGGAGCGTGGCGCCTAATGACCCGACACGCCGACCGCCAGGATCCGTGATGACATAGACATCGGCTTGCTGATCAATCAGCCCATTGGCTTTTCGCCATGCCATCTGTGCACGATAACCCTTCGCTTGCGCTTCATTCGCAGCGGTCAGAACAATCACATGATATCCTTGCATAAAAGACGCCGGCTCCCCTTATTGACCACTCTTTGCTTCACCCTGTTGTTGTGGGCGAGAAAGAGCGCTCGGGTTATTCTTCTTAATCTGATTCACCTTACGGTCCATGAGCTTTTTAACATCCATATTTTGAATGTCCTGTGGAGAACAGGACAACGACAACGTCATCTCGTTTCCTTCTGTACGACTATTTACTTTTGAAAGCCATTCCTGCACACCCTTCAACTCGGGTCTCTTCTTCATGGACATCGCTAACATAAAAGAGGCACTCAATTTCGCGGTCATACAAAGTTCATGAAGGGTCTGTGCGTTGACTGCGTCAGCGCACCCCACGCGCGCAACGAGTTCAACAGCATCCCGACTCGGAACCAGCCGCGTCTCGATTGTTAAGTCGCGCAACGAATGAACCACCGCCGTGATTTTAGGATCTGTTAGCATGTCCGTGCGCTCCGCTTCTGTCGTCAGCCTGTTCATCACATCATTCAGATTGGCGATCATAAGACGGGAAATCAGATCGGGACTAGGGGTGAGGACACGCCAGAGCGGAGATGCTTTCGGAAGACCAGCCGCTTTTCCCGCATACAAATCCAAAAGCCCTCGCAACGCCTTCTCATTTGAAGCCACCAGCATCAGTCGCTTTCCACTAAAGGCCAGACAGGGATTCAAACCTTGCACGTTGCTCATCGCTTCACCCTTGAGCGTCCAAATGGGCGTTCCATTGAGTGTGCTAGCTTCCAATTTGACACCCGTAGGCGCAGACTGGAGATGCTGAGTCAATGCAGCGATAGTCTTTTCCTTGTTAAGAACTCCGCAAAGCGTCCAAGTCAGATCAGGGAAAGTGACATCTTTCATCACCTCTGGACGCACAAGCCCCCCCAGAGTCACAAGCGACCATTCAATCGTCTGACGGTCAATCGCTAAATACGTTTTGAACGGATCACCTGAAACTTTTTCAACAGCCCCCAGCTTTAACACCTGCATGACCTCTGTGAGAATGTCTACCTTCGTGTCAAACACACGTCCGAACTCCTTCATGACCGGCGCATCCTTTGTCGCATTCGTCGTATAGGCAACCAGGATAGCGTTTACGGGTAAGAGCGGTTTTTCCTTTTTTCCAAACCAACCCCCGAGCAGCAACGTGGAAGCTGCCAGCCCCAAAAGTGTACCGTTTCGATATAACCGTCCTAATGTCATTTGCAACCTCTTTTTCTTGGCACTTTCAGAACCACCCTTGTAATAAGTACTTATTTATTTTAGGCCACACTGTTTTGAAAGTAAAGGGTAATCCCGAAGCACAAAAAATAGTTCGATTCATTTTGACTTTGCCCGGTCGTTTTGCTAACTTTAACCGCGCTTTTCATAACCATCGGAGCGTAGCGCAGCCTGGTAGCGCGTTTGGTTCGGGACC
>CAYWLC010000276.1:0-2602 GCA_964458895.1 uncultured Luteolibacter sp. | reverse complement strand
AAGTGGGAGCAGGCCGGGGTTCTTGATTTCAAGGCGGTCTGGATAGAGACAGATGAAGATGTCGCCTCTCGTGGTGTAGGGCCGATGGGCGAGGGCGTTGGCGAGCAGTTCACGGAGCACGGCCTCGTCATAATGCGGAACCGGATCGGCCAGCAATCCGTCGCGCAATTCGGTGAATTCGCGCCAGTCAGGCACCTCGTTCCAGACGGCTTCGATCAACTCCAGCGGGTTCAGGGTGAAATCCGACCACTCACGTTTAGCGACCTTCTCGCCTAGATCATCGTATTTGATGAACTGGATGGCGGGCGCGTGCAACAGGAGGGCACGATCCACGCGGCGGCCAATCCAGAGGATGCCGAGATTGGTGAGATAGCTATCGCGGGTCAGGAAGTAATAATCGAGGATTTCGGCCTCGCTCTTTTCTTTTACGAATGCCGAGACACGATCAGATGATCGGATCGCGTCAAGGAAGCGGACGAGCTTTTCGCCATCCACGTTCGCGGAAGGAATGCGACGTGTCGTCTGCACTTCCCAGACATAAGCACCCTTGTCGGCGAAGAGACGCGGCAACTCATCCGGCATGACCGGCTTGCTTTGGTCGGAGACGCGGATAAAGTAACGCCCCTCGGTTGTGGCCGCGAGTGTCTGGCGGCTGGGCAAAACACGAAGCTCAAGAACTTCTCCTCCGTTCGGACAGGTGCGGACCGAGGAGGTGACCGCCACGTTGACGCACTGGTGGCCGATACCTTTGCGCAGCTTTTCGGCAAGTGCTGGAGGGATTCGCTGCTCGGGAGGTGGCTCAGACTGGTCATCTTCCAGACCAAAGTCCAGCAGTCCGCCATTTGCATTGGCAAAGGCAACACAATGCTTGGCGATCTTCTTCCAATCCCAACGTTTGGGATCGGAAGCGAACGTAAGTAGCGATTTTTTGTCGTATGTCTGGCCTTCGTCCATAAGTAAAAAATATCGACCCCTCAACTTCTCGCGTGTCGAACCAGTGTACCGAGGTTTCCTGTGGAAAGGCAATCAGAAACTGGCATCCCTTTCATTTCTGGATGGAGGTTCTGCCGACGGAGAAGACAGACGAATCCGTTTTGGTAAACGCTCCATCAAAGGCATGCCGTTCAACCACACCCGACTCGACAGCGGCCTTCACCTTTTCGCGAGACGGCGAGCCGACCTGTTGGAGCAGAGGCGCCAGCAGCGGCGTGACCTCAGCAAGGTGGGTCTTGATCTTGGCTAAGTCTGGCTCTAAAATCTGGCTATATTTATCACCCAGCCGCTGTTGCAGCACGGCTTCATCGTATTTGACCGTTGTCTTTGGATAATAACGAACCGTCAGCTGTTTAGCGTCCAGCGTTGGAGTCCACATACTTTGACCGGTCGCCTGCATGTGGGCGACCAGCACATCACGCCATCGCTTCTTTTCCGTCTCCAGTTTTGCGACCTCTTCCTGAATCTCAACATATCGCTTAAGTGCATCCTGAACTGTGCTCACACGGCCTCGCTTTCTTATTCACCCAAGTGGATACAGTGTACCGATGTTCCTTGGAAAAAGGCAATAAGAAATAAGAAATAAGAAAATAAGAAAAAAGACCCGAACAAGAACCGTTACCGTTGACTTTTCCCCAGAAAACAGATATATTACGTGCTCATTTTCTTTCTATAATAGGTGAAATCTGCCTAGAAACGGTGGATTGCATTTTTGTTTAGTTTCAGAAAACGAGAAAAAAGGGCACGTATGGCAGCAAAAAAGATACTTCAAAAAAAGAAGGCGACAGCCTCTGGAAAAACCGTTAAAAAGGTCATGCCCACTCACAAACCGTCCGCAAAGGATCATGCTCCCGCCACTAAAAAGAATGCACCCCCTCTGAAATCTGCTAAGGCCGTGAAGCCTGTTAAGCCCGTCAAGCCGACGAAGCCCGTCAAACCTGCTAAGCCCGTCAAGCCTGCTAAGCCCGTCAAACCTGCTAAGCCCGTCAAACCTGCTAAGCCCGTCAAGCCTGCTAAGCCCGTCAAGCCTGTGAAGGCAACGGAGTCCAAAAAGAAACCGGATGCGCCGAAACAGGTCAAAGCAAAAAAGGAAGTCCTCGCATCTGGCAGCAAGCTGACTCCGGTTGCCGACAAAAAGGGCAAGAATAAGGGTCTCAAGACTCCACCTTCCGACGAAATCGATTTAGGGGGTGAAAACGAAGAGCCGACTGCCGAGGATTTGAATTTTGACGCAGAAGCACTTTATAATCAGGCAACTGAAAGCGAACGTGTCCGCCCTTACCATGACGATTTAGCGCTCGAAGGAGACACCGATGATGCTGATGCGTTTGTTGCTGAGCCCGATACCAATGACTCCGAGGAAATGCGGTTTGAGGTCGCGGATGGAACAGAGTTTTCCGTCGGTTATGAGACCGAGCTTGTCCTGGATGCCGACGCAGCCGATGCAAAAGCGAAACGTGAAGAGCGTAGCGAGCGCATCAAATCATTGATTAAGCGTGCGGAGAGCCAAGGGGGTTATTTAACCTACGACGATATTAACGAGGCCTTGCCCACCTCCCTCATCCGTGACACGGACATCGAATCCTATCTGGCCATTTTGCGCGGCATG
>CAYWLC010000275.1:0-2645 GCA_964458895.1 uncultured Luteolibacter sp. | reverse complement strand
GAGCAGCTCATTCGTAATGAGCAGGTCGTCGGTTCGAATCCGACCAGCGGCTCCATGAGAATCTATTCCTCGCAACGGGTTGTCGGCAGGTGTAGGGTGCTTGATGGGTGGGCAATGAGTGCCTTCCTGCAACGCAAACCATCATCGAACCATGCCCACCATCATAGCGAAAGATTTGAGCAAAGAATTCCCCCGCAGCCCGCTTGACGAATTGGACGGCCTGCCATGGCTGCCCAGGTTGATTGACAAAGTCAGAGCCTTGCAAGCGGGTAAGCACGGCGACTACACTCCCTATCCCTGCGGCGGCGATAGACACTTCTTGGGAGTCGTCGGCGTCGGGGCCGAGCAACTCAAAGCATTGATCGACAGCGGGGCCGACGATGACGAAATCGCCCGCTGGGTGAAGGCCCATGCCGCACCAGGCCTGAGTGAAATCATAAGAGTCTATCGCGAGAAGGCACTCTCTCCCCTCACCGGCGAGATGCGTGATTCCCTCGATGAAGTCCTCCGCGAATTGAAGACCGCCAGACCGGACCTCGATACATCCAAGGTGGACAATTTCGCCCGCTTGCTGTGCTTGGAAGAGGGGCATCCCTGCCCGGGCCTTTAGTGTTAGCTGGCATCCACATCGACTTGCAACCGCCAGCGGTGGTCGCGTTTCAAGAGGAATGTCCGACGGTTTCCACGGCCACGCCCGGCCTCACCGTGCTCGACTAACAGATTGATGATATTGTCTTGATTCACAATGTTGAGGATTCTGAAAACCGGCTCACGTTTCATCCTGAGGAAACAATAAAGCGGCACATCCGGGTGAGCGGCATTCCACAAGCGGCGCGCAGGAGGGAAATCCGGCACCTCGGCCAGTGCAATGAGGATCTCACGCAGCAAGCGAGCCCCATGGCGTCTCACCAGTCGTCCCACGGCCCTTCGCGCCAAGAGGCGCTCCATCCAGGCGGCTGCGGGATTTTGGTAGTCCTCCTCCATTTCTGAGATGAGCTCGCGTGCATGCTCGGCCATCAGCGCATGCAACTCCTCGCGCGGGATCTTACCCCGTTCGAAAAGCGCAAATAGCTGGCTGGGAGTGGGGATCATCTCGGAGAAGGATCTGAATTCAGGTGGCCGCACATCGCCGACAACACCCTTATCCAAGCACAGGACTGCGGAATTCGCCACTCTCAATGCCGGGAACGTGTCCTGTGCAAATCGAGCGCCGCCATATCGGCTTCTCTTCCGTTCCAATCCCTCTTGTTCCTTGGAGCACTTGGCTGCTTGGCGGTGAATCAACCCTCGGCGCAAACCCCAGCCAATTCAGATCGTGATTTCAATGGGGCGTTGCAAAGCTCATATATCTGTTAGACTCGCCGTTTCCGCGGAAGGTTTCAGGAAGCGGCGGCAGTTTCTAACAAGTATGCGGCGCGGGCCATTAGTTCCCCGGTGGGCAGGCCGGTGGAAGTTAGATCGATGATGCGCTGGAAAAGTCCCGACTCGCGGGCGGCGGCATCGGCGCGGCCACAGAAGGCCCAGACCGGTTTGGCGTGTTGGCGGGCGAGTTTGGCAATGCCGACCGGGCCTTTTCCCGCCAGGCTTTGTGTATCGAGCGAACCCTCGCCCGTGATCACCAGATCGGCGGACGCGACATGCTCTGTTAGATTGGTGAGTGAGGCGATGAGATCAAAGCCCGGGACCAGGGTGGCATGCGCGAAGCGGAGCAATCCGAAACCGAGGCCACCCGCCGCGCCGGAGCCTGGGCGCAAGGCCTCATCTTCGCCATCGGTCGCACGGACGAGTGCGGCGAGTGCGCGTTCGAGGATCGGAGTCGATTGGAGATCCGCGCCCTTTTGCGGGCCGAAGACACGGGTCGCGCCGTTCGGGCCTAGCAGCGGGCTGTCCACATCACAGGCCACGGTGACCCTGCGCGGAGCGACGAGCTGTGACATGTCGATGCGGGCGAGATCGTCCGCGAGGGCATGGGGCGATGGTTCTAGGGTGTTGCCGTGGTGATCGAGAAAGCGCGCGCCGAGCGCTGCGGCCATGCCGGCACCGCCGTCATTGGTGGCGCTGCCGCCGATGCCCAGGATGACCTGATCCGCGCCGTGATCCATGGCATGTCTCATCATCGAGCCCTTGAACTTGTCACACGCGATGACGATGCGGCGGGGGGCGGTCATGGCCCGAATGATGGAAGACTTGCCATGGCGTCCGATGTGCATGAATCACACCGAAAAGTCGAGAGCAAACGACATGGGTCAAAGGCAACCCAAAAGTATTGGCCTCATGACTTTTGCGCGGAATCTCGGACCTGCCAGACAAGGCCTATCTAACCTTCGTGTGCGTCGAAGCGTGAATGCTTTCGAAGATGTCATCCGGCTGGCTCCCGGAGAAACACACGAAACATCCGCCATGATCGGTTCCGCTGAAAACACATGAGCCCAAAAAAGAAATGACTCTTCGTGAATTCCGGTGGCCTTTTCCTTCAGGCAATGAAGAAGCCGGGAACGAAGGTGGCGCGCTACCGCCGGGAGCGCGTGCCTGGGAGGTGTGGTGGTGAAACCCAGGCGACAGTCGTTGCGTCCCGCCCTGCGTCGTCCTCGCGCCTCGCACTGTCTGCGCTCCCGGCGGTAGCGCGCCACCTTGCTCTCCGCGCT
>CAYWLC010000274.1:286-2682 GCA_964458895.1 uncultured Luteolibacter sp. | reverse complement strand
GTCTGGAGGACACCTTTCAGCAGCTTAAAAACAGTGGCGTATCCATGCAGGGCGATGAATTTTTCTTCGATACCAACGCGCCGGACGGCCGCTGGACCTGGATCAAGCCGCCATACGCCCATGGCGTCCTGATCGAGGTGATGGATGAGTACAAGAAGCAGGAAGGTTAGTTGGACTTAACCCAAGTTCATGATTTTTGCCCTGAATTTGGGTAAAATATGATGAATTTGGACTTTCGTTAAAATATAAGTCGTTTAATATCATAAAGATAAATGTTATACGGTGGTATAAACGTCATTTGTAGTGCCAAAATATTCATTACTGCTATTGACAACAAACGATTTTTATGGTAGCCTCGCCTCATGTTTATCCGCAGAACAGTACATACCGATACGAAAAATAACAAAGAATACCATACTTTTAAACTCATCGAATCCGTTCGCACCGAAAGGGGGCCTCGTCAGCGCATGCTCCTCAATCTGGGGACGGATTTCACTGTTCCGGAAAAACAATGGAAGGACCTGGCCAATCGAATCGAAGAGATAATCACCGGCCAGGATGCCCTGTTTGCCTATCCGGAACAGATCGAAAAACTTGCCAGACGTTATGCCCGTAAGGTTGTAAACTATCAGGGAGGGCCGCTTGTTGGGGGAGAAAAGACTTCCGATCCCGACTACCACAGGATCGATATCGACACGATCGATAATGAGCATTCACGATCCGTCGGTGCGGAACATGTTGTTTACGAGACGATCAAATTACTGGGACTCAATGAGCTTCTATCTTCTCTCGGATTAAACAAGCCGGCCCTGGACGCAGCCATAGGGGTGATCGCCGCCCGATTGATTGCTCCTTCTTCGGAACGGGCAACCCATCTGTGGCTTCAGTCCGCAACTGCCGTTGATGAGTTGTTATGCACGGATTTTTCAGACCTTTCCCAGGACCGGGTTTATAAGACTTCCGACTTGCTGCTCCAGCACAAAAACAAGATTGAAGACCATCTCCGGTCTAGGGAGTGCAACCTGTTCAATCTGGAAGAGAAGGTTATCCTCTATGATTTAACCAATACCTTTTTTGAGGGTTCCGGCAGGTATAACGGCAAAGCCCATTTTGGTCCTTCCAAAGAGAAGCGAAGTGATTGTCCTTTGGTCACACTGGGGTTGGTCCTTGACGCCGACGGCTTTCCCAAAAGGACCGACGTCTTTGATGGCAATGTCAGCGAGCCGGAAACTCTTGAACGGATGATCACGACTCTTTCTTTTGCAGATGTGCAGACAAGACCGCTGATCGTTATGGATGCGGGTATTGCCACCCAAAACAACATTCTTTGGCTCAAACAAAAGGGTTACGGCTACATTGTGGTTTCCCGCAAAAGGAAGATCGATCTCCCCCCGGAGGCGGAGATGATTACCGTTCGGGAGGATGATCGTAGACTGATCCGGGCAGCCCTGGCAAGCGGACCGGATGAAGACGAGATTACTCTCCACTGTCATTCTACAGATAAGGAGGTCAAGGAAAGAGGGATCAAGAACCGCTTTGAAAGCCGTTTTGAGGAGGCCCTTGGCAAGGTCAAAAGCGCCCTTTCCAAGAAGCATGGCACCAAAACTTCTGACAAGGTTATTGAGAAGATCGGGCGGCTCAGGGAACGCTATAGACGGGTTTCCCACCGCTACGAGATTACCGTGACAAAGGATGAAAACAACCGGGCGACGGCCATTACCTGGGAACGAAAAGAACCGGAGACGCCCGTCGGCGTTTATTGTCTACGATCAAATCGTACTGATTACAATGAGCAGGAATTATTTAACATCTTTACCATGCTTACGGACATCGAAGACGCTTTCCGGTGCATGAAATCGGATTTGGGATTGCGGCCCATTTATCATCAGAATGAGAACAGGTCGGATGGCCATTTGTTCATCACGGTCCTGGCGTATCATGTTTTGCACAGCATTCGCGTTCGTCTGAGAAATCAAGGGATCAGCGACAGTTGGTCAACTCTCCGGAAGGCGTTGTCTAGCCATGTGCGGATCACCACCACCATGAAACGGGACGACGGCAAGATCATCCACATCCGAAGAACGGCCCGGCCGGAGACCTTCCATAAGAAAATCTACGATGCCCTCGGCCTAACCCACCGGCCGGGAAAAACGATCAAGGCCATCCTGTGAGATTTAAAATGTGTAGTGCCTAAATGAATAATCAATGTATCATAATAGCTTGATATTATACATGATTATTTTTTAAAACATGAACTTGGGTTAAAGTTTCGACGAAGCGTCATCCCGGCCATTAAGGATGTATATCATCCGGACCGCCTCTCATCTCATGACCAGGCGGGCCGGATTTTCCTTCCTTCAAGCCGGATGCCGGCCACTCTGTTTGAGCCATCGTTC
>CAYWLC010000274.1:0-276 GCA_964458895.1 uncultured Luteolibacter sp. | reverse complement strand
GGGTGTTCCAACGCGGGACCGACCTTCACGATTCCCGCCGCTAAGATTCTGCCTCTGATGGACCAGAAGCTGGATCGCTGCAAGGGAAAGAACGACTGGGGGGAATAGGGCGTTCTTGCGATTACCGATGGCTGTTGTAGCAAACGACAAAACCTGTGAAGAGCAGGGCCAAGGGCTCTGCTCTTCACAGGTCAGTTTTTCGGAGGCAACCCAGAGGAGCAGCGGACGGCACTATCACGCTTGTCCCGATTTTTGTTCTCCCCAAGTGAGGATCCT
>CAYWLC010000273.1:0-2729 GCA_964458895.1 uncultured Luteolibacter sp. | reverse complement strand
CTTTTTGCATACAGCATGCAGGGTTCCTGGGAGATGATGACGGACACGCCCTGGAAGGCCAGGGCTTCCTTGATGGTGTCAATGCTTTTTTTGACTTTAAAGGGTTTGATCACAGACACATGTTTGACGCCGATGGCTTTGACCAGGTTTTCGATATTGATGCGGCCAAATCCTTCAAGGCCGAATCGTTCCATGTCCACGCCCGGATTGGGCTGGTGGCCGGTCATGGCCGTAATCTCGTTGTCAAGGATGACCAGGGTAAAATTATGGTTGTTGAACACGGCATTGACCAGGCCGGTGATGCCGGAGTGGAAAAAGGTGGAATCCCCGATAAAGGAGATGACCTTCTGGTCCGTGGCTTTGGAAAATCCGCAGGCGGTGCTGACGGATGATCCCATGCAGATGACAAAGTCGCCGGTGCTCAAAGGGGGCAAGAACCCCAGGGTATAGCAGCCGATATCATTGGGGCAGATGATGTCCATGCCCTTGGCCGCCTGTTGCACTTCATAGAAGGTGGCCCTGTGGGAACACCCGGAGCAGAGGTTGGGTGGCCGCATAGGGATGGGAGGGATATTGCCGGTGTCGAGTTTTGTGGTGGGGGTATAGGGGACGTTGAAAAAGGCGGCTGTTTTTTCCCTGACCATGGCCGGGTCGTATTCGTAGAGTTTTGAGAAAAGGGTTTTGGATTTCCCGCTGATGGGGATGATGATCCCTTCTTCCTGGGCAAAGGCTTTGACGGCTTCTTCCATGAAGGGCTCGCCTTCTTCGATGATAAGGACTTTGTCACAGCCTTTGAGAAAGGCTTTGATCTTTTTTTCCGGCAAGGGGTTGGAGAAGCCTATTCGAAGGATACGGGCTTCAAGGCCGAGATCTTTGACCGCGTCCCTGGCATAATAATAGCTCACGCCGTTGGTGATGATGCCGAATTTGCCGTTGCCTTCAATGGTGTTGAATTCCGAGGTTTCGCTGATCTCTCTGGCCTTGTCCATTTTTTCCAGGACCTTGACATGGAGTTGTCTCGATACGGCTGGCACGGTCACGCATCTTGAAGGTTCTCTATTAAATCTGCCCTTGGTTTTTCTTGCTTTTACATCCCCAAAGGTGACATAGGCATTGGAATGGTTGATCCTTGTGGTGGTTCTCAAAAGTACGGGCTGGCTCAATTGTTCCGAAAGGTCAAAGGCGTATTTCATCATGTCTTTGGCTTCGGGTACGGAAGAGGGTTCCAGCATGGGAAGATTGCCGAATTTGGCATAGTATCTGTTATCCTGTTCGTTCTGGCTGGAGAACATGGACGGGTCATCGGCCGTCAGGATGACCATGCCGCCGGTGACGCCCACATAAGCCAGAGTCATGAGAGGATCGGCTGCCACGTTCAGTCCCACGTGTTTCATCATACAAAAGGTTCTTAACCCTGAATTGGCAGCACCGGCCGCAACCTCCAGCGCCACTTTCTCGTTGGTGCTGTATTCAAAATAAAGATCAGATTCCTGGGACATCTGGAACAGATTTAAGGATATCTCCGATGACGGGGTGCCTGGATAGGTCGAGGCAAAGGCCACTCCCGCCTCTATCGCACCCCTTGCTATGGCTTCGTTCCCCAGGAGCATGATCTTTTCTCCCGGGCTTTCTTTTAATAATTTGTGCATGTGCTCTCCTTTTTATGAATATAATTTTTCCGCATCTTCAAGAGAGGATGCATATCCTTTAAAGCCTTCAACAGCTTCACAGGAATTGATGGCAATGGAAGCGAAAAAACCTTCCACCATTGTCTTTACACCCTGCCGGATCAGGGCCATAAAAAGAACCGGGACAAGGCAGAGATTGCCTTTTCCTGTCTTTACGGCAAAATTGTAGGGCTCTTTTGTCTGGTAAACCGCATACAGATCTTTTTGCACCGGCATCAACTGAATAATCTCAGGATGATCGTGGCTATGCGTGTGGTCACTGGAATTACACATGAGTATCACCTTTCATTCTATTATTGTGCATCATATTTATTATCTGCTTTTTTGTCTGATTTGATTTTTAAATACCCTATCCATAAAGAGTCGTCAATTCTTCCTTCGTGAACTGATACAAAGAATTGCAATGGTGGCATCGAACCTCAACCGGAAATGGGCCATTTGCCGCCATATCTGCTCTTTCCGCCTTTGGAAGGCCTTTTAAAAACCCTTCCATCCTGTCCCTGGAACACCTGCAGAAAAATTCAACCCGGCTGTTTTCCAAGAGTTTGGGGTCAAGGCTTGAAAATTCAGTGAGTACAATTTCTTCAGGGGTCTTTCCTTTGGAAAATAACTCTCCCAAAGAATCAATGCTTTGTATGATTTTCTCAGCATCCACCAGTTTTGATGCATCTGCCCCTGGTAAAGCCTGGAGAAAAATCCCGCCAACTCCCTTGACGTATTCAGTATCATCAAAAAAAACACTCAGCCTGAACCCGGTGGGGATCTGCTCGGAAATCAAAAAATAATTGGCCAGATCCTCGGCAATGCTTCCCTGCTCAAGAGCTATCTGTCCTGAATACGGGGTTGGCGCATTTTCAGAATATTGGGTCACGGTCAAAAAACCAGCCCCGTAAAGTGTGGACAAGTATTTAACCTTTTCCGGGTCCTTTACTTCAATTCGGCCGGTTTTAAGATATCCCCTGACTTCACCATACCCATTGGATTCCACATCCAATCCCTTGATGGGCCCGGAGCACTGAATATTCAGGCTGATCCGGTCAT
>CAYWLC010000272.1:0-2793 GCA_964458895.1 uncultured Luteolibacter sp. | reverse complement strand
GGGCAGAACGCAACCCGGTTTGATGCTACGTCAGGTGGCGCGTTCCGTTGGTTCAACGCCCCATCTGGCACAGCAGGTAACGCCATCACCTTTACTCAGGCGATGACGCTGGATGCCAGTGGCAACCTCGGTATTGGGACGACCTCACCTTCAGCCTCCGCCATCCTAGACGCACAAAGCACCACCAAGGGCGTGAGAATGCCCAACATGACCACGACACAGAAGAACGCTATTGCCTCGCCTGCTGCTGGTTTGATGGTGTTTGACACCACCTTGGCAAAGCTCTGTGTTTACACTGGCGCTGCTTGGCAGACCATCACTTCAGTTTAACCCACCGAAAGGACTCATCATGACCACCACTTGGACAATCACACAATGCGACCGTTTGACAGCAGACGATTTCATCACCACAGCGCACTGGACTGCGACAGCGACTGACGGTGACTACAGCGCCTCAATCTATTCGACTTGCTCATTCAGCAAACCCGAAGAAAATGTTGACCTGACACCTTACGATGAAGTTACAGAGCAAGATGTTCTTGGCTGGTGCTGGTCTGATGGCGTGGACAAAGAAGCCACTGAAGCTGCTCTGGCTCAAAACATTGAGTTGCAGAAAAACCCTGCGACCGCCACTGGCGTGCCTTGGGGAAACGTATGATTGACCCTATCGTTTTTCAAAAATCGGCAATTTGATAAATGTCCCAAAGGTTGAAAAAATGACGCCAGAAGAAAGATCTATCTTAATCGCTGAAATTGAGGCAGCGGTTCAGTCGGTCAAAAGTCACGAACTCAGTGAAGAAGAACTTCAGTGGGTTCGGCTGGCCATTTCTGCTGAAGCGCGGAAAATACGCTTCCGTGATGCAGTCATTGAGAAAAGTATCACCGGGCTTGTGTGGGCGGGAATTGTCGGTATTGGCTACATTCTTTTGGACTTCTTGAAAAACCACGGGTTGAAAGTGTCATGAAAGACTGGGCCGTTAGCTTTATTGCGGCGGCCCTCCTTTGCGGGATGGTGGTCTGGTGCGCCAAAGTGTTTGTTGAGGTGTTGTATGTTGGCTGAACTTGCTGCTGCTAATGCTGCCTTTGCAGTAATAAAAGGCGCTTTAGCCAACGGCAAGGAGCTGTCTGCGCTTGGCTCGCGGGTGTTCGACTACTTCGACAACAAGGCGATCATCCAAGAAAGAGCCACCAAAAAGGGTGGCGGCAGCGACATGGAAGAATTCATGGCGCTTGAGCAACTGAACGCGCAAGAGGTTGAGTTGCGTGAACGGATGGTCTACGCTGGCAGACCCGGTATGTGGGAGGATTGGCAGAAGTTCCAAGCCGCTGCTGCCCGTAGGCGCAGGGAGGCCAAGGAAGAAGCCGCCAGAGAAGCAAAGAGGCGGCAAAAGCAGCTTGAAGACATGGCTGAGTACATTGCCATTGGCGTGGGGGTTGTTATCCTGACTGCCCTGCTGGTGGGCGGCATTGTTCTTTACATGAAGCACCTGCGATGAGCGAAAAGCCTGAGTCCATCATTGACAAGGTGCTGACCTATGTAGACAGCCCGTTCAAGCTGTTTGCCATCCTTATCATGGGCGTGGTGGCCTTTGTCGGGTACTTCTTGTGGCAGAACCAGACCTTCATGTTTGACGCTTACAAGGAATCGAAGAAGCTGCCAGAGATCAATGACGCCCGTGCCGATGACGCCAGCTCCATGCTGCTGAAAAAGACGGGCGCAACCGTGGTGGCGGTGTTCAAGGTCAACCCTTTGTTTAACAGTCGGGTGTTGTACAAAGCCTACACCAAGGACGGGCGCGACAAGACGATTGAAGACATTGATGTGGGGCTGTTCAGTCAGAACGCGGCTAACAACGCTGATGTGGTCAAGTTGATGACCAATGAAATACCTTGCGGGGACTACCGTTACGCTCAGTCTGAGGTGGGGCTGTGGTACTTGGAGAAGGGCGTGATGTTTACCTGCCGGGTCAGCGTACCGCCAGACAGCCACCGATTTGTTGGACAGGTCACGGTCGGGTGGGCAGAGCCACCAACAGACATTCAACAGGTAAAATTCATGCTGGAGATCGCCAGCGCAATGTTGACCAAAAGGGGTAATTGATATGTTTCCACTCGCAGCACTTCTTGATGTCGGCACCAAGCTGATCGACAAGCTGATCCCAGACCCAGAGGCCAAAGCCAAGGCCCAGCTCGACTTGGCAAAGATGGCCCAGGACGGTGAACTCGCAAAGATGGCCAACGAGACAGATCTCTACAAAACAGAACAGAACAATCTGACCGATCGCCTCAAAGCAGACATGGGCAGCGACTCTTGGCTGTCCAAGAACATCAGGCCCATGACGCTGCTGCTGATCCTTGGTGGATACTTCACCTTTGCCATGATGTCGGCATTTGATTACGACACCAACAAAAGTTATGTCGAGCTGCTCGGGCAGTGGGGCATGTTGGTGATGTCGTTCTACTTTGGTGGCCGCACTCTTGAAAAAATCATGGACATGAAGGCCAAAAAATGAAAGCAAACTTCGACTCCGCGCTTGAAGCCGTCCTTCACCATGAAGGCGGTTTCGTCAATCACCCGTCCGACCCAGGCGGCATGACCAACTTGGGCGTGACCAAGAAGGTCTGGGAAGAATGGGTTGGTTATGAGGTGGATGAAAAGGTCATGCGCAGCCTCACACCAAATCACGTTTGGCCCATGTACAAAGCCAAGTATTGGGACAAGATCAAGGGTGATGACCTGCCTTCTGGCGTGGATTACGCTGTGTTTGACGCTGCGGTGAACAGCGGCCCTGG
>CAYWLC010000271.1:0-2826 GCA_964458895.1 uncultured Luteolibacter sp. | reverse complement strand
CAACAGTTAGAAGATTGTGATTCACCTGATGTTACTGGCACTCGCCTTGAACGGTTAATCACTCGTGGTGGAATTGCTGGTCTTTCGCTTGCTGCTTTGGCTTATGTCTACAACGACTACAAAGCACTTCAAGCCCAGCAATTTGCTAGTCTGCGCGAGTCCAATGTAGCCATTACAAGCATCTTAAAGGACAATGGTAAAATGGTAATGGAAACAACACACGCGTTGCAGTTGCTCACAAACCAAATCGAAGAAGGACACAAAAATCTTACTGCCATGGATCGAACCATCTATGAAATGGATCGTGAACTTAAGCAGATCGAGAAAAACACGACCAAACAATGAAAGATTGGAAGGGATCATGTCAAACGACTGTTTGAGGGCGAGTTTTTCGGTTTGATGAGCCCAGTTCGCGCCGATTTTATTCAACGATGCCTTGACCGCCGTGTTACATTGTTCCAGGAAGCGATCTCCAACCCCTGAATTTCCAAAAATATGTTCCAATATTTGCAACGCCGCTTTGAATGGCGTCGAGGCGTGTCCAAGCCTATGGAAGCCGGAATTTCGTTCCGGCTATTCCTCGGAGCGCTGGATGTCGGCATTCTGCGCATGGAGGGTGATCAGTGGGTTTTTACCTATTCGGATGCGTTCCGCAATCAGTCCAAGGTAGCCCCGATCATTGATTTTCCGCAGCTGCACCAGGAATACCGCTCCGCTCAGCTTTGGCCGTTTTTCGCTCTCCGTGTGCCAAGTTTGGCACAAGCCAACGTCAGGGAGTATTTGACGAAATCCCAAAAAGAACCAGACGATGCCCGTCTGATGCGCAAGTTCGGACGCCGTTCGGTTGCCAATCCATTCGTCCTGGAGCCACAGCGTGCTGGATGAGGAAAAGGATTTGAAGGCAACGAGTGGTTTCCCTCGCGACTGCCGTTCGGCAAGTAGAAGGGCAGGCTCTATCAGGAGGCGCGGGAAGATGCGGAGGGGGGATCGTAGCGGAGTGTTGACACCGCACCCCGGTCACCATGAAAGCACTCAAATACCTCAGCTTCGTCGGCAAAATCGCGGGCTTTGTGTCGGCCTTGAACGTGATCCCGTTCGTCGATCCCACGGTTGGCGTGATCGTGTTCGCAGCCGCATCGATCCTCAAGGACTCGGTGAACCGCATCGGCGACCTGCTGGACGATGGTCAGCCAAACTCCAGCTTCAAGGTCTGAGCGCACGCACCATTTTTCAGGCTTAACAAATCCGAGGTTGGGAGACTTCTCTTCCAGCCCCGGATTTTGCGTGTGGATGCGCGTGGGAGCACGTGCCGGACACGTTTGGTATGGCAATATGGCAGAGCCTCTCATCCACCATCCGCGCCTAACAATCGCCGTTGGCGCGCGGATTGAACAGGTTCAGGATTCCACAGCATCCGGCAGGGTGACGATTCTTGCGCGGTGGTCCCACAGGAAGGCATTCTCCCACTGGCCTTCTTTCGGCACGATGCCAAACCACTTGTCCGCCTGGTCCTCAGTGGTCAGTTCCCGGTAATGCTTGAAGATGATAGAGGGTGAGTTGCCCGCTTCGAGCGCAACCTGATCGGCACTTTTGATTTTGGCGATCCGATAGGTGATGAACGAGTGGCGCAGCACATTGCGCGGCCATTCCATGTTCAACGCCCTCGCCAGTGCGGTCACCTCGCGGTGAAGCAACGAATGTTTGACCACCTTGCCAGAGCGGGGCAGGGGTTCAATCCAGGCGCGGAGATTGTCGGTGATCGGAATGATGCGCCGTGATGCAGTTTTCGCCTGACCGGCCCGCAGCTCGATGATGCCGCGTTCCAAGTCGAAGGCAGACCAGTCGAGCCGGTTGAGTTCCGCCATGCGGATCCCGGCAAACGCCCCGATGGCAAGGATAGGTATCAGGTGCACAGGCGCGGCATGCAGTATCGCCTGCATTTCGTCGGGGTTGAAGACCGACACGTCGTCATGCACGATCTTCACCTTCTTGAGTTGCTCGGGGGCTGTCATCTGCTCGGCAGGCAGGCAGTTTTGCGAGCGGGCGTATGAGAAAAGGACTTTGACGCACACCAGCATGGTATTGCGCGAACTGGCCGACACCTTGAAACTCCGCAACCAGGTATCGATGTCCGAGGATGTGATACCGAGGATTTCACCGGGGAATGACTCAGCGAAGCGGTTCAGGATCGTCTTGAGTTGTGAGATATAGGTGCTACTTGCTCCATCCTGTTTGCGGGTGACGAGAAGTTCCGCCACCAGTTCCGGCACGGTGATGCGTCGGGTGAGCGGTTTGAAAAACTTGCGGTAGTCGGTAGCCATGGACGTGAGGGACTCGGTTTCAGCCAGCTTGCGGGCCTGCACGTAATCCTCCACGGCGGCGACCAGAGGAATTTGGAGTCCACCCAGCAACTCCACCGCCTTGGCATAATTGTCGCGCTCGTGCGGTTTGAGGTCGGTGACGTGCTGCATGCCCGACTGGATTCGCTGCGCCACGAACATGGCCTCCTTCTTCGCTGCCGCAAGATCGGCGAAAGCCTTGCGAATCCGTTTGCCGTCGCGGTAGTGGGTGATGAAGAAGCGTCTCCGCCCCTTTGATTCTGACAGATAGACGGGCACCGAGGCTGAGCCGAATTTCACCGTGGCATGGGGTCCGGCCTTGCCGTCCTTGCGGGAACGGAGGGTTTGGGTTCCCTTGTCGTTTGTCACCATTTTGTCACCAGTCGCGTTCATGACGCTGGAACTGGTGTCAACATGGCCCCTTTGCGTTTTCCTAACCCTTTGAGGGTGAGAGGATTGAGAAGGGGTACCCCGGCTTGGACTCGAA
>CAYWLC010000270.1:0-2835 GCA_964458895.1 uncultured Luteolibacter sp. | reverse complement strand
CGGCAAGGGCGGCAGGTTCAGGCCAGCGCCGCTATCGTCATTGGGTAACGCGCCGAGCGCTGACAGCAGCACCCGTTCCTGGCTGTTCAGGAAATGGCGCATGGTGTCCTGATAATCGGCCACCACGCGCGCCATTTCACCGCCACCGGAGAAGGCCGCTACGGCTTCAGGAACGGCCGGGGCGGGCGCCCGCGCGGCTTCCGCACGCAGACGCTCGACATCCTCCCATTCCAGCAGCGGCTTGCAGGGCGAAGCGGCGAGCGGCGATGCCGTATCGACCGGTCTGACATCCTGGCCGCCGACCCACCAGGCAATCGGCGGCAGCGTCGGCGGGGCGCTTTCCAGCAGCCCTTCGAGCGAAGCGGCAAACCAGCTTTCCGGATACAGTGCGTGCCAGGCCACCGGCTCGCCAGCCAGCCACAGGCGGGCCAGCGCGGTAAACAGGTTGTCCAGCGTCGGACCGTCGTCGAGCGCCAGTGCGACGACATCGGGATCGGGCAGGATTTTTCCGACCAGCCGGCTGAGTACCGCTCCGGGGCCGACTTCGACGAAGCAGCGCGCCCCGTCGGCGTACATCTGTTCGATCTGGCGCACGAATTCGACCGGCGCCGTCATGTGCTCGCGCAAGCGCTGGTTGGCGGCGGCACGGTCGGCGGGATAAGGCTGGCCGTCGGCATTGCCGTACACCGGCAGCCCGGCGGGCTGGAAGGCAATCTGCGCCACGCGTTCGGCCAGGCTGTCGCGGGCCGGGGCGACCAGCGAAGAATGAAAAGCGCCACCGACCGGCAGCCGGCGGAAGGAGAGCTTCTTGCTCTTCAGCACCGCCTCGACGGCTTCAATATCGGCCACCGCCCCCGAGAGAACGACTTGCGTCGGCGCGTTGTGGTTGGCGACCATCACCTTGTTACCGAGACCGGCCAGCACTTCGACCAGCGCAGCGCGCTCAGCGAACACGGCGGTCATCGTTCCGGCCGCGCCGGCGTGCATCGCCGCGCCTCGCTTGAGCGACAGATCGAACAGCGTTGCGCTGTCGTAACACCCTGCCGCGTGCAAGGCGACGAATTCACCGTAGGAATGGCCGGCCAGGCAATCGGGCGAAATTTTGGCACGGCGCAGCACGTTCAGATACGCCAGCGAAATCGCGCCAATCGCCGCTTGCGCGACGCGGGTGTCGGTCAGGCGCGCCTGGTGGCGCTGTTCCAGTTCGGCGTTGAACGCCGCCGGCGTGTAAAGCAAACGATCCAGGCCGAGGCCCAGATCGGTGGACTCGTCTTGCGCCGCCTGCCAGGCGTGCACGGCGCTTTCCAGCGGCGCGCGGAAATCAACCAGATAAGTGGCGGCATCGCGGCCCATGTGTGGCTTTTGGCTGCCCTGGCCGGGAAAGAGGAAGGCCAGTTTGCCCGCCCGCTCGGCCCGACGTGGCGCGAACCAGGCGTTGGCCACGGCCTCGTTGCCGCCGCGCGCCAGACTGCTCGCCACCGCAGCGAGCGTCTTGCCCAGCGCCGCCCGGTCGCTGGCCAGCACGGCCAGCACCCAGTTGGAGTTAGAGTTGGCGTGCGGCTGTTCGGCCACCCGGCGCGCCAGCGCGGCGGCCAGCGCCGGTAGCGCCAAATCGGCGCGGGCGACCAGGCGTTGCAGTTTTTTGACTTCGAGCAGCAGGTTATCCAGGCTGTCGGCACCCGCCGGGTAAATCGCACACGGCCATTGCGCGGCGCCGAGCGGCGCGGCGGAGTCCGTCAGATCAGCGGCGTATTCTTCGAGTACGGCGTGAGCGTTGGTACCGCCAAAGCCGAAGGCGCTGACGCCGGCATAGCGCGGATGGCTGCCTGGATGGAACCAGGGCAGCGCGGCCGCACCGAGGAAGACCGGACAATCGACTTCGGTTAGCGGCGCAACGGGATTGTCCACTGCCGCTTGCGGCGGCAGCGTCTTGTAATGCAGGGCGAGCGCGGCTTTGACTAGCCCGGCCAAGCCGGCAGCGGTCTTGATGTGGCCGAGCTGGGCTTTGACCGAGCCGATGGCAATGCTTTCCGGACGTAGCGCCTGCCCCTGTAATTCGCGCAATTTCAACAATTCGCTGTTCAGCGTTTCCAGTTCGGCCTTGTCGCCGACCGGGGTGCCGGTGCCGTGCGCTTCGTAGAAGCCGATCCTGGATAGCGGAAAACCGGCGAGGTCGTAGGCACGGCGCACGGCGCGCCGCTGCCCGAGCGGGCGTGGCGCCGTCATGCCCAGGCCGCGCCCGTCGCTGGAGGCGCCGACCGAACGCACCAGCGCATAGATGCGGTCGCCGTCGCGTTCGGCGTCAGCCAGCGGTTTGAGCACCACGCCAACGACGCCCTCGGCCAGCACGGTGCCGTCGGCCGCGCGGTCGAAGGCACGGATTCTGCCCGTTTTGGACAGCGCGCCAACCGAGCTGAAATTGAGAAATTGGTCCGGCGTCAGCGAAACGTCGGCGCCGACCAGCACCACCGCCTTGCAGCGCCCGGCGGCCAGTTCGGCGGTAGCCATGTTCAGCGCCGAGAGGCTGGACGCACACGCCGAGTCGACGGTGAAATTGGCGCCGCCCAGATCGAGACGATTGGCGATGCGCCCGGCGGTGACCGAATCGAGCATGCCGGGGAAGCTTTCCTCGGTGCGCACCGGCGAGCGGTCGCGCAGTTCGGCGACCGCCTGCGGCGCCAGCATATAAGGGGCGCAGGATTTAGCCACCATCCGGTGGCCATTGACGCCGCCGACATCGGCGCAGGCGGCGATCACCGCCGTATCCTCGCGCGGGAAACCGCGACCGTCGTTCCAGCCGGCGTCGTCCAGCGCCCGCCGCGCCACGTCGAGCGC
>CAYWLC010000269.1:0-2857 GCA_964458895.1 uncultured Luteolibacter sp. | reverse complement strand
TTATCAGACTTAATCGAGCACTATCTTTTAACGTTACCACTAAAACCCGAAAGCGGAGCCCGGCATCTAACAGCACTAAAATTATTCTTTAAATACAGAAATCATCGGTTCACAACACGCTTAAAATCAACGCCTAATCTGACCGTTCAAGCTCTGACTCGTCAAATTGCAGAATTCAAAATTCAGATAGAACACCATAAACCCAGTACCCAATATGGATATTTAGGAATCATTAAACGATTTTTACGGTTTTTAGCTGTTAATCATTATACTTTTTGGGATTTATCAGAAGAACTAAACTTAATTCCATATTTTAGAGAACGCAAAAAAAGAAGAGTACCCACTAATCTCAATGCCCTCTTAAAAGCTATTCTCAAAAGCAAAAATCCCGATAAATACCGCGATTTGGCTATTCTGGCACTTAACTATACAGAAAATTTAACATGTCAGGTCATTTCAGAGTTAACGGTTATTGATCTTGATTTAGTCGTCGGCGAACTGCGAATCATTCGTCAAAAGCGCTTTAAATCCTTACAAAAATCAACCCTTACCTATTTGAAAGGGTATCTTAAATCTCGAAATACCAGTCATCCAAAAACCGCGACTCTCTTTCTTTGCGAGCCAGGTAGTATTTTGAAAAAATATAGGAGGCTGGCATGTCGAAACTAACTGAGTTTTTACGGCTATTAAAAGAAAAAAATTATACCCAATCCACCATTATCGGCTATTGGCATACACTCCGAAAATTAAGTGATAAGCCGCACGGTGAACCGCTAACCAAAGAACTGATTTTAAACTTTCAAGCTCAATTTGAGTCGCTATCGATTACTACCCGATTTTTAAAATCAGTTCAACTTAAAAAATTCTTGGAATTTGCCGAGCCGAGCTTAGTTAAATACGTGAATATCCCTAAATTCAATCGGCCATTCCCTAAAAAGATACCCAGTCAATTGGAAATTAAAGATATTTTAGCCAGTTCTAACCCCACCACATTTTTAGGAATTCGTGATAAAGCGATCTTAGAAGTGCTCTATAGTACCGGTATCCGAAGAGCGGAGCTCTGGAACTTAAAATTAGAGGATATTCAAGGTCGGTTACTGCATATTACACACGGTAAAGGCGATAAAGAACGCGTTGTTCCAATCGGCAAAAAAGCTGAAGTGTGGCTTACCAGGTATATTAAAACCGTACGAAGTACCTTTAAGCCAAAAGATAATTTTGTCTTTTTAACGCAACATGGGAAACGATTTAACGTAGAACATATTAATCGGCTGGTAAAACAATTTTCAGCTGTCAATCCGCACAAATACCGGCATGCGTATGCAACGCATCTCTGCCAAAACGGAATGAAAGAAGCAAGCCTTCAGCGTTTACTGGGTCATACCTCCATTAATACCAGTCAAATATATATTAGCGTGACCATTTCAGACCTGAAGGTCAGTTATGCCAAATATCATCCAAGAGATAGTTGGCAACTCCCCCCAACCCCCTCTTTACCAAAGAGGGGGCAGGGGGAGTTGCTCTTAAATCAAGAGGATTTACCGTGAATTTAAACCAGGCACAGCCTGTGGATTTAGATCAGGCGAAGCGTGACTATGTCCATTACTTTACTGCCAAAGGCTATAGTCCGATTAGCTTAATGAAGTGGTGCTATACGATTCAGGTCTTTTTGAATTATCTCATCAGCGAAAAGATAACCGAAATTGAGCAGATTACAGATCTTCATATTAAAGACTATATCCAAATTCGGCATTATTACATTAATCAAAAAGGCCGGCAAAATGGACTTATTACCCGCAATATGGAGATCAAAGCGATTCGGAATTGGTTCAAATTTCTCTACGAATCAGAGGTTTTAACTGACAATCCAGCTAAAAACCTGCATTACCTGAAAATGCCCAGCCAAAAACTACCGCGTGATATTTTAACTAAATCAGAACTAAAAAAAATCCTGATTACAGCACAAGATAATACAATCAACGGCCAAATAGCAGAGCTATGCTTTGAGATTTTCTATGCAACGGGTATTCGATTAGCTGAGCTGGCTCATTTAAAAGTATCTGAAATTAACTTTCAGGAAAAAACGATCTTCATTAACGAAGGTAAAGGCAAAAAAGATCGTATGATCCCCATTAATAATACGGCCTTGGCGAAAATCAAGTATTACTTGCAAACTATTCGGCCGAATTTGAGATTAGCCAATCAAAAAGAAGAGCTGTTATTACCCATAAAAGCCAAAATCCTGACCCCTCAATTACTCGCTCAATATCTCATGCCGTATATCAAAAAAGCACGCTTGAAAAAGAAGATTACACCTCACAGTTTTAGGCATACCGTGGCTACTCATCTCTTATTGAAAGGCATGCCGATCCGGCATGTTCAGCTGATGCTCGGTCATGGCAAACTGGATACGACATCCCGATATTTGCAGTTAAAAATAAAAGACCTGGAAAAAGCCTATCGTAAATATCACCCCACAGAACGAGCGTTCACAGAACGAACGTCCACAGAACAAAAATAATAGCCAGCCGCGGAACTTAGCGGAGCCGGCCAACAGAGTCGGCTTTCTATATAGCCAACGAAGGAGGTATTGCCTCTTTTCTTTTTAATTGCTTAATTTAATTGCCTAAAAAGATAGGTCGAATTACTTGATTTTAGTTCGCAATTTTCTTGTAATTTATGCGATAATAATAGGCATAAATATGATTCCTCTTAATTCCGAATATTTGATTTTAGAAATTCTCAAAAAATTTATTGTTTTTAGGCAAACGAGCTGGCCAGAAAAATTGCAAAATAAGTTGCAAAATATTTTGTTAAAAAATCTTAAAATAGTGAAATTTGAGCACAACCGGCAGGT
>CAYWLC010000268.1:0-2898 GCA_964458895.1 uncultured Luteolibacter sp. | reverse complement strand
GACGGTCAGCAAGCCGTCGGGTGCCAATAATGCGGGCTTATCACCAAACAACAGCAATGCGGCCAAGACCAGCAGGGCCACCTTCAACCGTGCGGGGAACTATACGCTGCGGGTCACGACGACCGATGCGGGAAATCTGACAACGAGCCGCGACCTGTCGCTCACGGTGAACCAGACGCCGACGACGGTGACTATCAGTCCGGCCTCGGGAACCAAGCGCGTGAGGACTATGCTGTCCTTGGGAGTTGCGGTTCGGGATCAGTTCGCCCAGATTATTAGCAGTCCCAGTGTGACGTGGACGAGCAACGGCGGGAGTTTGACCGGCGACGGCTGGTTCGACCTCGGCAGCGTGCCCGGAAACGTTACGCTTACCGCGACCTCGGGATTAGCCTCCACCACGGCAACCTACGTTGTCGAGGACTTCGACTTTTTCGGGGATTGGCTCCAAACTCGAGGGCTGTCTCTATCTGACGCCGGCACGGATACCGACGGCGACGGTTTCGCGAATCTTTTGGAGTATGCGCTCGGCGGCGAGCCGCAAGACCCCGCCGACGTACCTCCGCGACCTTTTGCGGGAATCACCAAGGTGGGAGACTCCGAGTATCTTACGCTGACCTACCGGCTCTATACTGATTGGAGCATCACCGTGCGGGTCGAGGCAGCCGACAGCGTGATGGGGCCATGGAGTTCTGCCACGGAGGACGTGGAGCAACGCTGGCAGGTCAACATTGATGATGAGACTGGTGACACTTTCATCACTGCCCGGGACAAAACGCCGGTGGGTGCCGCGACGCGGCGCTTCATGCGGCTGAGGGGCAGCCAGCCATAAAAGCAAAACTCACGGCTTATTCGTTCAATCACCCTCTACTGACCTAATCATGAAATTCTGCATCACTTCGATCTTCCTCGCTTTCTCCATCACAGCCTCTGCCGACCCCGTGCCGCTTTTTGACGGCAAGACTTTCACCGGCTGGGATGGAGACACGGCGAAGACATGGCGCATCGAGAACGGCGAGATCATCGCTGGCAGTCCGGACGCGAAACATCCGCGCACCGAGTTTCTTTGCTCCACGCGCAATTGCTCCGACTTTGATCTGCGGCTCGAATACCGGCGCGGTGAGAACAACGGCGGCATCCAGTTCCGCAGCGAGCGCGTGCCCAATCAACACGAAGTCAGCGGCTATCAGGCGGACTTCGCGCCGGGCGTGGACGGCTGCCTCTACGACGAATCGCGACGGAACCGCTATCTCGCGGTGTTCGGCGTCGCGGATGTGGATCTCGCGAGCGAGGCGGGGCGTCCGGGCGCGTTGATCAAGCGCGCGCTCGATTCAAAGGAGGAGAATGCGAAGAAGCTGGGGATCGCCGAGTGGAACCGCTGCCGCATCCGCGCGGAAGGGCCGCGCATCCGGCTTTGGATCAATGATGTGCTCACGGTGGACTACACGGAGAAGGATGCGTCCATTCCGCGCACGGGGAAGATCGCGATCCAGATCCACGGCGGCGCGACGGAGATTCGTTACCGGAACATCACCATCGAGGAACTGGACGCGCAGCCTTCGCCCGCACCCGCTGACCACAACGCCGTCAACACCACGGATCGCCCCGACACCATGATGGAGGATTCGCCGGTTGATTTTGCCAAACACGGCGGCCTCATGCCCGCGAAGTATCCGGCAGACGTGAAAGAGCGTGGCGAGCCAGCCGAAAAGGACTACCTCATTTTCAGCACACCTTGTCGATCGCTGTCGCAGATCGCGACGATCCAAAAAGACATGCCACCCGGCCAGTTCACCACGCCGCCTGCGGACTGGACACATCTCCGCCGCACGCGCCGCATTCTCACAGAAGGCGGTGACCTGCGCTTGCTCGCGCTGGGCGACAGCATCGTGAACGACACCATGCGCTCCGGTTGGGTGGCGCAATTGCAGGCAGCCTATACGAAGGCCCGCATCGATGCGCGCGTGTTCGTGCGGGGCGGAGGAGGTTGCCAGCATTACCGCGAGGACGGCCGTGTGGAGAAATACATCCTCCCGTGGAAACCGGACCTCGTTTACATCGGCGGCATCAGTCAGAAGAGTATCGAGAGCATCGGTGAAGTGATCCGCCAACTGCGCGCCGGACTGCCGGATGTGGAGATTTTGCTCGCCAGCGGAGCTTTCGGTTCGACGGACCCGCGTGATCCGGTGGCGCTCGCCAATGCCCCGCATTCCGGCACTGGTGCTTATGGTCAAGCGCTCAAGGAACTGGCCGCCCACCAACGCTGCGCCTACCTCGATATGACCACGCCGTGGGTCGAATACATTCAATCGGCCAAGTTGCACCCCCACCTGTTCTATCGCGACCCGGTTCACGCCAACGAGTTCGGCGAGCAGATTCTGGCGAAAATCATGATGGCCTTCTGGACCGCTCCGGATCAGCCAACCTCACATTTTGGGGAGGCAAACGGCAAGGGTATAGGTCCTAATAAAATGTAAACTTATGAAATATAGACTGATGAAAAAAATAGCGTGTTTTGCAGTTGTGTGTTTATTCACACAGTGTGTTGGCAATGCGCAAACAAAGAATGCCCCTCCCGGAGAATTTGACTTGCAGTCCAAAATTCAACCCATTCCGGCGACAGCGAAATTCAGCGACCCGGACTATTACATCTGGTGCGGAACCCTGGTGAAGGGCGACGATGCCAAGTATCACCTGTTCTATTCGCGTTGGCCGCGCAAGCTGGGCTTTCAGGCATGGGTCACCCATTCCGAGATCGCCCATGCGGTGGGCGACACGCCGCTCGGACCCTTCAAACACCGGGACGTCGCACTCCCGCCGCGCGGCAAGGAGTTCTGGGACGGCCTGTGCACGCACAATCCAACCGTCAACAAGTTCGGCGACAAATACTGCCTCTACTAC
>CAYWLC010000267.1:0-2899 GCA_964458895.1 uncultured Luteolibacter sp. | reverse complement strand
CCCCCCAACCCTGGGAAATCGAGCTGCACCGGCTCAAGCTGGCCGCGCAGACCCACCCCGGCCCCCCGATCGGCCCCGGCCAGGCGACCCTTTTACCCGCCTCCGGCCAGCTCGATCTGCTCACCGTCTTCACCCAACCCTTGCAGGCCTACGCGATTATCGGGGGCCAGCAAACCGGCAAGACTTTTCAGGCCCGCCATCTGGCCGCCTATTGGGTGCGCCAGGGCCATCGCCCGGTGGTGATTGGTCCCAAATGGGACGTGGAGGAATGGGGCGGCTGTTACCTGCTCGGCGGGAACGGGGATTTTATGGCGGTAGAGCGGGGCATCCGCATGGTGCGGCGGCTGGTGGAGCAGCGCCACGCCGCCCCGGTGCCCCACAAAAGCCACCCCATCCAGCCCATTTTCTTTGATGACTGGACCCCGATTGTGGAGGCCGTGCCCTCCGCCCGGGCGCTGGTGCTGGAGGCCACCACCTTGTATGCCTCGGTCAATGTGCTGTTGTACTTCATCCTGCACAGCGACACCGCCCACGCCTGGGGGGTGGATCGCAAGGGGGCGGCCCTCAAAGATAATTTTGTCAAGCTGCTGATCCAACCGGTTTATGATACCAACGGGCTGGTGGATCGCCACCAGACCCAGGGGGTGATCCGCTTTGCCGGGGAGAGTATCGAGCGCCCCACCCGTCTGTTCACCGGCCTGCCGTCGGTCTAGCCGCCAATTGTCCTCAAACCGGGGCGGGGGGGTCAACCCACTCCTGTGGAGGCCCGGATATTGGCTCTCCAGCGGGCCGGGGCCAGCAAAGCGGAAATCTGCCGGGCGGTCTGGGGCAGCGTCGGCGGCAAACAGTACCAACTGCTGGAGGCCATTCTGGAAAAATATCGGCGAAATTAGGCCTTGTACCTTGTACGGGGCCGTTGTATGCCCCGTACAAGGTACAAGTACAAGGTACAACGCCCCAAACGGGAGCTAGGGCTTCGTCAACCTCTTTGCTCCCCGGAGAAAGGCGGGGGTCAGGCCCGCAGGATTGCTTGAATTTGTTGGGCATAAGCCGCGCTCTCCGGGCGGTCGGTGAGCAGTTCGATCTGGTCGGGAGCGCTGACCCCCAGCCCCAGCTCGACCGCCCGGGCCAACTGCTCCTGCTCAAAAACCCGCCCGGCGCTGACCGCCGGGGTCGTGCCGAAGTAGCGTAAAATGGCCACCCCGACCGCATCCAGGGCGATCCGGTCCGTGCCCGCCAGGATAATATTGGCCGGCACCTTTTTGCCCTGGTCCGGCCCGCCCTCGACAAAGGCCTCCACCCCGTCGATCAACACCAGTTCCGGCCGGTAGGCCGCGTTGATCTCGGCAATCATGCGGCGCTGGTCGGGCGAACCGTGCAGTTCGGTCATATAGTTGTAGCTCTCTCCCGGGATCGTTTTGGCCGCCAGCCCCACCGAGTTCTTGAGCGACATGGTAAAGTGGCCGCCGTAACGATGCGTTTTCAGACAGCAGGTCTGCACGATTCCCCCGACTTCAAGCACCGGCCGGGGCAGGGCAAAGCCTTGCGCCCAATGGCCGCCCGGCACGGCCAGCCGCACCCAATCGGTGGCCGGCAACTCGTCGAAGACCAGGGTCTCAAAACCCAGCTCTTCGGCCAGCGTAAATATTCCTTTAGCCGCCATCACCTGGCGGGTATCCCCCATCCCGCTGCGATCCCCCACCGTCAGCCGGGCGCCCCCGGCCGCTTGCAGAGCCTGCACCAGAGCACGCAGGGTGTCAGGGTGGGTGGAGCCGGGAGCGGGATCGGCGCTGTTGAAGTTGGGTTTGAGAAAAAGACTCTTTCCGTGAATTCCGGTCAGCTTCAGCAGGGCCAGGGCGGTGTTCACCCCGGCCGCCCGGTCGGTGGTCTTGACAAAGGCGATTTGGGCCTTGGGCAACGGCGGAGGGGTGGCAGTCGGGATGCTCCCCCAGGCTGAGACCAGACTTCCACCGCCCAGAATGGCGGAGGCCTTCAAAAATGTACGTCGATCAATGGGTTTGTTCATCATCACGCTCCTGAATTTCCAACCGCCCACACCGGTTCCGGTCCATCATTTTGCCGGTAGCTCTCGCCCCAATGATCCGCCGGGGTGTCTGGAAATTGTAGCATAAAAATGGAGATTGTGTCGATGACTTCGGGCAGAACAAAACATCCGCCGGGAGCGCGGCGCTGCCGCACCCCTCTGCGGACATCGGCGAAGCCCGAACGTCAGCCGGTACGGTCAACCCTCCGCACAACGATGATGATTGACCAACGCGCCACGTTGCCGCCGCCCATCAGTTGTTGTTTCCGGCCCGGAATCGGTGATATACTGAACAAAACAAACTTCTTTCGCGGGCAGCACCCCACAGTATTAGACAACATGGAGGCAAACAATGGAAGTATTTGAAGCGGTGCAGACGGTCCTGGCCGTGCGCCAATATCAGGACAAACCGGTGCCGCCGGAGACCATCCGGCGCATTGTCGAGGCCGGGCGGCTGACCGGCAGCAGTATGAACCGGCAGCCGTGGCACTTCATCGTCGTGGAAGAGCGGGCCACCCTGCGGGAGTTGGGGGCGCTGGCGCAGACCGGGCCGTATCTGGCCCAGGCCGCGCTGGCCATCGTGGTGGCCGTGGAGAAAACGCCCTACGCCATCTCCGACGGCAGCCGGGCCATCCAATCGATGCTGCTGACCGCCTGGGCGGAGGGGGTCGGCTCAAACTGGGTGGGCTTTGCCGGGATGGGCGGGGTGAGCGCCCTGCTGGGCATTCCGGCCGAACTGGAGGTACTGGCCGTCCTGGCCTTTGGCTATCCGGCTCAGGAAGTTGGCCGGGGGCGCAAACGGCGCAAGTCGCTGGCCGAGGTGGCTCATCGGGGCCGTTTTGGCCAGCCGTTTGC
>CAYWLC010000266.1:0-2902 GCA_964458895.1 uncultured Luteolibacter sp. | reverse complement strand
CTGGCCCGATGCCGGCACCACACAGTTCCGCAGTGAAAAAAACACGAACTGGGAAGGTGCCTATCGCGTTTCCTGCTTCGCACGCTGGCCCGGCCACTTCCCGGCGGGCACCATGCTCAACGGCATCGCCTCGCACGAAGACTGGCTGACCACCTTCGCCGCCGCCGCCGGTGCGCCGGACATCAAGGAAAAGCTCCTCACGGGCGTGGAACTCAACGGTCGCACCTACAAGAACCACCTCGATAGCTACAACCTGCTTGACTACATGAGCGGCAAAACCAAGGAATCGCCCCGCAAGGAGTTCATCTATGTGAATGACATCGGCGAGATCGTCGCCGCCCGCGTGAACGACTGGAAAGTCGTCTACATGGAAAACCGCGCGGAGGCCATGCCCCTGTGGCGCGAGCCATTCATCGAACTGCGCGCCCCGCTGCTCTTCAACCTGCGCCGCGATCCGCTCGAAAAAGCCCAGCACAATGCGAACGTCTACGATGACTGGTGGCTCGACCACGTTTACCTCATCACTCCGGCCACGGACGTGGTCGCGAAGTTCCTCATCACCATGAAGGACTTCCCGCCCAGTCAGACGGCGGGTTCGTTCAACCTGACGAAAATGCAGAAGCAAATCGAACAAATGTCCAAGGGCACCCCCGCCGGCGAGTAACATCGGAATCATCGAAATATCTAACTTCACGACCGCACCTGGTTCCATCCGGGTGCGGCGCTTTCGTTTGAATGAAGCGGCCCCCCGTCACCGCATGTCCCTTTGCTTCCTTCGCTACTTTCTGTGAAAATTGAAGAGGTTTTACAGAAGGCAGCAAAGGTGCCATCGCCCAAAAGGATCCCGTTCCACAGCAAACTCTTCACTGCGCTTTCTTTGCTATCTTGCAATGAGAATCCTGATTTGATAGTGAAACACGCCACTCCGTCCCCCCATGGAGTGGCCCGCGCCTTAACCAATGAAAACCATCATTCCCCCAGCCAACCATCGCATGAAAACCAGACGCACTTCCCACAGCTTGTTAGCCGCCCTGATCAGTTCACTCGCCATCATCGCCAGCCTATCACCCGTTTCCGCTTGCACCCGTGCGCTTTACGTGGCGAAGGACGGCACCATCCTCACCGGTCGCTCGATGGACTGGGGCGAAGACATGCACTCCAACATGTGGATCCTTCCCAGTGGCATGAAACGTGATGACAAGGCGGACAAACCTGTCGGCATCCACCAACACATTGGCCGCCGGCCCATCGCCGCCTTCGGGAATTCGCGCGGCGATCAGGAGATGTTGGAATACACGCAGGGCGGCAGCGGCGAACGCTTCGAGCTGTTAGTTCTGCACGACGACGCGGCACGCGAATACGCCTACGGTCCTGCACTGGGATTGCCGGACGTGAAGCTGGGCGCGTTCACGCAGGCGGTTTACGACGAAGCCCGGAAATCAGGTTGGACCGTTGCCAGCATGAAGGCAGACTGGAAAACCCTGTTTCCACCCGCTACCGACGCGGTCACGGCCATCGATATTCTGTTAGATCCGGACACCACCATGCTCCAACATGCCGCCTCTAACAACACGCGCCTGCTCAAGGTCTATCCGAACAGTTTCTCCCTGGATGAGGCCCACAAGCCGCACATCACCATGCTCCAGTGTTACGCCCGCGCCGCCGACCTCGACAAACTCTATGCCGCCGCCGGCAAGGTGTTAGTCGCCGCCGATGTGCCCTCGATGAAACTGGAAGCCTTCAAATACTACTATGCCCCGGGTGGGGCTGTGGGTGTGGCGGGTATTTGCGCCAAGCCGACACCGGAAATCCTCAAACTGCAAGCGGATATCATCGCAGCCGTGAAGCCGTTCACGGTGGAAACCGGATCTATCGGAGCGTTCACCGCAGCGCATGAGGATCCCGCATTGGACGCGGTCTTGATCGCCTATGTCTCGACATTTGTTCCGAAGATGTCCGGCGAAAACTTCAATCCGCACGTCAGCACCGGCGTTGCGCCGAAAGAGTTTCTCGACAAGATGCTGGCAGAACCCTTCGAGTCGTTCACGTTCTCACCGGTTGGAGCGTCGGTCTATCAGCTAGGCCCGTTCGGCACGGCGTCGAAGAAGCTCAAACAACTGGACCTGAAACCCTGAACATCGGCCTGATGGGCTTTTGGTATGCCGAGGCCCCGTCCGGCGCACCCGATTGGGGCATTCGCTTCGTCTTCACTTTCCTGTTTCCGAAAAGCTAACCATCGCCTGCGTTTTTCCTCGCACTTTCCGCTTGCCAGCGGTGGACCCGATGTGAAAAGTTAGGCTGTTCACATGATTACCCGTTTATTTTCAGCAGCGTTGCGCGGAGTGGAAGCGCAGGAGGTCGAGGTCGAGGTCAACGCCAGTGGCGCGGACAAACCGGTGATCATTGTGGTGGGTCTCCCGGATGCCGCGGTTAGGGAATCCTCGCAGCGGGTGATCTCGGCCATCGGCGCGTCGGCCTTGTTTCTCGATGACGGCGTGAAAACCGTGAACCTCGCACCCGCGGATTTGAAAAAGGAAGGACCGTCGTTCGACCTGCCCATCGCCCTGGCCATGGTGGCGGCCAGCCGGACCAAACCGTTTCAGGCCGACGACTGCTGCGTGGTCGGCGAACTGGGTCTCGATGGCGCGGTGCGTCCGGTCAAAGGCGTGCTGTCAATCGCCTTGGAAGCCAAACGCCGCGGCCGGACCCGCGTGCTGGTGCCGGAAGCCAACGCGCCGGAGGCCGCGGTCATCGAGGGCATCCAGGTGTTTCCGATCCGCTGTCTGAAAGAGGCTTGGGATTTCCTGTTAGGTGAAACGATCATTCCACCGTTCCACCTCGACCGCCAGGCGTTTTTCAACTCCCACCGCAGTTATGAGGTGGACTTCGACGAGGTCCGCGG
>CAYWLC010000265.1:0-2939 GCA_964458895.1 uncultured Luteolibacter sp. | reverse complement strand
AGATGTTCCCCGCGAACGAGCAGGGGGAACATATCATTCCCGCCGGAACGTCCATCGCGGGAATCACGGAAGGCTTCGTCGAGCTGTATCGCGTGACCGGCGACGCGAAGTACCTGGACTTCGCCAAGAACCTGCAATACGAGCCGCACTGGTATTACTTGAAGCCGTACGATGCCTGGCAGAAGAACATCTCCGAAGCGAGCTACCACGTCTACGTGATGCTGTCGCACATGTACCCAGACACGGAGCTGTATCGTTTGGTGGGCGGCGACTATTACCTCAAGAAGAGCCTGTGGATGAAACAGGAGCTGCTCGAACGGGGACGCGGCGGCCTGCTGGTGACCGGCTCAACCTCCGAAGGCGAGTACTTCACGTACAATCAGAAAGGTTCGGGGAGTGTCGAAGAGTCCTGCGTCACGGCCTACTTCCTCCGCTGGACCGACAGCCTCATGCGGCTGGACGGCGACCTGCGGTACGGGGATATCATGGAGCGGACGATTTACAACGCCCTGTTCGGGGCGCAGTCCCCGGACGGCCGCCATATCTGCTACTTCACGCCGTTTACGGGGAAGAGGAATTTTCAAAGCATCGACACCTTCTGCTGCAACGGCAACTATCGGCGCGCGGTCGCCGAACTGCCGCAAAAGGTGTACTACCGCGCCCAGGACGGCGGCATCACGCTGAACCTGTTCACCCGCTCTGACAAGACCTTTGACGTCAACGGCAAGACCGTCGAAATCAAAGAGGAAACGGATTATCCGAACTCTGGCGAAGTCAAACTGACGTTCACGTGTTCCGAGCCGGTGGAGTTCGCGTTTCGCTTCCGCACGCCGCGTTGGGCAGAGAAGATCGAGTGCGCGCTGGGCAATGCGCCGTGCGCCCTCAACAAGACCCAGCCCGGCTCCGCGGAGGTCAAGCGGCTTTGGAAATCAGGCGACGTCCTGACAATCTCGATGCCGATGAACTGGCGTTTCATTCGCGGCAGGATGATACAGGCGGGCCGCGTTGCCCTGATGCGGGGACCGGTTCTGTTTACGATCGGCGATAAACTGAATGCGGAAGCGCTCAAGAAATGCCCGGACCCCCGCGATCTGGTTCTCGATCCGGCCAGCATCGGTGCCCCGAGCTTGGACGATTCCGTCCGCCCCGACGGACAGAAGGTTGTCGCCAAAGCCTGGACGAATCCCGAACGCACGGGCGCCCCGGTCGATGTCGTCCTGACGGAGTTCGTCGACCCGAGCGGCATCGACGTGTATTTCAAGGTCCCGAATCTCAAGGATACGAAACCGATTCCTGTCGTCGAGGACGAGTTGCTCTCGGAGCCGCGTCAGTCGGCAAACGGGAAGATCACGTTCGCGTGGTATGGCCGGAAAGGCGACGTCAACTGGAAAGAGCTGTTCGCCGTTGACGGCGAAGTCGTCGCCGATCTGGCCGCCGACTACCTCAACCCGCAGGGCAAGCCGGGCGTGCCGGCCGCGTTTCCAGACAGGGCGAAAACCGGCTCGTGGTCGCTGTTCAACTGCAAGAACGGCGGACTGCTGTCCACCGCCAAAGAGTCCGATAAGAAGCAGTTGAGCTCGACGTTCAAGGTTGAAGGCCGCCCGGTTGGATACGCTTACGGTCTGCAAGAAGGCGAGGTCCTGGGCTTCTTCTCCGATTACGCGACTGCGAACACGGAGGAGAGCTGGAACGTGCATTTTTCGAGAGACATGTTTGACAGGGATATTCCGGCTGACCAGCGCAGCCAGTTCCTGATCACACATCCGATCGCCGATGCGGAAAGCTACAGCGTGATTCGCTGGACGCCCGGCCCGCAGCTCGCAGGCAAGGGTATCGGGGTTTCGGGAAAGCTGTTCTCCAACAGCGGCGGCAACGGCGTTTCACTCAAGCTCGTCAACTGGAAGGATGAGAAGACGCCGGTGGTCCTCGACACGCTATATCTGGAACAGGGGCGAAAGGGGGCCAGCACCCACCAGTCGGAGTTCGTGTTCCACGTCAATCCCGGCGACCTGGGAAAGCACGTCGATCTTGTGATCGGCAACAACGGGAATCACATCTGCGACGCGACGGCGCTGAGGCTCCGCTTTCACGCGACCGACAAGCGGAAAGAAACGAGCGGCGTGGACGTGACCAAGAAGGTGCAGTCCGTGTTCAAGGGCAAGTTCAAGACGGACTTGGGCAAGTACGCGGACCTTTTCGGCGATCCGGCCCCAGGTCAGGAGAAAACGCTCAAACTCAGGGTGCAGGACATGGGCGGCAACTTCAGGGATATGGAACTGCCCGACAACGCCCCGATTGAACTGCCGTAAGGGCAAGCGTGCGGGGTCCGGCTAGTGCCTTGTTTGGGCCACCTCTTCAGAAAGAGGATAAAGAAATGATCGTTGCTTTGGCCGCGATTACGAGCGTTCTGTACTGCGCGGTGGCTGTGCTCCTGGCCTGGAAGTACCGCGCGACGAAGGATGCCGGTTTTCTCCTGCTTGGCCTGCCGCTGGTGCTGCTGCCGCTGGTGGCTCTGCCGCTGGCCCTCTGGATTCAGGAGGGCGTCGACCGGCTGGCGCTCGGACAGCAAGTCAACGCCTTCCCCTTCACCTTGGTCGAGCAGGGCCGGCTCACGATGGGCCGTCTTCTCACCCTGCTGAACTTGCTGGAGCACGTCGCCTGGGGCGTTCTCTCGCTGGTTGCCGTGCTGGCTTTACAGCCGCGCCGGGCGAAGGACAGCGCAAGGCGGGAAACGAGGGATGGCGCGCGTCCGCGCTAAGGGAACACGCGCGCGACCGTCTCCGGCGGCAGCAGGTTCTTCTCGAGGACGAGTTCGCGGATCGTCTTGTGCGTGGCGAGCGACGCGTGAGCGAGCGCGGCGGCGGCATCGTAGCCGAGCAGCGGCACGAGCAGCAGGGCTGGCGCGGTCGAGGCCTCGAGATGGAGCGCGCAGGCGGCGG
>CAYWLC010000264.1:0-2973 GCA_964458895.1 uncultured Luteolibacter sp. | reverse complement strand
GAATTATCTTTAGAACCGATTCGCGCTGATTCCCTAATATTGGAACAATCGGAAGACCTAGTATTACACCTAGAATTTCAGACTGAACCTGATGAAACAATGGGTTTTCGGATGTTAGATTATCGAGTCAGGGTTTATCGTCGTTTTCCGCTTAAAACCATGCACCAAGTGGTTATTTATCTGAAACGAACTAAATCGGCCTTGGTTTATCAAGATAGCTTTCAACTAGGAGCAACAACTCATCATTATCGAGTCATTCGTCTTTGGGAACAGTCTTCTGATTTATTTCTAACAAGTCCAGGTTTATTGCCCCTAGCGATATTAACCCAATGTGAGGAGCCAACAACACGGTTACGAGAGGTTGCGAAGGGATTGGATAAAATAGAAAAGCAAGGGGTGAGGGCTAATCTCATGGCTGCAACGGCAGTATTCGCAGGATTAGTGATGGAACCTGAAATGATTAAAACGATTTTAAGGAGTGACATTATGAAAGAATCAGCTTTCTATCAGGAAATTCTTCAGGAAGGTCTTCAGGAAGGTCTTCAGAAAGGTCTTCAGAAAGGTCGTCAGGAAGGTCGTCAGGAAGGTCTTCTTGAGGGCAAACTTGAAACAATCCCTCTACTTAAAAAATTAGGGTTATCGATCGCGGAAATTGCTGAGGAATTAGATATTGATGTTGCTTTAGTCAATCAGTTTGTAGCTAATCAGAACAATTAAAAATTTAGATAATCATTTATCGGCGATCGCGGTTTTTCCAATGAGTAAGAGGCGATCGCTGTTTTTCTTTATCGGTAAGGGGCGATCGCCTAGACAAAAAACTAGACCGTAGCCAATAAACCGTTATGCCTTAAAAGGGCTTCCGTTTCAGGTTCCCGTCCTCGGAAAGATTTAAACACCTCCATCGGATGCACACTGCCTCCCAAGGCTAACACCGTATCGCGAAAACGTTTACCAGTTACTTGCACAGCCTTCTCATTGTCCAAACCGATTTCTTCAAAAGCAGAAAACGCATCAGCACTAAGCACTTCAGCCCATTTATAACTGTAGTAACCCGCCGCATAACCACCGGCAAAAATATGGCCAAAGGAACACAGGAAATTATCTTCCGGTAAGGGTGACATAATCATCGTTGTTTTAGCCAGGCGATCGCGGATTTGCTGAACTGTTTCTGGCCCCTGGGGTTGATAGCGATGGTGTAACTCTAAATCCAATAAACTGAGATGAATTTGACGGAGCATAGCCGAACCACTCTGATAATTGCGGGCAGCTAAAAGCTTTTGATAATCCGCTTCAGGTAAGGTTTCCCCTGTTTCATAATGTTTAGCCATACTAAATAAAGTCGCTTGGTCATAACACCAATTTTCCATAAATTGACTGGGTAACTCTACCGCATCCCACTCCACATTTTGAATACCTGCCGCCCCTGGATAATTGACCTGGGTCAACATATGATGAATACCATGCCCAAACTCATGGAAAAGGGTTGTCACCTCATCAAAAGTCATTAAGCTGGGATTGCCATTAACTGGGGGCGTTTGATTACAAATTAGATAGGCAACTGGTAAACGAAGCTTGACTTGACCTTGCTCTTCCACCTTAGCCCGATTAATACAATCCCCCATCCAGGCTCCTCCCCGTTTCTCAGCAGGCCGACTGTAGGGATCCAAATAAAAATGGGCAATAACCTCTCCGATTTCATTCGCAACTTGAAAATACTGTACATCAGGATGCCAAACGGGAACGGCTGCCGATGCGGGGCTAATGGTGACAGCAAAAATTCGTCGCGCTAAACGGAACAGTCCCTCTAATACTTGAGGTAAAGGAAAGTAAGGACGCAATTCTTCAGCATTTAAGTCAAATTCTGCTTCCCGTTGTCGTTCTGACCAATAGGTAATATCCCAATGTTTGAGATCGGGTTGCTGGGCAAAGTTTTTAAGATTCTCTAAATCCTGTTGGGCTGCTTGGTAACTGGCTTGACGTAATTCTTCTAACAGCTTTTCTACCGCAGCTACACTGGGGGCCATTTTGCGAGCTAAACTGACCTCCGCATAGGTTTGATACCCCAAAAGTTGAGCCAATTCCTGACGCAATGCCAAAATCCGCTCAATCAGAGGATTATTATCAAGCTCTCCCTGGGAAGCCCGACTAACAAATGCCTTATAGAGTTTTTCCCGTAAGCCGCGATCGCGGCTGTATTTCATAAAAGGCAAATAACTGGGATAGTCGAGAGTAATGATCCAGGGGCCATTTTCCGATGTTGACCCTTCTTCACCCTTGGCTCTCGCTGTTTGGGCAGCCAAACTTAGGACACTTGCCGGTAAACCTGCTACTTCTTCCGGTTGAGTTAATTTCAACTCAAAAGCACGGGTTGCATCTAGCAAATGATTAGAAAACTTAGTCGAAAGTTCTGCTAACTCTAACTGGATTGCATTAAATCGTTCTCGTTTTTCCCCCTGTAATCCCACGCCAGATAATTCCGCTTCCCGAATATTGGTAGCAATAATACGCTGTTGAGCCGGAGCTAACGTTGACCAGCTATCCCCAGCTTGTAAAGATTGGAAGGCTTGATACAAAACCTGGCTTTGGCCAAGACGATTGATAAATTGCACGACCTGAGGCTGAATCGTCTCATAGGCTTCCCGCAGTTCGGGACTATTTTTGACTCCCATCAAATGACTAATTACGCCCCAAGACCAGGTTAATTGTTCCTCTAGTTGAGTCAGAGGTTCTACCAGGCCTTGCCAAGTCGGGGTAACTGAAACTTCTAAGTCGGATAGCCTTTGTTCCAACTCGGTCAGCAATTGCGTCATCGCCGGAACAACATGAAGCGTTTCAATGCGATCAAAGGGAGGTAATCCTTTCCCGATCAGCAGAGGATTTTCGGATGCGAGAACAGTAGTCATCAGAAAAATGGTTAGAAACCCCGTCCTTTTAGGACGGCTTTACAATCCCTTTCGGGAAGCTGGTTTTTAA
>CAYWLC010000263.1:0-2999 GCA_964458895.1 uncultured Luteolibacter sp. | reverse complement strand
TTTCCCCGATCATGATGATGTTGGGTGCCTGGCGCAGCATGGCGCGCAGGGCGGCACCGAAGGTCATGCCAATGTCGGCCTTGACCATGACCTGATTGATGCCAGCGAGTTCATACTCAACGGGATCTTCCACCGTGATGATCTTCTTGTCCGGCCGGTTGATCACGTTGAGGCAGGCATAGAGTGTGGTGGTCTTGCCGGAACCGGTCGGACCGGTGACCAAGAGGATGCCGTCGGGAAGACCTAACAATTGTTCGAAGGTGTGCTGGTCGTCGGAGAAAAACCCCAACTCCGGCAGACCTAACAAAAGCGACGTCTTGTCGAGAATCCGCATGACAATGGATTCCCCGTGGTTGGACGGCACCGACGAAACCCGGAGGTCCACCTCTTTCTCGCCCATTTTGAGCTGGATGCGCCCGTCCTGCGGCAGGCGCTTTTCCGCGATGGACATGGTGCCGCTCATTACCTTGAGGCGGGCGATGATGGCGGGCAGCAGCTTCTTGGGATGGGTGTCAACATGCACCAGTTTGCCATCCAGCCGGTAACGGATGCGCACGGAGGTTTCCAGCGGCTCGATGTGAATATCCGAAGCACGGACGCGGAAAGCCTCGGATAGCATCTGCAGGACGAGCCGGATGATCGGTGCGTCCTCGCCGGTGTCGCCAGCTTCGTTGTCGGTCGTGGAGATCGAGAACCCGGATGAGTCGCTTCCTGTGGAGGGGCCGCCGATATTGTAGAACTGGCGCAGGTGTTCCTGAATGTCCTGCTGGGTGGCGCACACCAGATTCAACTCGCGCCCGAGGATGTGCGGCAACGTGTCCAGAGCGTCAAAATCCAGCGGGTCGGCGATGGCTACCATCAGCGCGTTGCCTTCGTCCTGCAAGGGCACCACGCGGTAGCGCTTGGCGGCGTCCGCTGAAATCGTCTCCGTGATGCCGGGCGCGAAGGTCAGTTCCGAAAGCCGCACGAAGGGAATGCCCGCGTTGGCCGCAAGGGTGTGTGCCACGCCATCCTGTGAGAGCGAGGTGTGCGAAAGAAGGTGCTCAATGATGGTTTCCGCACCTGAGAGGGCATTGCGGGCGCGAGTGACATCATCCGGTGTCACCAAACCGGCCTCGGTGAGCAATTCTGCGAGATAATCTTCGTTGGAAAACACTGTCCTGATAATCCTTGAGAGTGGGTTTGTGAAAAAGCGCAAACATGAAGCAATGCCCTGCGTGCCTTGCGCAGAGTGTTCCCACGCCCCTTGGATTGTCAACCAGCCACATCACCAGAATGTGCGTTTTTTACAATCCTGCGCAAAATTTCCCCAGGATGTAAGCACCATGCAAATTCATCCGCAACTCAACCCCAGGCTTTCTCCAAATTTCCTTCGACCTCCGGGGCGATTCCTGCATTCTCACGGCGCAACTTTTGTTTTTTGCATGACGACCCTCCTGATCAAACCCGCATTCCGTCCGGTTCTTGACCCCGGCTTCATTCCCGCTGTGCTTTGGAACCGCGCCTACTTGGCCAAAGTCAAAGCCGATCCCTCTGCCCGCTCCCTGGATCTCGCCCTCACCCGCACCGATGGCACCACCTTCCGCTGGACCGGCAATATCCTCGCGCCCGGCGCCGCCAATGACGCGCTGACATTGCGCTACATCGAACGTCATGTGAAATTCCTGCTATGGCAGAAAGGTGGCAGTCGGCTGTTAGTTTCAGGCGCGCCGGAGGTCGCCGCCGCCCTCTCCGCCATCTACTCGGAAACCGGCGCCCGCGCGTTCGATTGCGGATTCATCGGCACCAAAATTTTCGGCGAGCCGATCCGGGTCCGGGCGGTGGATGTTAGAGATCTCCCCGCCCCCAACGACTCGGTGTTGACCCTAGGGCGCAACCTCGACGGCTGCCGCATCGGTTTTGATCTCGGCGGCTCCGACCGCAAGTGCGCCGCCCTCATCGACGGCGAGGTGGTTTTTTCCGAGGAGGTCCCCTGGGATCCGTATTTTCAAAGCGATCCCAACTATCATATCGAGGGCATTCACGAATCCTTGAAAAGGGCCGCCGCCCACCTGCCGCGCGTGGATGCCATCGGCGGCAGTTCGGCCGGCGTTTATGTCAACAACGAGGTCCGCGCCGCCTCGCTTTTCCGCGGCGTGAGTCCGGAGGATTTTGACATGCACATCCGCCGCGTTTTTCTAACACTCAAGCGGCGCTGGAACAACGTGCCCTTCGAGGTCGTCAATGATGGCGAGGTCACCGCACTCGCGGGGTCGATGGGATTGAATGCCAACAGCGTGCTCGGAGTGGCCATGGGCACCTCCGAAGCAGTGGGCTATGTCGATGCCAACGGACACATCAAACCCTGGCTCAACGAACTCGCCTTCGCCCCGGTCGATTTCCGCGATCCCGTTGACTCGCCGGTGGACGAATGGTCCGGCGATCACGGATGCGGCGCCCTTTATTTCTCCCAACAAGCCATCGCGCGGCTGGCTCCCGCAGCCGGCTTTGATTTCGGCAAGATGCCTTTCCCCGAGCAACTGGTGAAAATCCAGGAAGGCATGGTTGCCGGGGATGCCCCTGCGGAATCGATTTACGAAACCATCGGTTGTTATTTCGGTTACGCCATCGCCCATTACGCGGAATATTATGACATCGAGAACCTGCTCATTCTCGGTCGCGTGACCACCGGCGACGGCGGCAACCTCATCATCAACGAGGCCGAAACCGTGCTCGCCAAGGAATTCCCCGAACTCCAGATCAAACTCGTGCTGCCCAATGAAAAAACCAAACGCCACGGACAGGCTGTCGCCGCGGCAAGTCTGCCAGCATTGTGAGGTGGGGGGAATGAAGAGAGCAGAGACCAGAAGCCAGCAGGAAAATGTTGCGTTACTGTTAGAACAACGCAGTCCGGTTTGGCAGTGTCATCATCAGATGGTCGAACCATCGGCTCACTCCCCGTGGCGCAGATCCCTCAGGCTCCAGAGCACTCCCGCCCCCGGCGTGCCGGCACCGCGCAT
>CAYWLC010000262.1:0-3013 GCA_964458895.1 uncultured Luteolibacter sp. | reverse complement strand
CTCGACGGGCTGGCCGCGGGACTGGTCTTCGCCATATCGGCGGCGCTGTTTGCCGTCGGCCTGCGCAACGGCCACGCCGCCGGTTGCGCCATCATGGCCTGCCTTATGGGTGCCACCCTGGGCTTTCTGCGCTACAACTTCCATCCGGCGTCCATATTCATGGGCGATGCGGGCGCGCTCTTCCTTGGGTTCATCCTCGCCGCGGCCACGCTCGCCTCGCAGCAAAAGGGCGCGGCCGTCATCGCGCTGGCCGTGCCCATGACCGCGCTCGCCGTGCCCGTGGCCGACACGGCGCTGAGCTTCCTGCGCCGCATCCGCCGCGCCCGGGGCGGCGGCTTTTTCCGTCCCGACCGCGACCACCTGCACCACCGCCTGCTCGCGCTCGGCCTGGGCCAGCGCAACGCCGTGCTCGCCCTCTACGGATTCTCCGCCGCGATGGGCATGCTCGCCTACCTCATGGACGCCGTCCCCAATGCCTACCGCGTCATCCTGCTGGTTGTCGCCGGTGTGATCATCCTGATTGGTGTTGCGGCCCTGCGCCGGTTGGAGAAACGAACCGGCAAACAGTGACTTCAGTGGGTGCTTGCGCTGTTCCCATGCCGCCACCGATGACAGCCTTTCTGAAGTCGAGCCAGTCACCTTCCAAGGCATCTCGAATCCTCCGGGTAAACACATGCCTAAATGTGTTACCCATGTGCCCGGTATTATTTGTCACCCATGTCCCCGGTTCGTACCTTTGTCCGAATACCCCAACGGGGTTATGGAGCAAAGCCCAGGGTTGGCCGAAGTCACGCCTTTGGCGTGACGAGGCCTACCCTGGGTAATCGGTTGCCACCCCATCTCCCCCGCGAGCGGCGCAACGCTTTCAGCGTTGCGCCGCTCGCGGGGGGGGGGGCGGTGGGCCGGGTCTTCCCAGGGTAGGCGATTGGCTGCGCGTTGCTCCGCCAACCGCCAACCCTGGGCTTTGCTCCATAACCCCGTTGGGGTAAAGGCACAGCGTGTTACCTATGTGTCCGGTCGCACACGCGGGGAAGCCATTCGCCCGGTCGGACAAGAGCCATGAGTTTGGTCGCACATAACCTGCTCGGCAAGTGTCGTTTCAGGCGCCTTCCCCATACCCGCTGCAATGCGTATAATACGCGGTCATGGCAGGCAACTGGACAAAACTGGGCGATCTTGGGCCTTCGGAAATCACGCCGATGGTGCGGCAGTATATCGCCGCCAAGGCGGAGTGCAGCGATTCGCTGCTCTTCTTCCGCATGGGCGACTTTTATGAGCTGTTCTTTGAGGACGCCGTGGAGGCGGCCGAACTGCTCGGGCTCACGCTCACGTCGCGCGACGGCGCTGACAAGGAGGCGCGCGTGCCCATGTGCGGCGTGCCTTTCCGCGCCGTGGACCGTTACATCGCCCGCGTAATAAAGGCGGGGCGCACAGTCACCATCTGCGACCAGATGGAGGACCCCAAGCAGGCTAAGGGCATCGTCAAACGCGCGGTGGTCCGCACGATCACGCCCGGCACGGTCATGGAGCCGGACCTGCTCGACGAGCGCGCCAACAACTATCTGGGCGCCATGGCCGTAGAGGGCGATGCGGGCGCGCTGGCCTTTGTCGACGTGACCACGGGCGAGGTGCTCGCCGCGCAGATCGACGCCGCCGCAGAGCGGGTCTTCGCCGATGAATTCACCCGGATGGCGCCCGTGGAGATTCTCCATTCGGATGAAATAGACGCCGACTTCCTGGCGCGCATGAAGCGGAATTTTCCCGGCATCACTTTCACGGCCCGCCCAGGGGACCGTTTCGACGCGGAACTGGCCGAGGACCTGGTGCTGGCGACTTGGGGCCTGGGCACGCTCAAGGGCGTGGGGCTCGACGACGCGCCGGCCGCCACGGGCTGCCTGGGTGCGCTGCTGTCCTACGTGCGCGAGACGCAGCGCGACTGCGCGCCGCGGCTGCGCCTGCCCCGCCGTTACAGCCCCTCGGGCTACGTGGTGCTCGACGGCAACACGCAGCGCAACCTGGAACTGGTGGCCACGGCCAGCGGCGCCCGTCGCGGCACGCTGCTGGCCGTTTTGGACCGCACGCTGACCAGCATGGGCAGCCGCCGCCTGCGCGATTGGCTGCTGCACCCGCTGGTGGACGCAGCCGAAATCGGGCGCCGGCAGAACGCTGTCGCCGAACTGGTGGACCGCGTCGACCTGCGCATGGCGCTGCGCGACACGCTGCGCGGCATGGCCGACCTGGAGCGGCTCACGGGCCGCATCACGTCGCGCACGGGCAACGCGCGCGACGTGCGCGCGCTGGGTGCATCGCTGGAGCGCATGCCCGCCTTGCGCGCGCTGCTGGCCGACGCGGGTTCAGAGATGCTCGCCGCGCTTTGCGGCGAGATTGACCCGCTGGAAGACGTGACCGGCCGCATCGCCGACGCCATCGTCGACGAGCCGCCGCTGTCGCTCAACGAGGGCGGCATCATCCGCGACGGCTACGACGCAGACCTGGACCGCCTGCACGGACTGGTGCGCGGGGGCAAGGACTGGATTGCGCAGCTCCAGCAGGACGAGCGCGTGCGTACCGGTATCGCAAAGCTCAAGGTCGGCTACAACCGCGTGTTTGGCTATTACCTCGAAATAAGCCGCGGCCAGGCCGACAGCGTGCCGGACGATTACCAGCGCAAACAGACCCTCGCCAACGCCGAGCGCTACGTCACCCCCGCGCTGAAGGAGCGCGAGGAGGAGATGCTCACGGCGCAGGAGCGCATGCAGTCGCTGGAGTATGAGTTGTTCTGCGCGCTGCGCGACGCCGTCTCCGCCGAGGCCCGCCGCATCCAGCAGACGGCGGACGCCGTGGCCGCGCTCGACACGCTGCTCTCGCTGGCCGAGGTGGCCACCGCACGGGACTACTGCAAGCCCGAGGTGGGCGACTTCGGCGAAATCCGCATCCGCGACGGACGCCATCCCGTGGTCGAGGATTTGATGAAGACCGGCGAGTTCGTGCCCAACGACACCGTGCTCGACCC
>CAYWLC010000261.1:0-3035 GCA_964458895.1 uncultured Luteolibacter sp. | reverse complement strand
TGAAATATCTTGCGGCGCGGTCAGTAGTTCTGATAGTTATGCCTTATGTTAAACGCGCAAAAAAAGCTCCTCTCAGCACTTTTTTATTGGTATCCACCATCCCGCTTCAAGCCAACATCGGCAGCACTGACCAGCCCCGGAGGCAACCTGCCGCTCATATTGTATGTCGAAGGACTTATTGACATGCACTCCAACCTCGGCTAAAATATATTACTATCAACCAGTATCGTATCATTTATGGATGAACTGGGTTTTTCAAACAGCTAAACAGAGTTAATGTTCTGTAAAAGCTTGATAAATGTTCTTTGAAAATTGACACGTTTTCCGAGGTCAGTTACAGTAGCGGAATGAAAACAATAAAAACATTCCGTGATCTTTATAGCTTTCCCGGCTTTCGAGCCCGAGCCACACTCAAGCCAAACCCTAAAGATCCTGACGGACGAATAGTGCGGCTTGAGCGTCGTCAAAAAAAACAGTCTGCGCAATTTGTGGTCGAACGGTATCAGGCTCTCGGGACAGACGAACCCATGTGGTACGCGACCTGGATGCCGGAGCAACCCGAATATATCTTGAATTCGAGTACCGCCGGGTTGCCTGCCCGCAATGTAAAGCCGTGAAGCGCGAAACTCTTGCCATGCTGGCCAAATCAGCCCGGTTCACGCAACGGTTTGAAGACCGCATTGGAGAGCTTTGCCGCGAGATGACGGTTAAGCGCGTTGCAGAGCTTAACAACCTGAGTTGGGATCAGGTGTGGCGCATGGAAAAATGCTACATGCGCAGACTGTTGGAGCAGCACCCGCCAGCCGAACACCTCAGAGCCATTGGTGTTGACGAGATATCCATCCGCAAAGGCCATACATACGCCATCGTCGTGGCCGATCTTGATCAGCAGCGACCGATCTGGTTGGGAGGACAGGGCCGAACTGAACAAGATTTTCAACTGTTCTTCGACACCATGGGCATTGAGCGCTGCAGCACAATAAAGCTTGCTGTAATGGATATGTGGAAGCCCTTCCGCAAAGCAACACGCAAGCATGCTCCCAATGCACAAATTGTCTACGATAAGTTTCACATCATAGGCCATCTGGCTCAGGCACTTGATCAGGTTCGCCGCAGTGAGTACAAACGTGTCAATGAGAAAGAACGGCGCTTCATAAAGGGTCAGCGATATACCCTGCTGTCCCACAAAGCAAATCTCGATATTGATGGCCGCAGAGCCTTAACGATACTTCTCAAGGCAAACAAACGGCTCAATAAGGCCTACATTCTAAAAGAGTCTTTCGGGCAACTGTGGGATTACAACAATCCGACATGGGCACGAAAGTTTTTTGAAAATTGGAAAGCCCAGCTACGCTGGCAGCGGTTGCAACCTTTTGAGAAATTTGCCGCTATGATCGAGCGTCACTGGGACGGAATCGTTAGTTACTGCCATCCTGATCGCAAGGTTTCTCTTGGATTCATGGAAGGCTTAAATAACAAGATTCGGGTTATCCAACGAAGAGCATATGGTATCAAGGATCAGGAATACTTGATGCTCAAAGTCATAACCTCATTTATAAAAGAACCGAAATCGGGCTGATTCTTTGCACAACAAACCCGGAAGATCCATTTTTATATAAACACTTCTTCGGCGGAGTTTCCAAGGCGCTGTATGGCGCGCCTGGAGGGACTCGAACCCCCGACCCACGGCTTAGAAGGCCGTTGCTCTATCCGGCTGAGCTACAGGCGCATCGCCGAGCATGGAACTATAGCATAATAAAAATTTTTGTCAAAAAGTATATACACTTACGCCCAGTTCTGGTATTCGATAGAGAGGGTAAGCCTTCAAATGTTTTCATGAAAATTTACCGGCGCGGGGACTCTTCCCTGTTGCGCACATAGCGGGCTCAGAAAGCCGGCAACGCTCTGGAAAGCATTTCATTCATACAATCACACGACTATGGCTATGACAGACATTCTGCTTATTAGCACGCTCATCTGTGCCGCAGCCGGGGCTGTGGCAGGAATACTGCTGCTCTTTGCCAAAAAGGGCAAAGAGCTTCTGAAAATCGAAAACCTCCTTGAAAATTCCGAAAAGAACCAGCAGCGGATCGAAGCTGCGCTCAAGGCCGAGATGGCGCAGGGGCGCAGCGAAGCAGGGCACACCGCCCGGCTTGCCCGGCAGGAGCTTGCTGCAGGGTTTACAGCCTTTGGCGATTCGCTGCTATCGCGCATGACCGATATTGCAACGCTGCAGAAGCAGCAGCTGGACACGTTTTCAAACCAGCTCACCTCCCTCACCAAAGTCAATGAAGAAAAGCTCGAGGCTGTGCGGCTGACAGTGGAGCAGCGGCTTCAGCTGCTCCAGGAGGACAACAGCCGAAAGCTTGAGTCCATGCGCCAGACGGTTGATGAAAAGCTGCACGCAACCCTTGAGCAGCGCCTCGGGGAGTCGTTTAAGCTCGTCGGCGAGCGCCTCGAGCAGGTGCACCGCGGGCTGGGGGAAATGCAAACCCTTGCAGCCGGGGTGGGTGACCTTAAAAAGGTTCTTACCAATGTAAAAACACGGGGGACCTGGGGCGAGATGAGCCTGGGGTTCCTGCTTGAGGAGCTTTTCACGAAGGATCAGTATGCCTGTAATGTCGCCACCAAGAAAGGCAGCGCCGACCGGGTTGAGTTTGCCATACGGCTGCCGGGCCGGGAGCCCGACGATACTGAAGTATGGCTCCCGATTGACGCCAAGTTTCCCGATGCCGATTATCAGAAGCTTCTTGAGGCGCAGGAAAAAGCCGATCCGGCTCTTGTGGAAGAGGCGTCAAAAAGCCTTGAGAGATTTATAAAAAACGAGGCAAAAAAAATTCAGGAAAAATATATCGACCCGCCGCACACGACCGACTTCGGCATCATGTATCTCCCGGTCGAAAGCCTCTATGCCGAGGTGCTCCGGCGGCCGGGTCTGGCTGAAGCGCTGCAGCATGATCACCGCATTGTGGTAGCCGTGCCGACGACCCTTGCCGCGCTTCTCAACAGCCTTCAGATGGGCTTCCGCACACTCA
>CAYWLC010000260.1:0-3044 GCA_964458895.1 uncultured Luteolibacter sp. | reverse complement strand
TACCAGACATATGACAAAGTAGAGGGCCTTGTGCTTCTCATACATTTACGCCTCCGTTGGTGAAACACACCACTTTCATCAACCTGATACGGGTACAACATGTTGTCTCTTTATCAGGTCTAAGCAAGTTAAGGCAAGAAAAAAAGTCAGTTCCAGGAGTCAACAGTTGGAATCCGGGAGGCTCTCTTTTGAGGTTTTCAATCTGGCTTAGATAACTTTTAGTAAACCCAGTTTTGTCTGAAATGTTCTGAAGGGTCAGGCACTTGGAAAGTCTTATCAAACGGGGCCGATACCCTAATGTATCAGAGCAAGGCAGCGGGCCGCAACTGCCTGACCGCCGAATTCCAGGATTAATTATCGTTCATTATCTATCGTTTTACCATGAAGCGCATGAAGATCATGAAGGATAAAAACTTTATGTCCTTCATGGTCTTCATGGTTAAAAATAAAAACCAGCAGATACGGCGTTTTTTATTCTTTCAGTTCCGCAATATTCCCGAAAAAATCCAGGGCTTCCGGGTTTTTCAGGGCGTCCTTGTTTTTGACCTCTTTCCCTTCGATCATTTTTTTCACGGCCAGTTCCACTTTTTTCATGTTGAGGGTATAGGGGACATCTGGGCATTCAATGATCTTGGCCGGGACGTGGCGGGGGGATGCATTGACCCGGATATCGGCCATGATTTTTTTCTTCAGGGCATCGTCGAGTTTGTAGCCCGGGGCAAGCTTGACAAAGAGAATCACACGGACATCGTTGTTCCAGGGTTGGCCCACGACCACGGAGTCTTCCAGTTCAGGCATGGCATCGAGGCGGCGGTAGATTTCTGCGGTGCCGATGCGGACCCCGCCGGGGTTGAGGGTGGCGTCGGATCTTCCGTACATGATGACCCCGCCCCGTTCCGTGACCATGATAAAATCCCCGTGGGTCCAGATATTGGGATATTCGTCAAAATAGGCAGACCGGTATTTGGAGCCGTCCGTATCGCCCCAGAAAAAAATGGGCATGGACGGGAAGGGGGCAGTGCAGACAAGCTCGGCCTGTTTTCCCACCACAGGGGTTCCGGTTTCGTCATAGGCAAAGACCTTCATGCCAAGACCCCGGCACTGGAGCTCACCCGTGTAGACCGGGCCCATGGGGTTGCCGAGAGCAAAACAGCCGTTGAGATCCGACCCGCCGGAGATAGAGGCAAGCTGGATGTCTTCTTTGACTTCTGTGTAGATGAATTCAAAATTCTCGTCAGACAGGGGAGACCCGGTGGACAGGACCGATTTCAAGGAGGTCAGATCAAACTGTTTACCCGGTTTGACGCCTGCGTTTTTCAGGGCTTCAATATACCCGGCACTGGTGCCAAAGACCGTGATTTTTTCATCCTGGGCCATTTTCCATAAAGCATCGGGTCCGGGGTGAAAGGGGTTGCCGTCGTATAGCACCAGGGTTGCGCCGACGCTTAAGCTACAGGTGAGCCAGTTCCACATCATCCACCCGCAGGTGGTGAAATAAAAGATGGTGTCTTCTTCTTTTAAGTCTGTGTGGAGAACTAATTCTTTTTTTTGGTGCAGAAGCACTCCGCCCACACTCTGGACCATGCATTTGGGAAGGCCTGTGGTGCCGGAGGAATACATGATATACAAAGGATCATCAAAATTCATGGGTTCAAAAACGATGTCTTTGGCGGAAGGATCTTTAAAATCCTTGAACATGACGGCATGGGGAAGCTTACTGATATCCGGTGTCTGAGACACATAGGGAATCACGACAATCTTTTCCAGGGAGGGCAGCTCTTTTACAATGCCGGCAATCCTTTCGATGCTGTCCATGGGTTTGCCCTTGAAAAAATATCCGTCTGCCGTAAAGAGAACCCTGGGTTTGGTTTGGCCGAACCGGTCCAGGACGCCCTTGATGCCGAAATCCGGGGAGCAGGAAGACCAAACCGCACCGATGCTGGTGGCAGCCAGCATGGCAATGATGCTTTCCGGCATGTTCGGAACAAACCCCACCACCCGGTCGCCTTTCTGGATGCCCATTTTTCTGAGCGAAGCAGCGGTTTTGGCGACTTCATCGTAAATCTGGTTATAGGTCAGGGTTCTTCTGACCGCATCCTCACCCCGGAAAATCAAGGCCAATCTGTCATTTCTGAACTGGAGCAGGTTTTCTGCAAAATTCAGTTTTGAATTGACAAAGAATTTTGCTCCCGGCATTTTGTCCGGGTTTTCAATCACCTTGTCATATTTTCGGGTTGCCTTGATTTTGATAAAATCCCAGGTCAGGCCCCAGAAATCTTCAAGGTTGTTCACGGACCAGTCCCACAACGCCGGATAATCCTTGAAGTCTTTTCCGAATTTCTCGTTTACCAGGGTCATGAACCGGTACATATTGGTGCTTTTGATCCGTTCTTCCGACGGTTGCCACAATAATTTTGCCATGGGTCGTTTCTCCCTATTCGTACAGGACCGCCAGTATGGTTGCTTTTTCAGTTTGGGCGGTTATAAAATGGGACGTGGTGGACAGATAATAGGCGCTGTCACCGGGTTCAAGATCATAAGATTCTTTGCCTATAATCAGATGAACAATCCCTTCCAGAACAAAAATGAATTCTTCCCCGTTATGGATGGAGATTTCCTTGTCCGGCGCTTTTTCCAATTGAACGATCAGAGCTTCCATGTGCCGTCCCTGGACTTCCGGGGCAAGGCTCATATAGGAATAGACATTCTGTTTTCCGGTTTTGGAGCTGGATCGGGAAACCGGTTTTCTTTCATCTTTCCGTGTAATGGAATAGAGTCTGGTCCCCATGCCGGATACGAGGCGTCCCACAGCAGCATCCAGGGCCTTGGAGAGTTTCATGACCGTGCCGAGCTGGGGTTTTTCAACGCCGTTTTCAATATCGTTCAGCCTTGCAATATCAAATCCCGTCAGATGAGAGAGGTCTTCAACGGAAATGCCTCTTTCCTCCCTGAGCAACTTGATGCGTTTTCCCACATCGTCCACATCGCCTTTTTCACCCTTTTTGATATTGCCTGTCAGATCTTCAAAATAATCCACGTTGATA
>CAYWLC010000259.1:0-3068 GCA_964458895.1 uncultured Luteolibacter sp. | reverse complement strand
GTGAACGATTTCTGGTATCGCTGGGTCGCCGATGTCGGCATCACCGGCGAGGATCGGGGCAAAGGCGGCAAGTATCTCGTTCTGCCACCCGAATACAAAGGCGAGGTTCCTTCTGGTTACGTCGTCATCCGCCCGAACACCTACGGCAACTGGCTCTTCTTCCGTGCTTTTGTCGTCGATGGCTCTACCAAGCCCGGCGTCGAACTCGTGAAGAAGCATCTCAAGATCTATCATCTCTCCGACGCAGACAATCCGCCGGCAATGAAGTTTGCCAATGCCTCCGGGGTCCCGGCCACTTTTGTCGCACCTGGAGACTATGCCTTCTGGGAAATGCTCAACAAAGTCATTCAGGAGGAGCCTCCCATCGGAAGCGATCCTAGCATGCTCGGGCTTTTTGCTTCTATCGGCATTGAGAAGGGCAAACCCTTCGCTCCCGACGAACGGATGAAAAAAATCCTCACCGACGCCGCCAATATCGGTGCCGTCACGGCCCGCAGCATCGCCTTTAAAGTCCGCTCGCCCGAAGCCTATTTCTATCCAAAAAGCACGTGGCGCCTGCCCTTCTTCGGCGGCTACAAGTTCGAGAGCGCGCCCGGCGTGACGAACATGGATGGTTACATCTTCTACTACTACTTCGCCACCGGCGTCACGCCCGCGATGGAGATGAAGATGGTTGGCAAAGGCTCACAGTATCCTTGGTCCGTGCAGGACTCGAATGGCAACCCGTTCGACGGCGGCAGGATCTACAAGATGCACTTGCCACCGAATGTGCCGGTAAAGGACTTCTGGTCCGTGATCGTTTATGACAACCAGACACGCTCGATGGTCCAGACCAATCAGAAAGCGCCGAGCGTGACCAGTCAGGAGAAAGACCTGAAGATAAATGGCGATGGCTCTGTGGACGTTTTCTTCGGCCCGAAGGCTCCGGAAGGCTACGAGAAGAACTGGGTGCAGACCCTGCCCGGCAAAGGTTGGTTCATGATCCTGCGCCTCTACGGCCCGCTGGAGCCGTGGTTCGATAAAACATGGCGCCCCGGCGAAATCGAGCTGGTGGAGTAAGACTTATGCCTTCCGGAGATGCCCTTGATCATAACGCCTAATCAGTTGGTGGTGTCATTGACTTCTAGGGCTTGATCATTCCCTTGGATTTGGTTCACACGAAGACGCGAAGGCACGAAGGGAGACGTGAAGTGAATGAGTTGCGGCTTGCGCCAAATAAGGGGAACGGGCGTCTCGTCCGTTTATGAGGATGAGATGGAATCGAAACGCAGAGGAGCGGAGGTCGCAGAGGGTGGCGCAGAGTGCATGAGGTGCGGCTTGCGTCAATAAGGGGAACGGACGACGGAACGGACGACTCGTCCGTTCATCTGCGTCCATGGTATTCTTCGCGCCTTCGTGTGAGGCATTGATTCTCATGTCATGTTTTTCGATGAGTTTCTCGCCGTGGTGGACGAGGACGTGAAGGGCTGTTTCTGGGGCTGAGCACGAATCCCACGAATGGACGATTGCAGGCCGCGTGGAACGCGGAACTCCGAACGGAAGACCACGTGATTCGGCGCTTGCAGGCATACCGCCGGGTAGGTATGTCTATTGGGCATGAAGCAGCGCAAGAAGCAACCGGAGCGGACGCGGCAGGGGATTTTGGAGGCGGCGGGGGAGGAATTATCGCGGCATGGGTATGCGGGAGCGGGGATTGCGCAGGTGGTGCTGCGTGCAGGGATGACCAAGGGGGCCTTGTTTCATCATTATCCGGACAAGCGGGCGCTGGTGATGGCGTGGATCGGAGAGCAGCTGGCGCGCGAGATTGAAACGCTTTGGATCACACCGTTGGAAGGCGTGAATTCGCTTGATGGACTGCGGGCGTTTTGCCGGATGCGCTGTCTGGAGCTGAAGCCCGGAGATGCCACCGGGGTGCTGGTGGCGCTGACTGCGGAAACAGCTGCCGCGGATCCGTTGTTAGGTGGGGCGCTGCAAGGTGTTCTGAAGGGTTGGCGTGACGCGGTGGAGAGTTTGTTAGAGAGGGGCCGGGCCGGGGGGTGGATTCATCGCTCCATCCAACCCGCGGTGGAGGCGGCGATGTTTGTCGCGTGTTTCTGCGGATTTTCGGTGAACCGGCAGGGCACTGCGGATGAGGGTGCGTTGCGCGTGTGTGCCACCGCGATGGAGGGATATCTGGAAACGCTGAGGGCCGTGTGACAATGGGTCAACTCACGAAGCTGCCCTCGAATTTTTCTAGGGCGGACTGGATCAGCGGGTCCTGATAGAAAGAGTCTTCGGCAGGGCTGGCGGGAGCTTGTTCCGCGGTGGTTTTGGCATCATCGTTCCAAGGCGGTGCCTCCGGAGTTGGCGGGAGCTGGCTGGCTTCCGGGGCGGCGGCGATGAGTGAATCGAGAGAATCAAAGGTGCTCATGCCCGCGGGTGGGGATTTGGCGCGCGCGGCGGGAGCGGGTGCTGCCTGGGTTTCTCTAACCACAGGTGCGGGGTCCGTGACCGGCGGGGTCGGCGGGGGCTGTGGGCCATCCCTGAGGACGGGGGTTTGGAAGGAGTCATTGCTTTCCGCCGCCAGGAGGTCCGCGCCGCGGGTGAGGGCCTTGATGACATCGGTGATGCGGATCTCGCCGAGGGTTTGGATGCTTTTGATGACGCCGAGTTCGAAGTGGAGGCGTTTGTTCGTGGCCCACTTCATGCGGCCCTCGGTCTCGGCAAAGACATCGATGACGGCAAGGACGCGGTCCGGCGGGCAGTCGTTGGCAGCATCTAACAAGATTTTCCAAAGTGGGGCGGGGATGCCCTCGCCATCGGCCGAGGGGTCGAGTTTGGCGACCAGCAGCGCGCGCAGGCAGCCGATGAGTTCGCCGAGGAGTTGCGAGAGTTCGCGTCCGCTTTCCGCTTCCTTTTGGATGAGGGAAAGGGCGGCGGGAGTGTCACGGGTGAGCAGGGCGGAGGTGAGGGAGGCGACTTTTTCCCGCGAGGTGAAGCCGAAGACATCGAGCACGTTTTCCTCATTGATGTGGTTGCCGCAGAAGGCGACGAGTTGGTCGAGCATCGATTGGGCGTCGCGCATGCCG
>CAYWLC010000258.1:0-3092 GCA_964458895.1 uncultured Luteolibacter sp. | reverse complement strand
ACGGAAACGATCACCAGCCTGGAACGCCTTGCCGATGCGGACTGGCTCAGGATTTTCGATGTCATCTCTCCCTGCTGGACCTGCGGGAAGCTTTCCCTTGAGGAAAGCGACGGCCTGCGAAACGCTGTGCGTGCGGGAGTCGGGCTTGGCGGGGTTCATGGTGGAATGGGAGATGCCTTCCGTGGCGATCTCGATTATGAATGGATGGTCGGCGGGCATTTTGTCGGCCATCCCCATGTGGGCGATTACACGGTCCGGGTCACCCAACCCGGGGATCCGATCATGCAGGGTCTGCCGACGGAATCGCCTTACCACTCCGAGCAATACTACATGCTCATGGATCCCGGTGTCCGGGTGCTGGCCGAGGCGGACTATACCTTTGAGGAATGCACCTGCACGATGCCGGTGGTGTGGACAAAACGCTGGGGCACGGGTCGCGTTTTCTACTCGGCACTTGGACACGATCCCGCCGAGTTCGATAGATATCCGCAGGTTTTCCAAATGTCCCTGAATGGCATCCTCTGGGCAGGGAACGCACTTTGATTTCCAACAAACACAACATCATGAAAAAATACAAAAACGCATCAGACATCCGCGTCGGAGTCATCGGCTATGGCGGGGCCTTCAACATGGGGCGTGGCCATCTCAAGGAAATGGAACAGGCCGGCATGAGGCCGGTGGCCGTCTGCGAGGTCGATGCCGAGCGGTTGAAAGTCGCCGAGACCGATTTTCCGGGGATTCAGACTTACTCCACGGTCGCCGAAATGCTCCGCAAGTCGGATGTCAACCTCGTCACGATCATCACGCCACACAACACGCACGCGAAGCTTGCGCTGCAATGTCTCAAGGCCGGTCGCCATGTTGTTTGCGAGAAGCCGCTGGCCATCACCACCGCCGAGTGCGACGCCATGATCGCCGCTGCCAAGAAATCGGGCGTGGTGCTCTCGACCTACCACAACCGGCACTGGGACGGATGGATCCTGCGCGCTGTGGAGCAGATCAAGGAAAAGAAGGTCATCGGGGACATTTACCGAGTGGAAGCCCGCATGGGGGCCCGCTCCCTGCCTGGCGATTGGTGGCGCACCAGTCAGACCATTTCCGGCGGCATCCTTTATGATTGGGGTGTTCATCTTCTGGAATACGGCCTGCAATTGATCGACTCCGACATCACGGAAGTCGCCGGTTTTTCCAAGACCGGATATTGGGCTCCAAAGACCAAATGGAAAAAAGACACAAACGAAGACGAGGCCGAGGCCGTGGTGCGGTTCCGCAATGGATCGTGGTTGACGCTCAATATCACCTCGCTCGACTCAAACGCCAAGCCTGGCTTTCTTGAAATCACAGGCACGGAGGGCAGTTATGTCATGGATTTGAGTGGATATACGATCCACAAGCGTGATGGGCAGAATTATTCTCTCGAGCAAGGCGCTCATTATCCAAACGCCTGGGAGAAGTTCTATGGCAATATTGCCGACCACCTCACCAAGAGCGCGAAACTCGTCATCACACCCGAGTGGTCGCGCCGCCCCATCCATATCCTCGACCTCGCGGCGCAGAGCGCCAAACAAGGCCGCGCGCTTCCGGCCAAATACTGCTGATCAACCAACATGAAAACCGAACACAATATGAAAACCGAACAAATCGCCATTCAGCTCTACACGCTGAGAGACTTCACCACGACCCCTGACGACTTCGCGGCAACGATAAAGCGTGTGCGCGAAATCGGCTATCATGCCGTCGAGCTCGCCGGCACCGCAGGTCTGCCGCCCGCCGAAGCCGCAAAGATCGTTCGCGATGCAGGCTTGCAAATCTGCTCAAGCCACGAGTCGACGGAAATGATTTTGGGGCAACCGCAGCAGGTGGTGGATCGTTTGGGTGAATTCGGCATCACCCATGCGGTCTATTCCTATCCTGTCGGCGTCGAGTTGTCAGATGTCGCCCAGGTGGAGAAGATGATCGTCGGCCTCGATGCCGCAGGTGCCGTGTTGCGCCGCTCTGGCATGACGCTGTGTTATCACAACCACGCCCTCGAGTATTTCCAACGCGATGGCCGCACCGTGTTGGATGACATTTTTGCCCGCACTTCGCCGGAGCATCTTCAAGCCGAACTCGACATCCATTGGGTCCAGGCCGGTGGTGGTGATCCTGCCGAAGCATGCCACCGCCTCACCGGTCGTCTGCCGCTGCTGCATGTGAAAGACTACACCGTCACGGCCAAGGGCGAACGCATCTTCGCGGAGGTCGGCCATGGAAATCTGAACATCCCGGAAATCCTCGCCGCAGCGAAGGCCGCAGGCTGCAAATGGTTCATCGTCGAGCAGGACACCTGCCCCACAGATCCCTTCGAATGCATCGCGCGCAGCTTGGATTATCTCAAAGGCTTGTGTGACTAAAAACAAGCCTCCTGGCGCACTGATCCCAAGCGCTCCGGCGCCGCCGGCAGCACCGGGAACGCGAGTTTGTCTCAGCCCCCGTGGTCGCGGAACTGCCCCGGTGGCTGGCCGACGATCTGGCGGAAGCGTTTCGAGAAGTGAAACTCGTCGGCGAACCCGGTCCGCTCCGCGATGGTCTTGAGAGGCAACGAATCATCCCGTAACAGAGTGCAGGCGTGCTCGATTCTGATAATTGGTGTTCCCCTCCCCCATCACGGCTACATGAAGCACACCTTTCCACGAACGCGCCGAAAAGACCTACCTAGCAGCCTGTCGGACTTAGGTTTTGACGAGAAATCGGCATTTTTTGGGGAGATGAGGCTTCGCGAGCGCTTCAAAACCCGGCTGAGGGGCCGATTCGGAATTTTTGATTGTCGCCGGACAGTTTGTTGCGGACGGTGACCTGCGATAGGGGTTGGTGGATGCCAATGCGGCCCGGAATGGTGCCCAAGGTCCCCCTCTCAGGTGGTTGTTAGCCTCATCCCGAGGTTGAAGAGACGCTTGAGGTTGTAGCTGGTGGTCACGAGGGTCCATTCGAGGCTGACTTTTGCCTGCCCTCGCAACATGAAGCGTCGGAACCCGATGGCTTCCTTGATGATTCCGAATACCGGTTCGACCGTTTCCTTCCGCAAGCCATAGAGTTGCTTGCCCCCGGCAGTA
>CAYWLC010000257.1:2758-3097 GCA_964458895.1 uncultured Luteolibacter sp. | reverse complement strand
GAGCAGGGTTTACTTCTCCGCTTGGAGCCTAAACGAAGAATAGCAGGGGGCTTATTTAAATTCCTCGCCGTTGGCTGCGGGTTAAACGAACTCGCACCGCTCAAGCGGTTTTTTTTGGTCGCTGCAACCGTGTTCAAGAGCGTCCACAAGCAGTTAGGCTGGGCTTCTCGGCAATGTTCATTCTGGCGAAAATTCGTTTAACCCGCAGCCAACGGCGAGGAAGTGACATCGGCCCCCTGGTATCCTCTGTTTGGTGACCAATCGAAGGAGTCCTCGCTTATCTTTCCTTCTGCATATCCCCTTTTAACTCCTGCGTTTGGAGCCTAAACGAAGAATAGC
>CAYWLC010000257.1:0-2748 GCA_964458895.1 uncultured Luteolibacter sp. | reverse complement strand
TCCAGCTTCCTCTAAAAGTGTACGAGAAAGCCGAGCATCTACCAACGAAAATACCTGAAGGCCCAACAAGAAGTTGCGTATACTTAAGCGACCTTTAGCCCAATTACTCTCCCTAATCGACACGATCCTCACGATGTTTTTTGCAACCTATCTCCTCGCGTGCATACTGAGCAACACCGCAGATGCCGATGACATCCTGATCGCCGATTTTGAAAACAATACTTACGGTTCCTGGACCGTTACCGGTGAAGCCTTTGGTCCTGGTCCTGCCCAAGGCACTCTGCCAGGACAAATGCATGTCGATGGGTTTCGGGGCAAAGGACTCGTCAATTCCTTCTTTCAAGGGGATAACTCCCTCGGCACTTTGACATCCCCGGAGTTTCGAATCGAAAGGAAGTTCATCACCTTCTTCATCGGTGGTGGCAAGAATCCCGAGAAGCTCGCATTGCAATTGATGATCGATGGAAACGTCGTTCGCAGTGCAACCGGACTTAACGACAAGCCCGGCGGTAGCGAAACTCTTGAAGCGGATTCATGGGATGTGGCGGAATTCGCAGGTAGAACAGCTAGGCTAAGAATTGTGGATCAGGCTCAAGGCGGTTGGGGCCACCTCAATGTCGATCATCTTGTGCAAACAGACACCAAACCCAAGGGGACTATGAAGGATGCCGAGCGTTCTTTCACCACAGATGCTCGCTACTTGCACATCCCGATCAAAAACGGGGCTACCAAGCGAATCGTGACACTGCTTGTCGATGGCAAAGCCATCGTACGAAACGACATCGAACTTGCAGATGGTGATGCCGACTGGTGGGCATCGATGGACGTTTCTACCTGGAAAGGCCAACCGTTGACACTTCGTATCGATAAATTGCCAGAGGGTTCAGCGGCACTGAACAGTATTCAAACCAGCGACACCTTCAAAGACGCCGACGGACTCTATCGAGAACCGCTGCGAGGTCAATTTCACTTTTCTCCGCAGCGAGGCTGGAATAACGACCCAAATGGTTGCGTCTATTACAACGGAGAATACCACCTTTTCTTCCAGCACAATCCTTATGGTTGGGGTTGGGGCAACATGCATTGGGGCCATGCCGTTAGCAAGGATCTGGTGCATTGGGAAGAATTGGGAGACAAGTTATTACCCGACTCGATGGGCCCGATGTTTAGCGGCAGTGCGGTCGTTGACTGGAAGAACACCAGCGGTTTTGGCAAAGAGGGCAAGCCGCCGTTGGTGCTGATCTATACGGCCGCAGGAAATCCTACCGTCCAAGCGATCGCCTACAGCACCGATGGACGCACCTTTACGAAATATGCGGGCAACCCGGTGGTCAAACAGATCACGGCCGGAAATCGGGATCCGAAAGTCTTTTGGCACGAACCTACCCAAAAATGGGTGATGGTGCTCTACGTCGAATTGCAAGGAAAACACACCGTGCATTTTTTGACGTCTCCCAATCTCCGCGACTGGACCCAATCAAGTATCACCCAGGGAATCGATGGAACTGCATACCTTTTCGAGTGCCCTGACTTCTTTGAGCTTGCGGTCGATGGGGATGTGACCAAGAAAAAGTGGGTGTTGCTTGGGGCAAACAGCCAGTACGCTACGGGTACTTTCGACGGAACTCGCTTTACCCCCGAGCAAACCAATTTGCCTGGGCATCGCGGTCGAGGTTTTTACGCTCCGCAGACCTTTAGTGATATTCCTACGAGCGATGGACGCCGCATTCAAATTGGCTGGTTTCAAACCGAAACTCGCGGGATGAGTTTCAATCAATCGATGACTGTCCCCTTGGAGCTAAAGCTCGTCACTACTTCCGAGGGCCCACGCATGAGCTTCACACCCGTGAAGGAACTCGAATCGCTTCGGACAAAGACTATCACTTTCGATGCGATGACCTTAAAGCCTGGGGATCGAAACCCATTGGATGCCCTTCAACTAGAGTTGATGGAGATTCGAGCCGAGATCGAGCCTGGCGAGGCATCCGAAATCGTTTTCAACATACGCGATTCGATGATTATCTATGACGTAAAGAAGCAGGAGATTTCTGTCAATGGACAACGGGCATTGGTACCACTTCGCGACGGCAAACTCCAACTGACGATCTATTGCGATCGTACTGGTCTTGAGGTCTTCGCCAGCGATGGGCTCTGCTATATACCGATGCCGTTTAATGCCAACCCAGAGAACCGGAAAATATTTCTTGAGATCCGTGGCCAAGCGGCCAGCGTACGCAATTTGGTGGTTCATGAGTTGCGTTCTGCGTGGCGATAAGCCAAAGCTGAGCATCAAGTCCGTTGTTGTGAGCGGTATTGACGGCGGACAAGATTGACGAGGTTGACCTCATTGGTGTTCGCCGTCCACGATGTCAAACGCGGCCGTCAACAATGTCAACAATGTCAATTCTGTCCGCTGTCAATGCCGTCAATCTTGTCAACACCGTCAATGCCGTCCAGAATCGCACCGCCGCCAGGCGGCGTTGCAAAGAGTGCTCATGAAGGAATGTTTGCTCTGGTTCCCAGCAGTGATTTCGGAGAAATCACCGACACTGTGTCCGCCTACGGCGGACGCAAGGTGTTTGGACGGTATTGACCTTATTGACGGTATTGACCTTATTGACGGCGGACAAGATTGACGAGGTTGACCTCATTGGTGTTCTCGGTCAATGATGTCAAACGCCGCCGTCAACAACGTCAACAATGTCAATTCTGTCCGCTGTCAATGCCGTCAATCTTGTCAACACCGTC
>CAYWLC010000256.1:0-3158 GCA_964458895.1 uncultured Luteolibacter sp. | reverse complement strand
GCTCTGGGACCACTACTGGCAGACCGGATCGACCGAGGCATTCGAGACCCATGAGGCGACAGCGCTTGGCATCCTCGACTACTTCCGTGACATGACCGATGCAAAAACCGGTTTGATCCGTTTCGATAATCGTTACTGGCTCTTCCTCGACTGGACCCCACTGCACAAGGAGGGCTGCCCCACCGTTCTATCACTCTGGCTTGTGGAAGCACTCGACAAACTCGCCCTGCTCTATCAGGCCAGCGGCCGCAAGGCCGATGCAATCCCGCTCCAAGCCTGGAGCAAGCGCCTGCGCGCCTCGCTGCAAAAATTGATCAGCAAGGAGGGCCCGCTTGCGGACGGCTATGACGAAAAGGGCAAGATCGTCGCCAAATACTCCATCCATTCACAGACCCTCGCCCTGCTCACAGGACTCACTCCCAAGCACGAGAAAGTCATGCTCGAAAAGCGCTTACTCCCCTATCTCCGCGGCGAAGAGACCTTCGAAGCCATGCCCAGCTCCTACTGGGTGACCTATGTGCTGACCGAGCTCGCCACACGTGGTTACGGAGTGGAAGTCGTCGCCTTCATCAAAAAGCACTGGACCAAGATGGCCGAGCACGGCACCACCTGGGAGACCTTCGAGCCGGGTCTTGGCAACGAAAGCTTCTCGCACGCCTGGTCAGCCCATCCGCTCTATCACCTCATGCAGATCCTCGGCGGCATCCGCCAGACCACACCCGGATGGAAGACCATCACCTTTGATCCCTCCTTCCTCGGAGATTCGCTCGAATGCACGGTGCCAACACCACTCGGTCCAATCCAGTCCTCCTGGAAGCGACAGGGAGAAAAATACGATGTGGATCTCAAACTTCCCAAGGGCATCACCGCTACACGTGCAAGAAGGGCCCAATCCAACCTATGATCTCCCTCCCACTACGTTGCCCGCAGATCGAAGCCTTTAGCCTTAAAGACTGGACCGGACGTCCGCCTGGTGATGAACCCGTCCTGGTGATGAGGCAGGGATGGAATGCGGGCTCCGATCTTGAGGGCGGAACGGTCCGTTTCGGGTGGAACGGCCGTGGACTTCTGCTTCACGCCACGCTGCCCGACCGTGACATCTTCAACCCGGTGACGGAGTTCAACGAACCGGCATACCTGAAGGGTGACGTGTTCGAAATCTTCCTGCGGCCGCTTTCGCAGGAGGCCTATTACGAGCTGCACATCTCCCCATCCAACCAGCTTTTTCAGGTTCGGTTTCCGAAGAACCTGGCGGAGGCGCAGCCGGGCGAGACCATCGACCCGACGTTTGTCAAGGTGGACCTCGAGAGCACGGTCCGCATCGATCGCCAAAACGAATGCTGGGAGATCTTTGCAGAGATTCCACTCGCTGCGATTTGTGAGGATGGCCCCGTTCTGCCCGAGTCCAGATGGCTCATCTCGTTTTCCCGCTACGACTACACTCGCACGCCTGACGGCATGACGGCGGAACTCTTCTCGACCTCGCCGCATCAGGAACTCTCCTTTCACCGCCAACACGAATGGACGCTCATCACTCTCGGCTCGCCCAACGGAAAACCCGCATGAATCCCCCGACGATTCCCTTCCCACACCGCCAGATCCACCTCGATTTCCACACGCCCGCCGGAGTGACCGTCGGCGACCAGTTTGATGCCACCACGTTCTTCGACACGCTCGAATCAGCGAAGGTCAATTCGATCGCGCTCTTCGCGAAGTGCCACCACGGCTACTCCTACTTCAACACAAAAGTGGGCACGCGCCATCCGGGACTTGGGTTCGACCTGCTAGGCCAAATGGTCGCGGAATCCGCCAAGCGCAAGATGCCGGTGCTCGCTTACTTCAGCCTGAATGTGGACGAGGTCTTCGCCGAGGCGCATCCGGAGCACGTCGCACAGTTCCGCGACGGCAAGCCGGTCGATTCCCAGATCCTGCAGGATGGCTCGGAGCTTTACTGGCGCTGGCTTTGCCCGAACCGCGGATCGTGGTTGGAAACATTCTTCTTCCCGCATGTCGAGGAATGCCTGCGCCTGCATCTGCTAGATGGCATCTTCATCGACATGGCCGGCTACCTGCCCGGCAGTTGTTTCTGCGATGATTGCCAGCGCTTGATGAACGAGCTGGGGATCGATCCGAACGACGACACCGCCCACCAACAGTTCAACTCCGCCACGCACGATCGTTTCGCGCGCGAGTTGCGCCGTCGCATGGATGCGATCCGTCCCGGTCTGCGTTTGGAAATCGGCTGCTACAATGCCTTTGGCGAGGCGGCCAAGGCGAAGGGTGTGATCTCGGATTTCTATGCCGAGACGCTCGCCTTCCAAACCGGCTGGCTGGCCTTCCCGCTGCTCGGCCGCTACCTTTCCAACACCGGAGTTCCTGTGATGGGCATGACCGGTCGCTTCCTGAAAAATTGGGGCGACTTCGGCACGGTCGTTTCACCGGCGCAGATGAAGTATCAGGTCGCTACCCACCTCATGGTCGGCGCCGCTTCCTGCATCGGTGACCACATGCATTGCAACGGGGCGTTGGAAAAAGCCGTCTATCAAACCATCGGCGAGGCGTTTTCCTTCCTCGAACCCAGGCAGCAGTGGTGCGTGGGCATGAAGCGGCTGCGCGAAGCAGCGATCCTCGTTCCCGACGGCGTGTAAAGCGCGGCCATGGTCTCGGCAAAAGGCAATGGCGTCTCCCTCTTCGACACCCTCTACGGCGCGGTCAAGTTTTTCACCGAGGAACACATCCAATGGGATGTCGTCGATGCCTCGATGGACTGGAGCGATCTGCGCACGCTTGTGGTGGCCACAGCGCCCGCCACGGAGGCGGCGCTCGGCAAACTCGAAGCATTCGTCGCCGCCGGTGGCTCACTGCTCGTCGATCCGAATGCGGTTCTCACGACGCAACCCTTCGCCGCACGCTGGCATTCATTGTTAGGCATCCAGGATGCGAAGCCAAGCGCCCACCCCGGCAGCTACTATTCGGTCAGTGGTCACCTCGCAAAAGGCCTGCCCGACATGGCGCACTATGTCCATGCACCGGGCCTCGAACTCAAGCCGGCGACCGGAAGCAAAGTCCTCGCGCACCTGAAAACGCCACCCTTCGTTCGCAGCCGCGAGCATTTCTACGGCCACTTCCACGGACCCGACATCCTCGATGCCGGTGCG
>CAYWLC010000255.1:0-3158 GCA_964458895.1 uncultured Luteolibacter sp. | reverse complement strand
TTGACTGATTGACCGAGTGACGGATTGATTGTTAAGGACGTATTGACTGGGTTGAACCGCCTTCACCAATAGGTCTCCGGCGGGCAGGCCAGATGAATCAATCAGTCAATCCGTCAATTCGTCACTCAGTCCTTTCTCAAGCCTTCTCTATTTGCCGCGTTCCGCGGCAGTCGGGATAGGCTGAGCAGCCCCAGAAATCACCTTTGGAGGATGTGCGGCATCGCATGGGCTTGCCGCACGTGGGGCAGGGCGGTGAATCCTGCTGTTGTGCAACTGCCGCCTTCCTTGCGGTGCTCATCCGCTCGCGGATGCCACCTTCCTCGACGAACGTTCCTTCTTGTGACTTGAGCTGGCGATTGAGCAAGCCGATAGTCCGTTGCGCCAGCACCAACAGGGCATTCGCACAGACGATGTCACTGCTGCTCTCCAGCCAGGGAGCGAATTTACGCTTTTGACTGTGGAGGTAGCCCCAATGGTCGTGGACTTCGTCATCCGTATGGACAAAGGGGTCTAAGAGAATGGAGACAATCGTCTGATACTCGTTGGAATGGACACTCCACGGAACTTCGTCGCGAAACCCGATGTAGTCTTCCAAATCGCCGGTTAACTCCTCCATGCTGGCCTTTGCTACGTTGGTGAGTTTGATTTCGGTTTCCGAGGAGGTTTGCGCACTGGAGGAACCTTCGATGATATTCTGCTTGCAGGAGCGCGACGCGCCAACCATCTGTCCGACCGACTTACCAAGCGGGTCATCCTTCCAAGTGATGAACCGTTTACAAAAGCTCATCACCCCGAGATGGACGATGGTTGCAAAGTTCAACGAATACAACCGACGGAAGCCACCACTCTTCTTGAAGATGGTGGGCACGATTTTTTCTTCTGACATAAAACGACCCTTCTTTTTAGTTATTAATGGGGCTTATTATCCGCATTAGGCGCGCTTAAGGGAAGATTATTTTTTTGTTTTTTGAGGACGTATTGACTGCTTGACCGAGTGACGGATTGATTGTTAAGGACGTATTGACTGGGTTGAACCGCCTTCACCAATAGGTCTCCGGCGGGCAGGCCAGATGAATCAATCAGTCAATCCGTCAATTCGTCACTCTTTTGAACGAAGCATTTTCATCGCCTGCTGTTATAATGCTGTTTTCGTGTGCTACGGAATAAACCTTATTCTTTTTCATCAACGGTTTCGTCGCGTTGATAGATTGGTAATTGCCGGTAGGGGACTGTAAAGGCGAGCACGCAGAGGGCTGTGCCGTAAACTTTACTTCCCTCTTCGCCCTTTTGCCAGGCGCCGTCAGCGCCCTGCATCGGGATAAAGGTGTCATACATCCACGTGGAGAAGGTCTTCCAACTCTCGCCGCCAATTTGGAACAGCCCTTGTGACGTGTAATACATGCCATAAAAGCAACGTTGGTCTTTGGCGAGCTCTTGATAGTTGCTCATCAAATATTTTGCGGCTTTTAGTGATGCTGGGTCGTTATGCTTCCCGCAAAGCTCAAGACAGAGGATGCCAGCGCCTGTCAGGGTCAATGTGTGGCCGTCTGTTCCCGTGTATCCGAACTTGCCCTCTCCCTTGTGACTATGACGCTTAACATACTCAACGGCTGATGCAATGGCGTCAGGGGGGACAGCCCCGCCATTGAGTCGGCAAGAACGAAGTGCCATCAACGCCCATCCGCTGCAAGACATATCGCTGTCTGTAGCATGGGGCGTGTATCGCCAGCCACCTTGATTTTGCTCTTGTTTCTTCATGGCCTGCGCATCGAGTATCAGTTTGACGGCCTTGGGCAGGAGTTCGTCTATTTTCTTCTGGTGTTCTGTATCGACCATCCCAGATACTTCTGAGATAAAGAGCGTTGCGATGCTATGCGCATACATCTTTCCTTGGTTCTTGTCACCAAAGTAGGTCTCTTTGTTGGCGCAGGAGAGCACATAATCCAGTGCACGATTAATGGTTGCACCGTAACGTCCTTCACCCGGAACGTGTCCTTTTGCAAGGAAGGCCATCCCGACAAGTGCTGGAATTGCGGCGGTCTCACCATATTGTTGTTCAAAGCTTCCATCGAGGCGCTGGTTTTTCGACAGATAGTCCAGCGCGCGATCAATCGACCGATCAATCTGTTCGTTCTTGGCCGGGTCAGCACTCGGTTGCTGTGCCAGGGCAACACAGGGCTTGGCAACCACCAATAAGGCAATAACGAAATAAGGCAATAAGGCAATGCATAGGTTCATTTACCAGCCTCCTTTGACAGTTCCTGGAAGTAGAGGCGGACTAAATCGCGGTATTCAGGGGATATCCGGCGCAGGGCGTCATCCATGGCTTGCGACTTGGCTTCGCCCTTCAGCTTGAACCATTCCATGTCTGGCAATTTGCCACGTAAGGCCTCTGGTAATCGGGCAGGATCATTGGGGGCAGGCGTAGGCTGCATCTGGTCAATGGGGAGCAGGCTCGTGCCTGGCTTGGGTTCAGGCTTGCCTTCTGTGCGTTCTGCTGCGCGACTGGGTAGAAACGCTGTCGGTACATTCAATTGTGCAGCAACCTGATCCACCATCTGGCGCATCTGCTCTGCTGCGTCAGCGGCATGTTCTTTCGCTGCTTGCATCCCAGCTTCTGAAGATTTGGCAGGTGGCTTTTCGTTTGGATTCTGCTGTGCGCGATTCTCTTGTTCCTTGGATTGCTGCGCCATAGAGGCATCATAAGCAGCTTCGTTCATGGGCACTTCAGGGTTGCCGGCTGGTGGCTGCGCTTCTGCAGCAGCTGCCTGTTGTTCCTGCGCGGCGGCTTCAGCATCCATCTTCTCCATCAACTGGCTTGCTTGACGTGCGGCTTGTTCGAGCGCGGCGGCAGACTGTTCGAGTGAACGATGGGCGTCTTCTTGTTTCCAGACAGGATCACGCGGATTGGTCGGTTGCTGTTCCAAGTTTTGAGCGGCTTCTTGGCCACGCTGTTGCGCTTGATTTAACTCGTTCTGTGCCTGCTGGACAGGGTTCATGAGTTCTCCTGGCGGGTTTAAGCGCTGGAGGTCGTGCTTGAGGGCCTCTGTTTTGCGCTCCATGGCTTGCGCTCTTTTCGCGACTTCGCGTTGTTGCTGAATGGTTTCACGGTTTTCCGCACGCATGGCGTTTGCCTCAGGCTTCTCTTGCTTACTCTC
>CAYWLC010000254.1:2867-3168 GCA_964458895.1 uncultured Luteolibacter sp. | reverse complement strand
TGCCCAGGCGCCATCCCCTGTGACCCAGCATGGGGTTAGATTCGCGCAAGGCCTCAACCTTGGCCTTAATTTCCTTCACGGAAATGCCCATATCACTGGCCATTTCCTGCTGATTCTTTGCTTCATGCGGGACAAACTCATGCAGCGGTGGATCAAGCAGCCGAATGGTAACACCGAATCCCTCCATCGCCTTGAGAATTCCGTAAAAATCTTTTCTCTGCATTTTTAAAAGTTTGGCCAGGGCCTTCTTTCTGCCTTTGAGATCATCCGCTAGAATCATCTCTCGCATGGCCTTGATTCT
>CAYWLC010000254.1:0-2857 GCA_964458895.1 uncultured Luteolibacter sp. | reverse complement strand
AACATGTGTTCTGTCCGGCAAAGGCCAATGCCTTCAGCCCCGAAATCACGCGCGACTTTGGCATCGTGGGGAGTATCGGCATTGGTTCGTACATCCAGCTTTCTGAACTCATCCGCCCATTTCATTATTATTCCGAAATTGCCGGAAAGAGCCGCCTTCACAGTCGCCACGGTACCCAGCATAACTTCGCCTGTGGAACCATTGAGTGATATGTAATCTCCCTGTTTTATAACTTTACCCGAAACCCGGAATTCTCTTTTGGTGTAATTTATTTCCAGCTCGCCGCATCCCGATACGCAGCATTTACCCATGCCTCTGGCGACAACCGCGGCATGTGATGTCATACCGCCGCGCGCGGTTAATATGCCCTGAGATGCGTTCATGCCCCGCAAATCTTCCGGCGAGGTTTCAATCCGGACAAGGATTACTTTTTCACCCCTGTTTTTCCAGTCATCAGCATCTTCCGCGTTAAACACAACCCGGCCTGTGGCAGCACCCGGAGACGCGGGAAGTCCTTTGGCAATCACATTTCTTTTTGCCTTTGGATCGAAAGTGGGATGGAGAAGCTGATCAAGCGATGAAGGATCAATTCTCAAAAGCGCCTGCTTCTTATCAATAAGGCCTTCATTAACCATATCCACCGCTATATTCACCGCGGCAGGGGCGGTTCTTTTGCCATTTCTTGTTTGCAGCATCCAGAGTTTCCTGTTCTGAATGGTAAATTCAATATCCTGCATGTCATGATAGTGGTTTTCCAGTTTTTTATAGACACCGTCCAGATCGCTATAAACTTCCGGCATATATTCTTCCAGCGACTGGAATTTTGTTATTCTGTCTTTTTCGCTGACACTATTTTCTTTTGCCCATCTCTTTGATCCTTCAATGGTTACCTGCTGAGGCGTTCTGCTTCCAGCGACAACATCCTCGCCCTGCGCGTTGACCAGATATTCTCCGTAGAATCTTCTCTCGCCATTTGAGGGATCGCGGGTGAACGCTACACCGGTTGCGCAATCATCGCCCATATTGCCGAAAACCATGGCCTGAATATTAACAGCCGTGCCCCAGTTGTCGTCAATGTCATTCATTTTCCTGTATAAAATCGCTCTTTCATTCATCCATGAATTCATTACCGCGCCGATAGATCCCCATAACTGCTCAAGCGGATCGGAGGGAAATTCTTTTTTGAGTTTTTTCTTGATGAGCTCCTTATATCTTTTAACAAGCTCTTTCAGGTCATCAACACCAAGATCCAGATCCATTTTAACTTTTTTCTTTTTCTTTAACTCATCCATGATGACTTCAAACGGATCATGTTCATCTTTGGATTGGGGCTTGAGACCCATGACGACATCGCCATACATCTGAATGAATCTGCGATATGAATCCCAGGCAAATCTTTCATTGCCTGATTTTTTTATTATGCCTTTGATTGTATCTTCATTTAATCCCAGGTTCAGAATTGTATCCATCATCCCCGGCATGGACGCCCTCGAACCGGACCGAACAGAGAGCAAAATAGGATTTTCATTATCTCCGAGCTTTGCTCCCATAGTATCCTCGACTTTTTTCAAAGCCTCATAAACTTCTTCTTTGAGCCCTGCCGGATAATTTCTGTTGTTTTTATAATACTCTACACAGACCTCTGTAGTGATGGTAAAGCCAGCAGGGACAGGGATTCCAATCTGACACATTTCCGCCAGATTCGCGCCCTTGCCACCAAGCAGGTTTTTCATTTCCGCCTTACCTTCAGTTACGTTTCCACCGAACAAATAAACCATTTTTCCCATGACAATTTCTCCTGTTAATGAAAATTTTTACAACCTTTTTTAAACGCCGGAAGTATAGGGAAAGCTCTCTTCGATGTCAATCAAATAATGGTCAAAAAATGTTAAATTAAGGGTAATGTCAATTCCCCCTGAAAGCAGATAAAAGCTTGATAAAATCAAGTGAGTTGATATAGGTGGAACAGGAAATTTATTTACAGCGGAGGATATGGATATGACTTTTAATCTCAGCGACAGGATGAAAAAAATATTGGCAGCCATAGTCGCGGGCATATTGGGCAATCTGCTTTCTTTTTTATCCAGCCTTTTGACCCCGATGCACCCGCAGGTAACCTTTGATTTTTCACACCTGGCCACCTTTTTAGTTGCCATCGCCTTCGGACCTCTTTATGGCCTGATTGCCGGTGCCATCGGTTCCATATATCCATATTTTCACTACGCTGTGTTTGGGATTTACGGCCCGGTTTTCGGCCTGGCCATAATATTTGGCAAAGCAATGACCGGCTTTGTCTGCGGATTTCTACGAAGCAGGATGCCGGTATTCCTGGCGGTAAACATTTCATTTATTCCGGAATCACTCTATACATTCGGGTTTCTTCAACTAATGACGTTATGCTTACCGGAAGGCACCATAAATTGGATGATAATCTCCGGTATTATTACCGAAGGCTGGGTTGAGGTAATAATATTTTCGTTTCTCATTGACACGGTAATGCGACGCAGAGTCGTCGAAACGGCAGTCTTGCTGCTGGAGATATTTATTATCATGTTTCTTGTGCATAAAGAATTTATTAACACATTGCTGGTTCTGCTTTTGATTACACTTATCACCCTAGTTCTCTTTGAGTTGATCAAACCATTCATCAAAAAGAAGTCGGGAAGTGATATAAAGGATAAAGATCATGAAGAAAAAACTAATGGAAAAATTGGTAAATAGGATGCAAAATCTTCCGTAGCACCAATTTATCGGGGGCTGTTCTCACAATTTCTCAAATCATCCCCGCTCCGGCATCAAATGCCCGCAAATTTATCTTGCATTTATCGGCAGCCATATCTTTGGCTATTTCTTTTTC
>CAYWLC010000253.1:0-3195 GCA_964458895.1 uncultured Luteolibacter sp. | reverse complement strand
ATCAACGCCAAGATGAAAAAGGCCCGCGAAGCCAATCTCAAACCCATCTTCTGCATCGGTGAAACCCTCGCCGAACGCGAGGGTGGCATGTTAGAAACCGTGCTGCGCACCCAGGTCACCGACGGCCTCAAGGGAATCTCCGAAAAGGACATGTTGGAAACCGTGATTGCCTATGAACCCGTGTGGGCCATCGGCACCGGGGTCACCGCCACTTCCCAACAGGCGCAGGACGCCCATGCCTTCGTGCGCTCGCTCGTCGCCGGTCTTTACGGGGCCGACACCGCCTCGTGCATCCGCATCCAATACGGCGGCAGCGTGAAACCCGGAAACGCCGCGGAATTGATGGCCTGCGAGGACATCGATGGCGCACTCATCGGGGGAGCCGCTCTCGAACCCCAGAGCTTCACGGAAATCATCCGCAACGGGGCGAAGTCCTGAATTCCTCATTTCCTGCTTTTCATCGCAGTGTTGGCTGCTTTAGTTTCGCCCGCATGATTGGATTTCTGCGTGTCCTGCTTTTTGCCAGCCTCCTGCTCGCCTTGCCGGGCCGGGCGGACCATGTCATCGTCACCGGCGGACCGGCCGTGCGCAAATGGGAAAACCTGCGGGTCCCTGCGGACCGCCACGACCATTGGTGGGCGAATTTCGTCAGGGCATCCACCCTGCGCATGGACGAAATCCGCAAGGCATACGGCGCGGACGCACCCATCGTGTGGATGGTCTATCAGCCGTGCTATCTGACCCGTGGCAGGGAGGATAGCAAACCCTACACCCAGTGGCTAACCGAAGTGGCCGCCGGTCGCCATATCAAGCTCATTTGGTTCAATGGCACCGGCGATTTCCTCCGTCAGCTCAACGCCCGCCCGCGCGGGTCGGTCCAGAGCTTCGATTTTTTCGGACACTCTAACAGATTCGCCTTCATGTTCGACTACAGCAATGAAATCATAGGGGCGTCCACCTCCTGGCTGCACGAGCGTGATTTGTCGCGCATCAACAGATCCATTTTCGCCCGCAACGCCTACTGCAAGAGTTGGGGTTGCCACACGGGAGAAAGCATGAGCGCGGCATGGAAGCGTGCCACCGGGCTGCACCTCGAAGGTGCCAAGGGTGCCACCGACTACACTGTCATCAGTTATGGCCGCCTGCCGGAAGTGCATGGCAAGTGGGTGAGGTAGGAAGAAGAGACCAGAGGCCAGAGACCAGAGGCCAGAGTTTCAATTTTCCCCCTGGGATTATACTCTAGGATAGGTGGCGGGTTTTTCCTTGATCGGGACACAGGCTGCGATGTGATGACGGCCCTTCACGGGTGGTGGGGGTGTGTTTGAGGGGCTGGGGCTGGTGGCAGTGATTGGGCTTATTTGCGGCTCCCTGCTTCTGGTCATCGGCCCCTCAATTTTGTCTCCTCCCCAAGTAGCGGCGGATTGCCGTTGGCTATCTCCGCTGCGCTCCGGTTCCGACCCGCCGCATGGCTGCGGGGTGGTCAGACTGAAGGGATGGGGCGATTCATCTCTGGCAAAATCACTCATCAAGATGATCAAAGTATCGAATGACGATTGATGATTGTTAGATTTCGATTGTTGATGTGCGCTTGCGCCCGAATGATGGGACGGGACGTCCCATCCCCGTATGGGAAAGAGCGGTGCGCGCAACAGCAGTTAGAGCGAGGCTCAGTCCCCGCTCTTGAGCACCCTGATGAAGGCATCCTGGGGGATGTTGACCTTGCCGAAGAGTTTCATTTTCTTCTTGCCTTCCTTCTGTTTCTCTAACAACTTGCGTTTGCGTGTGATGTCGCCGCCGTAACATTTGGCGGTGACGTTTTTGCGCATGGCGGAGATCGACTCGCGGGCGACGATTTTGCCGCCGACGGCGGCCTGGATGGCGACGACGAAGAGGTGGGACGGGATCACCTCCTTGAGTTTGGTGGCGAGCGAGCGTCCATAGGATTCCGCCTTGTCGCGGTGGACGATGGTGGAGAAGGCCTCGACGGGATCGCCGGCGATGAGCATGTCCATCTTGACCATTTTGGCGGGGCGGTAGCCTGAGTGTTCGTAGTCCATGGAGCCGTAGCCGCGGGTCATGGATTTGAGTTTGTCGTTGAAGTCCACCAGGATTTCTGATAGAGGCAGCACGCAGGAAAGCATCACGCGGGATTCGTCGATGGTTTCGGTGTTGGTGACCTCGCCGCGTTTTTCGAGCACGAGCTGCATCATGTCGCCGATGTATTCGCCGGGCACCATGATGAAGACATTGACGATGGGTTCTCGGATTTCCTGGATGCCCTGGGGGTCGGGAAAAAGCGTCGGGTTGTCGATGACGCGCTCCGTGCCATCGGTCATGGTGATATGATAGATCACCGACGGGTAGGTGGAGATCACATTCATGTCGAACTCGCGGCGCAGGCGTTCCTGGATGATTTCCATGTGGAGCAGGCCGAGGAAGCCGCAGCGGAAGCCGAAGCCGAGGGCGGTGGAGCTTTCCTGCTGATAGGTGAAGGCCGGGTCGTTGATCTGGAGTTTGCCCATGCCCATCTTGAGCGCCTCGTAGTCGGACGAATCGACCGGATAGATTCCTGAGAACACCATCGGCTGGATCTCCTTGTAACCGGGCAGCGGTTCCTTGCAGGGGTGGGTGCAGTCGGTCATGGTATCGCCGATCTTCACCTCGCTGGCGGATTTCATGTTGGCGATCACATAGCCGACATCGCCGGCCACGAGTTTTTCGCGCACGACCATTTTCGGGGTGAAGACGCCGACTTCCTTGACTTCGTAGGTGTTGTCGGTGGCGAAGTGTTTCCCGCGCTGGCCGCGTTTCACGCTGCCGGAAAACACGCGCACGTAGGAGACCACGCCGCGGTAGGTGTCGTAGAGCGAGTCGAAGACCGAGCAGCGCAGGAGTTTGTCCGGGTTTTCCTTGGGTGCCGGGATGCGGGCGATGATGGCTTCGAGGATTTCCTCAATGCCGATGCCGGCTTTGGCGGATGCGGGGATGCAATCCTCGGCGGGGATGCAGAGGATTTCCTCAAGTTGCTTTTTGCATTTTGGGACGTCGGCGGCGGGCAGGTCGATCTTGTTGAGGACCGGGATGATGGTGAGGTTTTGCTGGGTGGCGAGGTGCAGGTTGGCCACGGTCTGGGCTTCCACGCCCTGCGCGGCGTCCACCATGCGGAGGGCCCCTTCGCCGGCGGCCGGGGCGCGG
>CAYWLC010000252.1:0-3202 GCA_964458895.1 uncultured Luteolibacter sp. | reverse complement strand
CCCTAAAAAAAGGATACGACGACGCACTAGATGACGTTTATTGGGAAGAACTTGATGACGTTGAAGTGACAGATGAATTCCTGGACTTCATGCTAGCAATAGACTCAGACATTTTGCCAGATATAAAATCATACAAATAGGAGTTAGGTATATATTATGGAAGACTTAACAGGTAAGGTCTTTGGATACTTAACAGTAAATGGATTTAGCCACAGAGAAGATACAGGATATTTTTGGAGAGTAACATGTTCGTGTGGAAAAGAACTTGTAGTTAGGCGAAATAGTTTAACACAGGGTAGGAGTAGTTGCGGTTGCAAAAAAGTTAAGCGAACAAATAAAATAGAAGACCTTACCGGACAGGTATTTGGTGAACAAACGGTAATTGGTTTTAGCCATACTGATAAATATAGAAGTTCTTTTTGGATGGTGAAGTGTGTTTGTGGAAGCGAGAGACCAGTGGTCGGTTCTGCCCTGAAAAGTGGGAGAATAAAAGCCTGTGGTTGTAAGCGGAATAGAGACTTGGTGGGTAAAAGATTTGGTCGCCTTATGGTATTAGGGCGTGCAGGTTACACTGGGGGCTATCACGTAAAATGGGATTGCTTATGTGACTGTGGTAAACACAATTCCCCTACAACCAACGCATTACTCAGCGGAAGTAGCACATCATGTGGATGTTATCACTATGAAACATTCGCAGAATCAAGACGGACCCATGGCAAATCAGGAACTAGAATGGCTAAGATTTTTGATAGCATGAGATATAGGTGTTACAACCCGAAACACAATCAGTATAAAGACTATGGTGGTAGGGGTATCTATATCTGTGATGAATGGCTAAATGATAGGTCTAGTTTTTATAATTGGTGTGAATCAAGTGGTTACGCTGATAAATTAACAATAGATAGAATAGATAATGAAGGTCCATATTCACCTGAAAATTGCCGATGGGCTACGAGAAAAGAACAAGGTAGAAACAGCAGACACAATCACATCATAACCTTCAATAATAAAAGTATGGTTTTAGAAGAATGGGCAGAAAAGCTAGGCATAAATTCTGGAGTAATAGGCTGTAGGATTAAAGCAGGCAAAACTACTGAACAGGCATTATCGCCATACAATCTAAAAACTGGTGAGAAACTACATAGGACGGATAAAATATAATGGGAGTATTTGAAGATTTTATTTTTATTAGAAGCTACTCACGTTGGCTTCCAAATGAAAAGCGTCGTGAAACTTGGGAAGAAGCAGTTAATCGACTGCTGACGTTCCTTTTTACTGAAACTAAAAACTGTGACAAGATTCCTCAAAAGACAAAAGATAAGATTGCTAAACATATAATGAATAAAGGAGTGTTGCCTTCATTAAGATTACTATGGTCTGCAGGGGAAAATTGTAGGCGTGATAACATATCTGCATATAATTGTTCAGCAATATGTGTAGACTCGCTAGATGCCTTTGGAACCATGATGTATCTACTATTAGCCGGAACCGGATGTGGTTACAGCGTGGAAAGACATAACATTGAACAACTACCTGAAATTGCAAAACAACGTAATCTACCTACATTGCGGTTTGAAGTTCCAGATTCTAGGTTAGGATGGAAAGAGGCTGTTCAGTTTACAGTAGACGAACTTTACAAAGGTAGAGATATACAAGTAGACCTTAAACTTATAAGGCCAGCCGGTTCTCCTTTAGTAACAAGTGGAGGCTATGCTAGTGGACCAGAACCGCTGCGTAGATGTATTGAATTCTTAAGAGATACTATATTGCAAGCTCAAGGTAGAAGGTTAACATCACTTGAAATATCTGACTGTATGAATGAAATTGCAGCAAGTGTAGTCTGTGGAGGCGTTAGGAGGTCAAGCCAAATTTGTCTATGTGATGTTGATGATAGTTTGATGTTAGAATCAAAACAAGGAAAGAATGTCCATCCAAGACGATTCATGGCAAACATAAGTGCAGTCTATAGAAAAAAACCCAACGTATTAGACTTCACTCAACTCTTTATTGATTCTGCTCGAAGTGGTAGCGGAGAACCTGGAATATTCAACTTAGTTGCGGCAAGAAAGAGGACGCCAAAAAGACGAGATGCTAAAAAGCTAGTCATAACGAACCCTTGCGCTGAAACCATCCTTAGAAGTCGCGGACTTTGCAATTTGAGTGAGGTATGTATCCGAAATGACGATGATTTTGACTCAGTTCAAGAAAAGATTCGCACAGCTACATGGATTGGTTGTTTACAGGCGACACTTACCCATTTTCCGAATCTAAGTCCCGAATGGACACAGAACGCAGAAGAAGAGAGATTGCTTGGAGTTTCGTTAACCGGGCTTGCTGACAACATAGACTTAATTACTCCTGAAACATTGAGGCACTGGAAAAGAACGGCAATTAAAACGGCAAAAGAAGCATCGGCTATACTTGGCATTAATATGCCAGCGGCCATCACATTAGGTAAACCAAGCGGCACAGCTAGTCTCCTTTGTAATGTCTCAAGTGGGATGCACAGTAGGTGGAATACTCACTACATTAGGAGAGTTAGAATTAGTACCCACGATAGCCTGTTCAAAATGATGGTCGACCAAGGAATGAAATACGACATGGACGAAGGTAATCATGACACAGCGGTATTCTCATTCCCAATTAAAGCACCTGAAGGTTGCAAGACTAGACAAGATGATTCTGCTATTACTCAATTGGAGTTCTATAGAATGTTGGTAGAGAATTGGTGTGAAATGAATCAAAGTTGCACAATTTTCGTAAAGGATGAAGAGTGGCTAGACACGTGCCAATATCTTTTTAAGCACGCCGATTCAATTAGCGGAGTTGCTCTGTTCCCTTATGATAACACCAAATATCACCTACCTCCATACGAAGACATAACTGAAGAAGAATATAATATCATGGTAGCATCAATGCCAACGATAGATTTTTCTATGCTTAGTAAATATGAAGATAGGGATAATACTGAAGGAATGAAGACACTAGCATGTAGTGGAAATTCTTGCGAACTTTAATCATAAGGGAATAATATAACATATGGCACTACTAAAATTAACACCAAATATTGATTTCGCATCTGAATTTATAGAGTATATAGCTGGTGGAGAAAGGGTAGCGTTCAGGACATTTGACGACCTGGGCGCGCAAAGGTTCGATGCCAGGAAATACTTTGGTGGCGTAACTCAGTTTGCCCCGGAGC
>CAYWLC010000251.1:0-3307 GCA_964458895.1 uncultured Luteolibacter sp. | reverse complement strand
AGTGGTAGATCGAGGGCCGTTCGGCCTTGTCCTTCCAAGGTGCCAGCCAGCGCGCGCGTCTCATGGCAGGGAACCTACCGCCCCAACGGGGACGTGTCCAGCTCTTTTTGAATTATTCGTCTGTCCCTATCTCATCTCCAGCTCTTTTTGAATTATTCGTCTGTCCCTATCTCATCAGCGTGTGATCTTCCTGTTCCGTCGTCCAGCGGGGCTTGGGACCTTCATCCGTGTTGACAATCGGTGCGCCAGCCTCGGCTGCAAACCGGATTGCCTGCTTGAGATATTCCACCGAGATTTCCGGCTTGCAAAGCGGGGTGTGGGCGGAGAGCGCCGAAAGCTTGACGCCGAAGGTCTCCGCCGCCCGCCGGAGCCGGAGAGGATCGTCGAGCATGGAGACAGAGTGAAAATACCCCGCCTCGCTCAGAAGCTCGCGCCCCAAGTGAACCATCGGCTCCACGAACTCGTAGCCCAATTCCGCCGCTTTCTCCATGCCCCACTCGAACGACTTGTCGTCGTGACGCACGAATTCCATGTTGATTCCGAGATGTATTTTTGCCATGCGCGTCTTCTCGCTCCTTGCTGCGGAAAAATCCAACATTGCCGATTAAGAAGAATCACTGTTTAGTTACGTTTATTCACCATGCCGCTTCATCCCCTTACCTGGCGCGAAATACTCGAATACTCGGCTCCACCCGTGATCGTTTACACCGGTATGGGCAATCACGGAAACGCCGAAAGCAGCCAACGTTACCGGCTCGAAGGGTTGTGGGCCTTGCATCTCTACAACTACGAGGGTTCGCTGACCCTTGGGAAAAAGGTCTTTAAGCTGCACGCGGGCTGTGTCTCGCTCATTCCGCCCGACACGGCCTTTCGCCACGCCTGGCGCCGTCCCGGCTCAACTCATTTCTTCAGCTTGTTCAAGCTCAAGCTGCAGCCGCGGCGGAGGTCGCCTCCACCTCTGGTCCATTTCCGAGGGGATTTCGCGGCCAAGTGGCGGGATTTGCTGGTGGCATCCGTTCCATGGGCCACGGCTCAACCCAGCCGTGCCTCGGCCCGGTTGTGGGATGCCGTGTGGGAATTGACAGAGGCGGATGCGCGCACGACTGCCCCGCCCGAAACGGAATTCGATAAAGCCATACGTTTGATAGATGAACACTCTGTTCCACCGCTCACCGTCGCAGAGCTTGCCAAGCGGGTTGGCAAATCCCACAACCAATTGACCCGCCTCTTTCAAGCTAGGCTGGGCGTGAGCGTGATCGAGCACATGCGCGCACAGCGCTGGAATCGCGTGCGGCACCTTCTCACCCATACCAGCCTGCCGGTCAAATGCATCGCCATTGACCTCGGGTTCCGTCATCTCAGCTACTTCAATGCGTTCGTGCGGTCTTTCGCGGGATGCGGCCCCCGCGCCTTTCGGCTGCGTCCGATCCGATGAGAAAAGCAACCCAAGTGCGCGGTTTGCACTTGGACATCAGTCACGGCTTGGATAGGCTCTCTGCAGACTCGGTGACATGGATGACGATGAGGGTGGTGTCGTCGATGCCGGAGTTGTCGATGGCCCGTCTGAGGAGGGCCTCGGAGGTCTGCATGGGGCAAACCGAGGCGGCCAGCGCGTTGGAGATGTGGCGTTCCCAAAGGCCATCGACCAAGCCGTCCGAGCAGATCAGAAAATGATCGCCGGGTTGGTAGGGGAGGGCGGCGAAATGCGGGCAGACATTCAAGTGACCGCCGCCAATGACTTCGTAGAGCGCCGAGCGCCGCGGGTGGCAGCGGTATTCGATTTCCGAGATTTCACCGCGTTTCCACTGGCCCCATGCGGTGGTGTGATCGCGGGTAAGTTGTTCGAGCTTGCCGTTGCGCGAGCGATAGACCCGGGAGTCCCCGACATTGGCGATGTAGAGGTTGTCCATGGTGAACCAAGCGAGCGCTACGGTGGCGGCCATGCCGCGGGTGTGTTCGCACGCGGCGGTGGCGTTGACGTGATCGTGAACGGAGCGGAGGGTGTCTGCCAGATGTTCGAGGCAATCCGGAAAAAACCCGGAGGCGGCGATTTTGAAGGTTTCCGGGATGATTTCCGACATCCGCTGGAGCAGCAGGGAGGAGGCGAGGTCCCCTGCATTGCCGCCTCCCATGCCGTCGGATACGGCGAAGACGAGGTCGTGGCGTGCCAGTGAGCGCGTGCCGCTGGCATCCAGGGTTTCGGCTCCCGTGGGCCCCGAGGAAAATGCGATCAATGAATCCTCGTTGCGCGCCTTGCGCGAACCGCTGTGGCTGAGCATGGCCCATTGGAGAAACGAGGCGTCGGACACGGATGCTTGGTATTAGGGATGGGCGGGCACGACGAGATCCGGCGGCGGTGGCAGGATCTCGGCGAGTTCGAAATCGATGATGCAGAAACACCCGAGTTTGTCCGAGTAGGTGATGTTGCGCGGTTCCGCATCGAGGTGGCGCACGCCGTATTCGGCCTCCAGCATGGCGAACAGCTTGTCGGCTTTTTCCTTGGAGATCTGGGTGGCGGATTTGCCGGCGTTGGTGGAAACGAAATAGAGTTCCTCCGGATGCTCTTCTAACAATCTAGGGACATACGGGCAGCCGCGTTGCTCCAGCACCTTGAGCACGGCCACTTCGGTGGCGTAGCGTTTTTGCGCATCCGTGCCCCGCAGGCGTTTGTGGACGTTGCCGTAGAAATCGACCCTGACCTGGGAACGAATGCCGTCTTTGAGGGGATCAATGGCCATGGCGCGCGGATGCAGGTACGACCCAAGCCGGATTCGACAGGCATGTCACGCATTTGTTCGTAAATTTGCTGAAAACCGCGCATATTCTGCGGTTTTTTCACAGGGCGTTGACGTCTTGATTTTCACATGCATCATTCCAGCCCGCCGGGCGGAAATACCCGCTGCGGACACCCCAACAACTGATATGACCACCATTGCAATCAACGGATTTGGTCGCATTGGCCGACTCGTCTTCCGCGCCCTTGTTGAACAAGGACTCCTCGGAACCTCCTTCAAAGTCGCCGCCGTGGGTGACATCGTGCCTGCGGACAACCTCGCCTACCTGCTCAAATACGACTCCACACAAGGTCGTTTTGCCGGCACGGTTTCTTCGAAAAAATCCTCCCCTGACCTCGCCGAAGACGATGTGATCGTCGTGAACGGGCAGGAAATCAAGGTCGTGAGCGCGCGCTCACCCGAAGGCCTGCCGTGGAAGGAACTTGGCGTGGAAATCGTCATCGAGTCCACCGGACTCTTCACCGATGCGGAAAAAGCCATGGGCCACATCACCGCTGGTGCCAAGAAGGTCA
>CAYWLC010000250.1:0-3470 GCA_964458895.1 uncultured Luteolibacter sp. | reverse complement strand
CCCACTCACCACAATCATAGCTTAGCCCCTGGCCCGAATTTCGGGGCCCCGCTCACTTGGGCTGGCGGAAAGATATCATAAGGTGTGGCATACGAGGGAAAGAGTGGCAGACTTTCCGCAATAATCAACCACACCGGAGATGCGGAAATTCATCGTCCACGCCATCAAGCCACATCAATCTTCAGGCTCGGATCCGTCTCGCAGTGTGCGATGATTTCGTTGTAGCGTGAAATCAGATCCTCAAAAGTGGTACGGCGGCGTGCGCCATCAAATCCGGTCCATTCAAGGACGTTGGCAACAAGAAACTGGGTAATGTCCAACACCTCAACCCGCTTGGTGATACCCACTTCGTCCGCCAAAGTCTCGGCCATGGCGGCACCTGCAGTGTTCGAAATGATTAATGGACGCAGACCCCGAGCCAGATTCTCCGCACATTTCTCGAGTAGTAGTCTGGATGGCGCAGTCGTTACATGGATCACACAATCACCGATTTCGAAATCCCCGGAACGACCGGTTGGCGAATCAGCAACTGAATAGCCACTGTGGTTGATTGTTAGATCAGGATAGAGGATTTCAAGTTTTGCGCCGACCAAGTGTTGCATGACGGCACCGAGAACCGTAGCTCCACGATTCTCGGCCTGGCGTCGTTTGGCTTCGTCAAATATGCCAGCAAGACATACCTTGAGGGTGGATCCGATATCGATCTTCAGTTTGATAGGTGAGGCTTCGAAATAGTCACGTACACGAGCAATCCACCATTTTTCAACTTCACCCATATCGAATCCCGCAAGATTACCAAGGCCATTCAGGAATGCGACATAGTCCTGCATATTTCCCATGCTGCCACGACTCGTGCGACCTCCCTCGGCTGCCAGGGTCTTGGTGATGCCGTAGTCCTTGAGGATTGCCTGGACCGCGCTTTTCCCGAGCCCGAGAACCTGCCCTTGGGCGGAGGTCACGAGTTGTTTGGCATCCAATGGCAAACCTTGTTTGATCGCGGTGCGAGTAACGACCAGGGCAACACAAAGTGGCCCTTTCTGGGCAAGAAACTTATGCGATGAGGCGAACTCTTGAAGCCGTTTTGGAAGATCTTTTGACATGGGATTTTGCGCTTTGAACCAATGGCACCATCAGATGATTCACCAGATGTTTAACGACAGGAACCACCACGGCGTCGCCCATGGCATTGTAAGATTCGTTATAAGAAGTGGAGAGTTGGTAGCGTTCCGGGGCACCCATGAGGCGGGCGGCTTCACGTGGGGTGATTAGGCGGGCTTTCCACTCTCCGGCATCGTGGAGCAAAAGGAATTGGCAACTGCTGCCACCTTCCGCCGTTCGCAGGCAGCCGGAGAGATTGTCGAAACGCAACTCCAGAACCTGTTTGCCTTTGCGGGTGCGACGGTAGCCAGGGAAAACCGCACGGGTGGTGGACGAGAGCTTGTCTAACAATGTACGGTGTTTGGAGGCGATGAGGGAAAACAGGGCCTCCGAACGTTCTTCGTTGAAAACGGGTGCGCCCCAGTCGATGACATCAGACAAGTCCTTGGGCCGCTTGGTGGGACGAGGCATCGACCAAAAAACCACATCATCCAGAGGCGCGGTGGCTTTGATTACCGGATCGGGATGGAGCCAATTCGGACCGTTGTCTTCATAGTTGCCGGTATCGACGTGATCCTGAACGGCAACAATGAAAACCCGGGGGCGAGACTGGGGGACCCAAAGGCGGGCATCTAACAACATCGGACCCACCCGGTAAGACCTTTCGCGCAGTGCTTGATGAAGCAGGCGATAATCCTGCCCGCCGTTTGCGGAAAGCAAGCCCACCACATTTTCAAGGGCTAGAACGGTGGGTTTTACCGGCATTTCGTCCAAAACGCGCAGCCATTCCCAGAAAAGGCCGCTCCTTGATGCCGCAAGACCACCCATTTTCCCGGCAAGGGATAGATCCTGACAGGGGAAACTCGCCCAAACGATATCACCCGCAGGAATCGTGGAACCAATGACTTGTTCGATGGCCCCGAGATGAAAATGATCCGTCCCGTGATTGGCGGTGTAAATTCCGGCCTTCTTGGGGCAGATATCGTTCGCCCACACGGGAGCGCAGGCATGCTTGGCTCCTTGTGTGACAAGGCCGCTGCCTGCGAAAAAATCGACAAAAGTTGGTAGGGGCGTAATCAGGGGTTCTTTTGAACAGGTTGTGTAGGGTTTGTCAAGCTGAAATGCTGAGACGCAAGCGAAGTGTGACCATTGGGGCGTTGATTGCTGGAGATGTCATGACAATCGCCTTATTTCAACACTTTCAGTCCTTCGCCAAGACGTCGAAGGACTGAAAGTGTTGAGGACTACGCCTGTCAATAACCTTTGCTGGACACATCGGTGATCCCGCGCGATGAATGGGCACATGCCGATGACTTTCCGCGATTCGGATCGTTCGCAGTTGTGTGACTCCCACCGCGAGGAAGTCGCCAGTTTGGTGACGCATGCGGTGGGCGTGGTGGTGGGCATTGTGGCGCTGGTGATGATGCTGGTGTTGGCCGGCGGGAATACGGTCAAGATCGTATCCGCGGCGGTATTCGGGACTTCGCTGGTTCTGTTATCTGGCATTTGTTCGTGCTGGGCGGCAGCATCTGCCACGTGTTGGGCACCTGCCTGTTTGTTATCTGTTAGGTGCCGGCGGGCAACTTGAGGATCGAGATGCTCCCGTCGGTTCCATCGTCATGGCGGATGATCTATTTGGCCACGAGTTGGTTAGGCTCCATGGGCGACCATCCGCAGGCATGCAGGAACCAGAGTTTGTCGGCCTTCCTCCGGAAGGGCCGGGGGTTCTTTCAATCCGGTCGGGCGGCTTGACAATTCCTGCGGAATTCTGTTGGATGCCGGCAATGGGATGCAGGTCACCCTGCGCGGAATCCATCGCCCGGAGACTTCGAAAGATCATCCCGCACCCTGCATCGAAGCACCATGAAAACACCAGCCAAGAAACCGGCAAAACCCGCTATCAAAATCCACCCCGTGATGGCATTCCCAGCCGTCAATCCCAAGCCGCAGGCGGTCACCACGCGCTCCCCTGAGTCTGATGATTTGTTATTGGTATGCTTGCAGTGCGCCTTTGAAGCGGTGGGGGCTTCCTCCCTGATTGTCGATTCCACCGTTCCCGCCCCGGGTGGATCATCGCAACATCTCTGGCGCTTGGAATCCGTCATGGAAATGAATCCTCCCAGGTTTTTCTCAGGATGGGCAACCCGCTCGATTTTCATCCTCGATCTCAAGGTGGAAGCCTCGGTGGCCGCAACATCCGGCGGATGGGGCGGCGAGCAATCGACGGCAACCGCCTCAGGAAGCTGCCGGGTCATGGTCATGCGCGACGGAACCAAGGTCCGGTTTTCGTTAGAATCCGCGGCCATGAGCGCACCCGAAAATGAGCGGGGCCCCGAAATTCGGGCCAGGGGCTAAGCTATGATTGTGGTGAG
>CAYWLC010000249.1:0-3545 GCA_964458895.1 uncultured Luteolibacter sp. | reverse complement strand
TTAGCAGCGGTGATAAAGGTCCACCTTATGCGAAGTTGGCGATTATGCGAAGTTCACCAAAATAGACCAGATTTCTGTGCATGACTTTCCAATTTACTTTGCATAATATGGATACTATCCTAACTTAGACAACCAATCAAGGAGCGCAATATCCTTATTCCAGGCCGGCAGATTTCCGTCTACAAGATCGGGGTATGCTTTCTCGAGCGCTTTACGCTTTAGCTCAGTATCACACTTCGCATAGATTTCAGTAGTTTTGATGCTTTCATGTCCTAGAAAATCCCTGATATAAACTAGAGAAACCCCCGCCTGAAGGAGGTGCATCGCTTTGCTATGACGAAACATATGAGGAGATATGTTTTGAGGCACTATTACCGATGTTCTTCTTGCCATTTCGACATATTTTGTGATGATGTACGCGACGCCTTCCTTCGTTAGCTTGTTGTGGTGCCTATTTTCGAATAGGGGGCAGTCTCCCTGCCCAGATTTATGCAATGAGTGTTCTTGCAAATAACGGTCCAGAAGAGATACTGTGTTCTTCATCAGCGGAACTCTGCGAGATTTATTACCCTTTCCCGTCAGCACCAACACAGGTTGGCCTCCAAGAGTGACATCTTTCACTCTTAAATCCACAACCTCTTGAACTCTGCCACCAGAGTCATACAAAATGCTGAGAAGTGTCAGATCGCGCCTTCCTTTGACCGTCGATCTATCAGGCTGGGCCAGCAGCTGCTGGATGACCTCTGGGCTTAAATGTGGGATAGAGGGTTTTGCCGTTTTCTTTACGGGAAGCGCGATCACTTTCTGGAAATATAACAATCCGTTTGGTTCTTCGTATTGCACATAACGGAAAAACGAGTGAATGGCTGCGAGTCTCTGGTTTCTGCTCGAGATACTGCATCTCCTCTCTTTTTCAAGAAAGTTGAGAAAATCTGAGATTAACTCGTGAGTTAAATGATTCATGGTTAGTTTTTCGGCTGAAACTTCTTGTTGTTCCTGGCAGAAGCGAATAAGGAGTTTGAACGTGTCTCTATAGGATGCAATGGTGTTTCTGCTGGCGTTCTTTTGTTCTTGAAGATAGACGGTGAGAAATGCGGTAAGATATTTGGCAAAATCAGTTGTGTTCATCGCGATCTCCTTCCAATACCGGAATAATGCCAGCGCAATATCCTTCAATTTTTACGATGATGTTAGGATAGATATCGGCAGTTAGTCTAAGGTAATACGCAGTATCTTCGAAGGAACTATGTCCCAGATATGTTTTCAACACCGGGAGGTATGCGTTTAGGTCCTTCCCCTGAATGACCCACTTCTTAAGACAGTGACACGCGAATGAATGGCGGAAATCGTGAATTCTCGGTCCCTTTCCCCTTCCACCGTGTGAGATGCCAGCTCTCCACAGGAAACGCCGAAAATTGTGATAAACATTTGTAATTGTCATGGGTCTATCGTTGAGACCAGGAAAGAAATACGTTCTGTCTTTCTGAGACAAATGCACTTTGTTATAGTAAGCAAGACAGAGCTTTGTTAGATTATCCGACATTGGTACAAGGCGGTCGTTATCGTTTTTTGCATGCTTTATAGAAAGAATACCGGCAGCCAAATCGACATCTTTTCTTCTTAGAAGCCGAGCCTCAGATAGTCTTAGGCCACATGAGTAAATCATACGGAAGAACAGTGGCATGATGAGATGTCGACACGGACATGTGCCGATATAGTGGTTCCTGTCCGTTTGATGAAAGAATTTGTGCAACTCTTCGTCCGTAAAAATGTGCGGAGTGTACTGTTTTTCCGAGCGAAAATAGCCTTTGGGAAGTATGAATGCCTCTTTTCCGATATGGTTCATGTAGATAGCAAACTGACGAATAATGGAAGCTCTGCTACAATGATTAGCCTGAGTTTCGTAGTTTTTCTTTCCGCACCAGGCAAGAACAATCTCTTTTGTTAGTGTTTTTGCTTCAGGGTGCTTTGCTGCTGTAAATTTGGAAAATCGTAGAAGATGCCGATATTCTGCTTCGTATTTGTAGCCAATGGCCCTTTTGATGGCAATGTGATCTTGAATCATCGCTGCAAACGGTCCTGAAAAAATATCTTCATTCATCAGCAATTCCCTCCTGTAGTTCAAGACAACATTCTCTCAGCCTGTTAATATCGACTTTCAAATAAACAGAGGTTGAGTCAGTGTCGGTGTGTCCTAGAATATCTGAGATAACGGCAAGCGGAGTGTCAATTTCTAACATCCTAGAAGCAGCGGTGTGACGCAGAGAATGCATTCCTCTATGCTTTTTTAGTATCGGAAGGCGTGCCAGTCTCATGTAGTCACGTATAATTTGGGCCAGATGGTCCGCCTCGGCGAAAGGGAGGAATGGCGCAAGATGGCGTACAAAAACAAATTCCGAGTCGACCTTTGGTCTCCCATTTTTCAAATAGTCAATCACAGACCACCCAACTTCAGCAGGAAGAGGGAGGACAGTCGTCTCCTTTGTCTTTGATTGCGTGAACTCAAGTTCGTTTGTTTTCCATTTAAAGGAAGAGAAGGTGAGCTTTTTAATGTCGCCAACACGCAAGCCAAGGATACAGGCAAGAAGAATCATTGCATAGTCTCTTTTTCCTTTTGGGTTGCCACGATCAATGGCTTTTATCAGGGCGGTCAACTCCTCATTTGTCCATACAGATGGTATTCTCGTTTGTTTTCTCGCTCGAACCATCGGTATTTTTGTTGCTAAGTCCACACCAATGATGTCTGTATCGAGTAAGTATCTTAGAAAAGCACGAATGGAGCAGATCTTCTGCTCGATCGTCTTATACGAATACCCAGAGAGAGTCAGAATATAACTAGTAATGACTGGCAACGCGATTTGATCGCAGTCTGTTACGTTTTGTGAGACAAGATAATCCATAAAAAGTTTTGTTTGCTTCACATAATGTTCAGTCGTTACATTGGAATACCCTTTATTCTCGCAGTAGCCCTCAAAACGATCGGCTATAGCCAGAAAGTACGAGTTCTGTAGCAAGTTTCTCTGTTTGTAATAACGACGCAATACACTTTGATGCAGCTGAAAATCACCGATCATGCGAATGACACGAAGTTGTTGGGTGTCATTCTGGGAAAGCGATTTCGTAGATTCTTTCTCCAACAGATGACAACAGCTCTCAAGAAAGTCTAGCCCTAGCTGTTCTGTGAAGTGGGTTTGATGGCGTTCTACTGCAAAATTTTGAAGCTTCTGCCATCTGTTTCGATAAAACTTCATTGAGCCTTCAGTATATCCGAGCCGGATCAGCTCCTCCTCCAATTCTTGCAAAAGGTTCAACAGCGGTTTTTTCTCCATCATAACGTCTCCTTCGCTGAAATTAGTGTAGACTACCCGCGTTGTTTCGTGGTTTTGTGAATATGTCCACTCGGCAATTAAGGTAGTTTTTGGGGCACCAACCCCAAGGAGTCCATCGGAGATTATGCAAAGTAAATTGACAAAGAGTTGAGTACTTCTGTGGGTTTTGACGGTTTCTCTCGGATAACTACTTTCTTCGCATAAGGTGGATTATGC
>CAYWLC010000248.1:0-3577 GCA_964458895.1 uncultured Luteolibacter sp. | reverse complement strand
CGTCGCCCAACGCCCGCTCGCCTTCCTCGCCCACGGACTCGGCGCCTACGACGGCGAACCACTCGCAAGCGAACACGAATTCCACGGTTTGTTAGACGCGCTCGGAATCCCTCGCAACCAACCGCTCATCACCGCCGAAACCCTCGATGCCATGTTGGATGGCGTGGCGAGCATCAATCGCGACCGCCACGCCCTCGACTACGGCACCGACGGAGCGGTCATCAAGGTGCTGCACCACACCGAACGCGAGAAACTCGGCTTCACCTCGCGCGCGCCACGCTGGGCCGCCGCCTACAAGTTCCTGCCCGAACAAAAGGAAACCCAACTCGAAAACATCACTATCCAGGTCGGCCGCACCGGCGTTCTAACACCCGTCGCCGAACTCACACCCGTCCTCATCTCCGGCTCCACCGTCTCCCGCGCCACCCTGCACAATCAGGACGAGATCGACCGCAAACAAATCCACATCGGAGCCACCGTGCTGGTGGAAAAAGCCGGTGAGATCATCCCCGCCATCGTCAAGGTGACCCAACCCGTGCCCGGCGCGACGGTCTATTCGATCTTCGACCAAGCCCAAGGCAAATGCCCATCCTGCGGGGGGCCGATTTCGCAGGAGGAAGGCTTTGTCGCCTGGCGCTGCACGAATTTCCAGTGCCCCGCCCAGGCCGTCACCCGCATCACCCACTTCGCCTCCCGCAAGGCGCTCGACCTCGAAGGCCTCGGCGAAACCGTCGCGGAAGCATTGGTCCGACACGGCCATTGCCACACCCCGCTCGATCTCTTTGATCTAACAGACAATGTGCTGGCCAACCTCAACCTCGGCAGCGAGGAGGCCCCCCGCCGCTTCGGTGAGAAAAACGCCGCCAAAATCCTCGCTGCCCTTGAAACCGCGAAAACCAAGCCGCTACAGCGCTGGCTCTATGCCATGGGCATCCGCCAACTCGGAGAATCCGCAGCCAAAGAACTCGCCCGCCTTCACATCGATCTAACAGCAATTGCGAATTCCCCCATCCTCGCCGAACTGCTGCGCGACACCCGGGCCACCGCCAAAAAGCAGAACAAGTTTCTAGCAAAACATGCCATCACCGGCGACGTCGGCCCTGCCGTGGCGGAATCCGTCACCGCCTTCTTCCAATCCGCGGCCGGCCAGGACACCCTCCAGCGTCTGGAGCGCCTCGGTATCCATCCATCATCCACCATCCGCGATCCACAATCCTCTTCCGGTCCCCTTGCGGGCCTTACCTTCGTGCTCACGGGAAGCCTCAGCATGGAACGCGATGCGATGAAGGAGTTGATCGAAAGCCAGGGCGGCAAGGTCAGCGGTTCAGTGTCCGCCAAAACGAGTTATGTCCTAGCCGGCGAAGGCGGTGGCTCCAAACGCGACAAGGCCGAACAACTCGGTGTGGCGGTCATTGATGAGGCGGAGCTGAAGAGGCTGTTAGAGGTGTGAAAGCATGGAGTGCGGTGGCAAACGCAGTGCGACACCGCTTTGGATCAACCCTTCCCACTCCGCAGGCCATGGGAGTCCCTTGCCGTCTTGCACAGCGAACGGAATGAACGCCGCTGCTGGGTGACGGACCGGTCCTGATCGCGTGGCAGCGCGCCGCAAGGTGCAGCCAAAGCGGTGTGGCGCTACGCTTCCCACCGCACTCCATGCCATCACCAATCTGCGGCAGGTTCGTAGTCGTCGAGGACTTTCAGACGGTCGGTCGGGAAGGAGTAAATGGTATTCACCTGTGCGGAGGTCGCCTCTTTTTCAAACCACCCGGCAGAACACCAGGGGTAGGCACTGGGAGTGAGAACCAGGCAGTGTTTCACGGCATTCCGATGCACATAGTTCAAGCGGGCAAAATAGGATTTTTCGTGAGTGAGGCGGGTTTCCCTGAAGTTATGCCAGACTTTCCGCCCGGATGTTTGGTCGAGTTGGTTCACCCATTTCGCGGTGCGTTCGTGCAACTTCCCTAACATTCCTGAAATCGATGTGGGATCCGCAGGCGAATGGCCTACAAAGTGATAGTGGTTGGAAAAGACCGCCCATGCTTCCATGCGCCAGCCGAACTCATCCGCCACGGCCAGCAGTCCGCAGTGCAACACTTCCACGCGTTTTCGACCGGCGAAGTGATGGCGTTTCTGATAGGTTCCCGCAGTGACCATGTAGGTTCCACGTTCACAAAGCCTGTGATGCGGTGCATGTGGCCAATGGACGTCCGGCATGAGCAACAGCAGATAATGTTAGTCGGATCATGGCAAGACAAAGCATGGAGTGCGGTGGCAAACGCAGTGCGACACCGCTTTGGATCAACCTAATCCGCTCCGCAGGCCATGGGAGGCGCTTGCCGTCTTGCACAGCGAACGCAATGAACGCCGCTACTTGGGGACGGACCGGACCTGATCGCGCGGCAGCGCGCCGCAAGATGCAGCCAAAGCGGTGTGGCGCTACGCTTCCCACCGCACTCCATGCATGCGCAGACATGCCATCACCATTCTGCCGCTCACTCGCTCCCTATTCCGCTTGCGTGTGGGGGCATCCTTGGATACGGCAGTGGCTGTCGGGCGGGCGTACCCACCGGCCAACTCCAACGAATGACCCCCGCCATGCCCATCACCCGCGCCCTTCTTTCCGTATCCGACAAAACCGGCCTTGCCGAATTCGCCAAGGAACTGCACGACCTCGGGGTCGAACTCCTGTCCACCGGCGGCACTTCCAAGGCCTTGAGGGATGCCGGGTTGCCGGTCATTGATGTGTCCGAATACACGGGCGCCCCCGAACTTTTCGATGGCCGCCTGAAAACGCTGCACCCGAAAGTCCACGGCGGGCTGCTCCAGCGCCGCGACGACAAAAGCCACGTCGCCCAGGCGGAAAAGAACGGGATCCCGCCCATCGATCTGGTGGTGGTGAATCTCTATCCATTTGAAGAAACCATCGCCAAACCGGATGTCACCTTGGAAGAGGCCATCGAAAACATCGATATCGGCGGGCCGTCAATGCTGCGCAGCGCCGCTAAAAACCACGCGGCGGTTACCGTGGTCGTGGACCCCATGGATTACTCCCGCGTGATCGAGGAAATGAAGGAGCACAACGGCAACACCACCAAGGGATACCGCGAACAACTCGCCGTGAAGGTTTTCATGCGCACCTCCCAGTACGACTCCGCGATCACTAACTTCCTCGGCCAATGCCGCAGCGGAACCGGTTGCAATTTCACCCTCAGCCTGCCACTCGAACAGGAACTGCGCTATGGCGACAACCCCCATCAGAAATGCTCGCTCTACGGGAACTTCCGCGAGTTTTTCACCCAAATCCAGGGCAAGGATCTTTCTTACACCAACATTCTCGACATCGAGGCCGCCACCGACCTCATCCTTGATTTTGTTAGGCCCACCGTCGCCATCCTCAAGCACACCAACCCCTGCGGCGTAGGCCAGGACGATGAGGACCTGCGGGTGGCCTGGCAGAAGGCTTACGAGACCGACCGTCAGGCACCATTCGGCGGAGTGATCGTGTGCAACCGCCCTCTAACCATCGAACTCGCCCGCGTGATTTCTGAAATCTTCACCGACGTGATCATCGCGCCGG
>CAYWLC010000247.1:0-3601 GCA_964458895.1 uncultured Luteolibacter sp. | reverse complement strand
CGCGCTTCGTTCGGGACGAAGAGGCCGTGGGTTCGAATCCCGCCGCCCCGACCATTTGGACACCAAACCGCCGTTGGAGTTGTGGGGTCTAACAAGATCCGCACGGGAGTGATGCGAGGCGGGATGAGAACCCAGCCGCGAAGCGGCCTCTTTGGGTTCGAACGCGGAGCTTGCTCGCAGCAACCCATTCTACTTTTCGCGCAGCGCACGCTCGCATGGCCGGAACGCAGTGGAGGCAATCCCGCCGCCGACTCTCGAGAAATACGGAATGCGGAATGCGGAATGTCGAATGTGGAATGGGCCGCGCTTTTCTGGGGTGGAGAGGGAAACTTACAAACCACAGATGAACAGGATTTACGCAGATAAAGAATTGATTAGAAACCCATTGCGGATGACACGCCGTTCACACAACAGGTGAGGGGAGATTTCTTTGTAAAGCTCTTAAAATCTGTGTCTATCCTGTTTATCTGTGGTTCTATTTTCCAATGTAGCACCAGAACCACAAGGATCGCAAAAAACATCCGGTTTAGAAAATCCAGGGAAACAGAAGCGTGATGAAAATGATGGTTAGAAGACACAGGCAAAAACATACCAGCGAAATCGCGACTTTAGCTGGCGTCATTTTGAGCATGTGATTGGCAGTGAGATAATACGTCTGTCCCCATCTCATCATTTGCAAGGATCGCATTGACGGTGTGATCAACGTAGTGGTCGTAAAGCCATTCTGCATCGCGCAATACCCCTTCCTTGGAGAAACCAAGTCGATCCGGAATGGCTTGGCTCTTGATATTGCATGTTGCAACAGAGATGACAATCCGGTTGAGTCCGCATTCCTCAAATCCATGCTTTATCAATGCGCGGCAGCAATCAGTCATGATCCCCTTTCCCTCGGCATCTTTTGAAAGCCAATATCCGATATAACCGATTCTGCTTTCTGAATCCATGCGATTGTATCCCACTACGCCCGAGAGACGCTCCGTCTGCCATATTCCGCAGGCAAAAGCTCCAGTGCTTGCGAAGGATGAAAGCATTCCAGAAATGAATCCGGCTGTGTCCTTCTCAGAAAGCGTCTTATCAAGCCACGGTAGCCAGGCGCGCAAATGCTCTCGGTTAGAATCCACCAAATCAAAGAGACTCCTGGCGTGATGAGCCTGTAGTAAACGAAGCGTTATGTTGTCAGAAATGCGGTGAGCGAGCATATATTCTTTGCCGTAGCAGCAGTTTTGTTCAATGACGTGTCGATTTAATAATTTTTCAGGCCAAGTCAAGTGGATTGGGCTACTTTCCTCATTCAAAATTCTTCTCTTGGCGAGCCTGGCGTTTCGATCCATAAGAGAGAGAAGGCCGCGTGCATGAACAATTCACTTGTCCCCATCTCAACGTTTCTTGTGTTTCTTGATTCTGGTCCCCGCGAGTTTTTTTTCGACTTGGGGGTGTCCATTTGGCAAGAGAGGGCTATCCTTTGCAGCCACACGCCTCATGCACCCTGCCTCATTTACCAAATACCGTGCGTTTCCGCCGGTTGACCTGCCCGACCGGACATGGCCGGGTTGCGCCCTGAAGAAGGCCCCCGAATGGTGTTCGGTGGACCTGCGGGATGGCAACCAGGCGCTGCCACAGCCGATGTCCATCGAGGAGAAACTGGAGTTTTTTGATCTGCTCTGCCGGGTGGGTTTCAAGCAAATCGAGGTGGGATTTCCCTCGGCGGCAGACACGGAGTTTGCATTTCTGCGGCGTTTGATCGACGAGCACCGGATTCCCGCGGATGTGACGGTGCAGGTGTTGGTGCAGACGCGCGAGCACCTGATCCGGCGGACCTTTGAGGCCATACGCGGCGCGCGGCGCGCGATTGTCCACATTTACAACTCGACCTCGCCCTTGCAGCGGCGAGTGACTTTTGGCAATGCCACGCGGGACGAGATCCGCGTGATCGCCATCGAAGGTGCCCGCTTGGTGAGGGAATTGGTGGCGACCGTGCCGGAAACCGAGGTGGTACTCCAGTATTCACCGGAATCGTTCTCGGACACCGAACTGGATTTTTCGTTAGAATGTTGCAACGCCGTGATCGACGTCTGGCAGCCGACGCCGGAGAAAAAAATGATCATCAACCTGCCGGACACCGTGCAGTGGACGACGCCCAACGTGCATGCCGACCAGATTGAATGGATGTGCCGCAACTTGAAACGCCGGGACTCGCTCGTTGTTTCATTGCACACCCACAACGATAGGGGCACCGGCGTGGCGGCCACCGAACTTGGGCTGATGGCTGGCGCGGATCGGGTGGAAGGCACGCTGTTTGGCAACGGCGAGCGCACGGGCAACCTCGACATCGTCACCGTGGCCCTCAACCTCAACAGCCACGGCATTGCCACCGGCCTGGATTTTTCCGACCTGCAGTCGATCCGCGCGGTGTATGAGCGCGTGACCCGCCTCAACGTGCCCGAGCGGCAGCCGTATTCCGGCGAACTGGTCTTCACAGCCTTCTCGGGCTCCCACCAGGATGCGATCAAGAAAGGCCTCGACCTGCGGGCGCGCGAATCTAACGAAAATGCCGTGCCACCCTGGGGCGTGCCCTATCTCACCATTGATCCGCAGGACATCGGCCGCTCGTATGAGGCCATCATCCGCATCAACTCGCAATCCGGCAAGGGCGGTGTGGCTTACATCCTTGATCGCGAGCACGGGTTCGATCTGCCGAAAACCATGCACCCGCAGGTGGGCAAACGCATCTACGACCTGGCCGACCAACTCGGCCGCGAACTCACGCCCGACGAGGTGCGCGACGCGTTTTTCCAGGAGTTTGTCAATCTGGCCAGCCCGCTGGATGTGGTCGACTACGAGTTGATCCACCATCTGGGCGAGCGTGGGCAGGTCAAATGCGAGGCGGGCATCGTCCTGAATAGTGACCCGCAACGCATCGAAGGTCTGGGCAACGGGCCGATCAATGCCTTTGTCCATGCCCTCGGCAGCATCGGGTTGAAGGACTTCAAGGTCACCGATTACCGGTCCCATGCGGTGCGTGGCGGCTCGGACGCCAACGCGGCGGCCTACGTGCAGGTGCAACATGACGACGGTCGCCTGCTTTGGGGTGCGGGCGTGGACCCATCGATTGAAATGGCGGGTCTCAAAGCGCTTGTCACGGCTTGGAATCTGTTGCACAAGGCGTGAGTCATGCCCAAAGACCTCAAATGTCGCTGAGTTTTTGAAAGCATGCGCGGAGCCACAATGGCTTGAGCATGTCCAGTATCCATCCGATGCCTGCGCGAAGCGGGCATTGTCCGACACACACAGAACCATATGTTTATCTCATGAAAATGTTGAAATCCCTAGTAATGTTCACAGCCTTATCGCTCGCGGGTGCGGGTGGCGCTTTTGCCAGCGAGGCCGATCTGAAGATTCCCAAGCTCGACTCCGTGTCCTTTGAGGCGCTCGGCGGCATGAAGGGCGACACCTTGATGTATATCGGACTGCTGGTCTGTGTGCTCGGTGGGCTTTTCGGACTCGTGCAATACCAACAAACCAAGAACCTGCCGGTACACAAGAGCATGTCCTCGGTTTCCAACACCATTTGGGAAACCTGCAAGACCTACCTCTTCAACCA
>CAYWLC010000246.1:3160-3661 GCA_964458895.1 uncultured Luteolibacter sp. | reverse complement strand
CGTAGAGCATCCGGTCGGCAATGCGGTCCGCAGGCACGTCCAGGCCATAGAAACTCGTGAAGTCATGCGAGGGCAGTTCCGGCTCGGGGCGTCCGGGGTCCCGGCCCTTGGTTGTTAGAAACAACAGCGGCCGATCCAGCGTTCCCGCCCACCATTGGGAATAAGCGAGCCGGATCCGTGTCCAGTCGCATGGGGCAAAGTCAAGATTCATAGCGGGTGGTTTTGATCGAACAGGGTGGGTTTTGAAATGTGCGCCGATGATTCGTGAAGCGCGCAACCGCGCGGAATCTAGGGATTTCCTCGGCACAAGCAAATGGCATCTTGTAGCGACTTTTGGCAAGAGAATATCGAAAAAGCGCACTTTTTTCCAGTGAGTGCCCAAGTGGTGTTGGTCCGGACTTTTGACTTCCCCGGCCAGAGGAACGGGTGTAACAGAAAAGGCGCATCCTTCAACCACCATGGACATCCTCGGATTCATCAAAGACGAACTTCTCGAAATCA
>CAYWLC010000246.1:0-3150 GCA_964458895.1 uncultured Luteolibacter sp. | reverse complement strand
CCGCTGATGCTTGAATATTCCGATTTTTAAGCTTTCTTTCGGTGCGGTTTGAGGATACCAGAAATCAATCTCCCAAATAACATTATGGACATCCTCGGATTCATCAAAGGCGAACTTCTCGAAATCATCGAATTCAATGACGACTCGCGCGACACGCTGTCGTGGCGCTTCCCCGATGAGGACAAGGCGATCAAGCGCGGAGCGCAGTTGATCGTGCGGGAAAGCCAGATGGCGCAATTCGTGTATCTCGGTGAGTTCGGCGATTGTTTCGGTCCGGGCAAACACTCGTTGGTCACGGACAACATCCCGGTACTCAACCGGCTCAAAGGGTGGAAATACGGTTTTGAGTCACCGTTCAAAGCGGATGTCTATTTCATCACCACGCGGCTTTTCACCGGCAACAAATGGGGCACTCCCAACCCGATCATGATGCGCGACAAGGACTTCGGGGTGGTCCGCATGCGCGCCTTCGGAATTTTCGATTTCAAGATCACCAGCCCGCCGCTGTTCCTCAAGGAAGTGGTCGGCACCGACTCCCACTTCCGCCTGGAGAATTTCGCCGAAACCATGCGTGCGCGGATTGTGAGTGTGTTCAGCGAGGCCCTCGCCTCCTGCGGAGTGCCCGCGCTCGATGTGGCGTCGCGATATTCGGAACTTGGCGAGGCCCTGCTGCCGCTCATCAACCCGCAGGTCTCTGAGAAATACGGCCTCGAGATCACCAGTTTTGTGGTCGAGAATGTTTCCGTTCCGCCCGAAGTCGAGGCCGCCATCGACAAACGTTCCAGCATGTCGGCGGTTGGCAACCTCAACGAGTTTGTGAAATTCCAAATGGGGCAATCGATGACCCAAGGTGGCGAGAGCGGATCGGCCGCCACGATGCCCGCCCAGATGGCCATGGGCTTCGGTCTCGCCCAGGAAATGGTCAAGTCGATGCAGCAGAACCCGCCATCTCTATCAGGAACGGCGCAGGCCGCCGCCACACCCGCGGACCTGCTGTCGCCGGCCGAAGCCGCCCAAAGCCTGGGTGTCACCGAAGCCGACGTGCTGGCTTCCCTCGAAGCCGGTGACCTCAAAGGCAAGAAAATCGGCTCCGCCTGGCGGATCACGCGGGCGGCGCTCGAAGCGTTTCTAGCAGAATAGCATCCGCCATGAACGAAGCAGAGCAGGACGCATGGTTCTACACGCGCGAGGGCGAACGGATCGGACCGGTGACGCTGACAGACCTGCGCGTGCTCGTACACGAAGGACGCTTGAATCCACGTCTGGACCTGGTCTGGGCCCAGGGCATGGAAGGGTGGAAACCTGCGGGTGAGATCGAGGGTTTGTTCGAACACCGGACCAAGGCACCTCCACAGGAACAGTTAGCCCCACCCACGGATCCTTGCAAACCTCCGAAATTGGAAGCGCCAATCTTGCGGAGGAGTCAGGAAAATGGTTGTGAGGGCGTGCGGCGACGCGGGTTTTTCGTGGCGGTGTTTCTATTTCCCTTGGCATGGAGATTCATCTTTCCACGGCTTCTCGGCTTTCTAGCAGATCCATTGGGCCCGCAAATCACCAACGTGCTCACTGTGGGCGGGGCCTTCGTCCCGATACTGGTGGGCATTTACTATACCATCCTTCGGCTCAGGAATGTGGGAATGAGCGCATGGTGGTATCTCGGAAATTTCGTGCCGATCCTGAACTTCTGGGTCGGCTACCGCGTGTTTGCCTGCCCGGCGGGTTATGACTATCACAAAAAACTCGATGGCGTGGGGGTGTTTCTGGCGATTGTTTACTGGCTGGGAACGCTGTTGTTGATTCTCTGCATTGCCGCTGCGGTCGCAATATTCCTTGGTGCGATCGGCAGCCCTGAAATCCAGGCCAAAATCCATGAGGCCGTGCGCATCATGCAGCAACAGATTCCCAAGCAGTGATCCAGACATCCAGGCAAGCCGACGAGCGCCGCGAGGCGGGCCAGGTGGAATGTTGGTGCCTGCACGGTGCGGTCGGCATGGCGGCGGACTGGCGCGGCTTCGCCAAACGGCTGGCCGCCGCCAAAACCGGCTCACGCGCGGTGGACTTGTGGCGCTTTCTGGAAGGAGGACCGCTGCCCCTAACTGAATTTGGCAAGGCGCTCAATGCCGGCGCCGGAGACTCCGTTTTCCGTGGCAACGGGCGCGCTCTGTTAGGTTATTCGATGGGAGGGAGGCTGGCCCTGCACGCGTTGTTGGAAAAAAACCATCCGTGGCAGGCGGCCATCATCATCTCCGCAGATCCGGGCCTGGAATCCTCACAGGAACGCGAGTCCCGGCGCGCGGGCGACGCCGCGTGGGCCAATAAGGCGCTGACCGCAAACTGGCGGGAGTTTCTAACAGACTGGGACAGGCAAGCCGTGTTCTCCGGCAGCGCGCCGCGCGCGCCCGCTGCGGCCACAGCCATGGCGGCGCGGCGCCGGGAAATCGCCCGCGGCTTTGTCGATTGGTCACTGGGCGCGCAGGAACCGCTGTGGCATCATCTAACAGAAATCGCCGTTCCCGTGCTCTGGGTGGCGGGCGAGGACGACACGAAGTTCCGATCTCTGGCCGAACGGGCGGTTTCCAACATCCCCTGCGCCACGCTTGCCATCGCGCCTGCCGCGGGTCACCGCGTGCCATGGGAGGCGGAGCAGTGGCTCTCCGACCAGGTGGCGGGGTTCCTGCGTGAGGGAATCACCCGCTGAAGGGACCTCGAAGCCTTCGCCCGCGAGTTCAGACATCCTGATGCGGGAACGTGAAACCCGCATTGGACCGTTGAAGGCCGAAATATCGTTCGGCACCGTTGAGGCAAAAGCACTAAGCACTAAGCACTAAGCACGAAATTCTAAACCCAACAGTGCGCCGCTGGCGCGAAATGGTGCCAAAGCATTTTCCAGACAGATCAAGAACTCTGGTGGGAAGAGGATTTCCAAGTGCTGATTGTTGATTTTTGAAGTGAAAGGGGATGGCGTTCCGTCTCTTCATCCACGATCCCCTATCTCCTATCTCTTCGAGGACTTGGTGGCGGACCGGACCTGAGATGGGTGGCAGTGCGCCGCAGGGTGCAGCCAAAGCGGTGTGGCGCTGCGCTTCCCACCGCACTCCATGCAGTGGCGAGGCCTAAGCATGGAGTGCGGTGGCACAGTGAGGCACGAAC
>CAYWLC010000245.1:0-3669 GCA_964458895.1 uncultured Luteolibacter sp. | reverse complement strand
ACAATCCCGGCGGCTTCGGCAGCCAGGGCGCGGTTCATAAAGTTGCCGGGGTCTGTTCCGTCGCCAAAGGGCATGTGCTCCATAATGGCCTGCCGCACCGCCGCCACTTCCGCCGCCGCTTCGGCCATAGTTTTGCCGCCGGCCTGGGCCAGCCCGGTGTCCCACAGCGACTTTTGGGCCAGGTTGGCGCTGTCGAGGTGATGGTAGACAAAGTTGGTATTGTCTTTGCCGCTGTCGTGGTAGCCGGCGGCCAGACCGGCCAATCTGGCCGTCTGCGGATCGGCCACGGTCAACCGGGCGATTTTGGTAGCCATGACCATCACCTGAGCGCTGTGTCTGAGGGTATTGGCGTTGAGCGCGGCTACGGCCTGGTCGATTTCGTCCGTTGAACTGTAGCGGCGGTTGGCCAGTTTATCGACCGCGTTCTGCCGGATGGCCTCCAATATCCGCCGCCCCTCCTCCCGGCTGAACCCCGGCGATTCCACCAGGCCGTTCAGCCAGGCCGGGTCTACCCGGTCCAGGTTGGCCTCGAAATAGGCAGTTCCCGGTTGAGCGGGCCAGGCCGGGCGGCGGGTTGTTTGGCCTTGCAGGGCGGCGTAAGCGGCCTCGTAAGTGGCGTGGGGTTCATAGCTCTGGTCGATGAACTCGAAGGTGGGGGTTTCCGGCGGGGTGTGGAAACCGCCCGGCAGAGACCGGCCTTGCCGCTCATAGAAAAACGCTTCAACCTCGTAGGCGCCGGTCGCCGGGTTGTATCTCAGGGATCGTTCGACCAGCCTCTCCTCGTCCTGATGTTTCCAGCTCAGTTCCTTGCCGGCCCGCACGGCAGCGATAGCGATGGCCGTGCCGGCCGGGTCAGCCGGATCCGGCTCCCATTCAGCTTCACGAGCGGCGTCGCCGCTGGTCTGGTTAGCCAGATAAGTGACATTTTCGGCAAATTCGACCCCCTCGCAGCGGGTACAGCCGCCATCCCGCCGCAAAAAGGCGTGACAGACCGGGCAGAATTGCGGGTGGCCCCGGTTTTCGGCCCAATTGGCTTCCAGTTCCGGTATTCCCTGGGGGGAGGCAGCCCCAACCGAGGCGGCGCTACAGTGGTTGCATGCCATCGTTTTAGATTCCGTCACAGGGCCAGCGGCGGCTGTATTTGCCCGTTAATTTTTCGTGAGCTTTGCCGGAATAATTCCCGCTGGCCGCCGCTTCAAGCTCAAAAACATCCACAGTCCGCACTTTGGCCCGGCCAATCGGCCCGTAGGCCGTCGCGCTGTACCATTTGCCGTCCCGGCCCTCGCCATAAAAACCGCCGAAAACCTTGCCGTCCCCTTTACCATCGCTGGCAGCGTAGCCGGTCCAATCGTCGCTGACCCGGGTAATCCCTTTGGCCTGCGCCGCTTTTTCCAGTTCAGTCCACAACTGCTTCCGGCGGGCGCTCCACCAGGCGGGCGGGGTGGACAACGCAGAGGAGCGCGGCGGGGCCGGGTCACCGGCGGGCGGGGCTATCGCCGGGCCGCCCGGCGCTTCGACCGTGGCCCAATCGTCACACTCGGTACACCAGTCCTCGCTGCCCGGACTGACCCTGGTCTGTTTGGCGTGGCCGCAGGACAGGCGCATCTGGGATGGCCCGCTGTCAGCCGGGGCTGCCATCGCCAGAATGTTCCGTTTTTTACCCCGCTTACCCCCGGCTCTGGCGGATTTAGCCGGCTCGCTGGTTTTCCGGCGCAGTTTGCGCAGCAGGTCATCCAACTCCCGCTGCTGGTCTGCCGCCAACTGGTCCACCGGCTCCCGGCCCAACAACTCCCAGAGATTTTGCTCCGGGGGTATCCGTTTGCCCATCGTCTGGGCCGAGACATAGATGTAGATGTCGGCCCAGTCCTGGTTTAAGGGGGCCATGAGCGAGGCCCCGTACAGGTAGGCGCAGGCTTCGGCCGGGGTGGCCTTATCCCCCACCACCCCGGCGGCGACCTCCGCCCGCACCTGCTCCCGCCGGGCGGCTTGTATCTCCGGGTAAATCCAGCCCGGCATTTCGTCGCCCCACTCGCCGGCCATGACTACCGGCCCGGTCAGATACCGGCGGGTGGCCGCCGGCAGGGCGGCCAGGTCAAGCTCAGTCTGAGCGTCAGATGTGACGCCAGGACTATCACACTTCGTACAGCCGCCATCGGCCCGCAGGAAGGCGTGGCAGGTGGGGCAGTATTGAGGGTGGTCGCGGTTGTCGGCCCAATTGGCCTCGAGGTCCGGCGTCCCCTGTTGGGCGGCGGCCCCGGCGGAGGCGGCGGGGCAATGTTGGCAGCTCAAGCGTTCGTCCTTTTCGGATAACTGTTTTTTGCCCCCGTCCCTGTCAGGCAGGGACGTTGGCTCTCCTATATCTAATTCTGCAGTAGCAGCGGCAGGTGAATCAGGCCGCGGTCCGGTGGGCCGGCGAACTGGAAAGAATCGCCGCTGGAAAACTGCCACCACTGGAAAAAATTGCCGGCGAACTGGAAAATAGTTCCGCTGGAAAACCGCCACCACTGGAAAAATTGCCGCTGCGTCGGATGGGGAATTAAAGCCGGCGCGCCGCTGCGGTGCGTTGTTCTGCCAGCCTGATATAATCCGGGCTGAGTTCCACGCCCAGCCATTGCCGCCCGGTTTCGATGGCGACCTGCCCCACCGTGCCGCTGCCAAAGAACGGGTCGAGGACCACCCCTCCCGGCGGGCAGCCGGCCAGAATACATGGCTCGATCAGCGCCGGCGGGAAGGTGGCAAAGTGGGCGCCGGCGTAGGGTTTGGTGGCGATTATCCAGACGCTGCGGCGATTGCGGGTGGCGGTGTCCCAGTCGCTTTCTTTTCGGTCTGGCCGGTGAGTGCCATAGCCCTGACCGGGTACAACAGGTTGCTCACGTTTTGAGCCATTACGCTTAAAACTGTCAGCTTTGCGGCGATACCCGCTCTTCCCGCCGTGGGCCGGCTGGGCGGCGGCGTATTTGGCGCTGAAGGGGCCGCCGCCGCTATTTACGGCCGGCTCTTTAATGGCCGCCGCATCGTAGTAATACTGTTCGCTTTTACTCAGCAAGAAAATATATTCGTGCGCCCTGGTGGGCCGGTCGGTGACGCTTTCCGGCATCGGGTTCGGCTTGGCCCAAATGATGTCACTGCGCAGATACCAGCCGTCGGCTTGCAGGGCCAGCGCCACGTGCCAGGGGAGGCCAACCAGGTTTTTGGGTTTAAGGCCGCCATAGTCTTGTTTATTTCGCCCAAGGCCGGGGCTGCCGGGTAAGCCGTCAGCGTGTTTTCCGCCCGTGCGGCCGCCCCATTTTCCGACGTTGGCATACCTGTCCCCCAAATTCAGCCACAGGGTGCCGTCCTCGCGCAGCACCCGCCGCAATTCCCGAAAGATGCCCACCATCGTTTTCACGTACTCCGTAAGCGTAGTCTCCTGCCCGATCTGGTCAGCCTGCCCGTAGTCGCGCAGGCCCCAATACGGGGGGCTGGTCACAATGCAATTGGCCGCCTGCGCCGGCAGCGTTGGGGCTATTTCGCGGATGTCACCCTCTAAAATCTGGTTTGGTTTCATACCCGGTTATCTTTCTTTTCTCGCTCAACCGTGTTTTTTGCCCCTGTCCCTGTCAGCGCAGGGACGTTGGCTCTTTCTGGTTAATGCCTGAAAAGCAGCGGCAGGTAAATCAGGCCGCTGTC
>CAYWLC010000244.1:0-3682 GCA_964458895.1 uncultured Luteolibacter sp. | reverse complement strand
ACAAGATCGGCGCCAAAATCCGCCTCGCTCGCCTCGCCCGCGTCCCCTACATGCTCGTCATCGGCCAGCTCGAGGCCGAGGAAGGCACCGTGTCTGTTAGACACCGCGACAAGGACGACCTCGGCGCGAAACCCATCGACGCATTCATCTCAGAGGTCACCGGGGAGATCCGCAGCAGGAGTTTGTAAGGTTTTTCTCCAGCTCTTTCTGGTGTGGCGAGGCCAAAGCATGGAGTGCGGTGGCAGAGTGAGGCACGAACGACGACGCCGCTTTGGATCAACCCTTCCCGCTCCGCAGGCCATGGGAGGTCCTTGCCGTCTCGATCGAAGAAGATCGGGGATTTGAATGACGAATGACGAATGACGACGTGCGCTTGTTAGGCTCAGCCGCTCAATTTCAAGCTCACTTCAAAAATCCAAAATCAACAATCATCAATCGTCAATCTCTTCCTCTTCACCGCCAAGTGCGCCAAGGGAAGAGGATTTCCGAGTGCCGATTGTTGATTTTTGAAGTGAGAGGCGTTCTGTCTCTTCATCCACGATCTCCTATCCTCTATCTCTTCGCGTGTTGGTGACGGACCGCACCTGAGTTGAGTGGCAGTGCGCCATGGGGTGCAGCCAAAGCGGTGTGGCGCTTCCTCCTCCACCCCAATAATGCAGCGGATCTGTTGTTATTCATTCTCTTCCGATTAAAATTTAGTGCTTACTCCTGTCTGCGTAGCAGGGTTGCCAGGGTGCGGTGAACGGTATCCATCACGTGGTCCAGATCCTTGCCCAGGTCCTCGGCAAGAAAGCGCAGCACGAACCAGCCGTTGGCTTGGAGCGCGGCATCCTTGCGTCGATCACGCCGCCAGGCATCCGCATCACCCAGGTGCTGCCCGCCGTCGATCTCGATCACCAGTCGCGCCCCGGCACACAGGAAATCCACCTCCATCCGGCTGCGATCATCGAATGGGATCGGCAGGATTGCATTGAGTTTGAATTTTCCCGCCAGCTCCGGCAACGACTCCAAACGCCGATGGAAAAACGCCTCGCTCGCACTTCTCGCCCGTTCCTGCCCAGCAGCATCCTTGTGGAACGAGGTGGTGGCCCGCACGAACAAGCGCGCCAGAGGGAGATCCACGCCATCCTGAATCAAGCGCCGGACGCTGGCCGAGCAGGCCTGTTTCCACTTGGGATCCACCGGCAAGGGCACTTCCGCGGGCCAGCCTGGCAACGCGCTCGCAGGCACCAGCATCGTATAACCGACGGCTTCATAACCCGCGCAGCGCTTGTCAAACATCCGTGACAACATCGGCACATCCAGATCCACATAATCATACACTCTAACAGACCTTTTGCCGTCGTGCAGACGGTGGAGACGCCCGACATACTGCGCGATGGTCCCATGCCATGAAACCGGCATGGTTAGAAACAGGGTGTCCAGACGCGCGTCATCAAAACCCTCGCCGAGGAAGCGCCCGGTGGCGATCAGCACCCGCCCTTCCCCGTCAGGAACATTCCGGATGCGGTCGAGCGCTGCCGCCAACGCCTTACGGCCCATTCCGCCCTGCAACGTGATCACATGCTGGATTTCCCCGCCGAGGATTCCGACCATCGACTGGAGATGCTCCGTCCTTTCTGTTAGAACAACCGGCGACCGGCCGGCCCGCACCGCGTCCAGCACATCCGAGCAAATCAGCCGGTTGCGGAAGTCCGAGCGCAGCAGGGCATCACAGAGGCGTTGGAACTCCACGCGCTTGTCCTCATCCGGAATTCCTTCCGGGAGAAAGCCGGTCGGGCGCACCCACACCTCATGAGTGAACGGGCGTTCCGCCGCCTGCCTGCGCGCGTCCACCCTGTGCCGCACCGGGCCGCATTGCATGAAAATGATCGGATGGTGACCGTCCTTGCGGGCCACCGTGGCGGATAGACCGGTGACGTATCTCGCCTTCGCGCGCCGCGCCACCAACTCGAAACCGCGAGCCGACACATGATGGCACTCATCCACCACCAGATGCCCGTAGTCGCCCACCAGATCATGCACCACCTCCTTGCGGACCACGCTTTGCATCAGCGCGATGTCGATATTTCCTGTTAGCCTTTTTTTGCCACCGCCCCAGCGGCCGAATTCCCCGGGTGGCAGCCCGAGGAATTGCGACAAGCGGTCCACCCATTGCTCCAGCAACTGCTGCCGGTGTACCAGAACCAGGGTGTTCACCCCGCGCTTTGCGATCAACCAAGCCGCCAGCACGGTCTTGCCGAAAGCCGTGGTGGCGGCCAGCACGCCGGTGTCGTGGGCCAGCATTGCCTCGCCCGCCACTTGTTGTTCCTCGCGCAGGGTTCCACGGAACTCCACGGCCAGCGCGGTCCCATGGTTGCGCTCGTCCCGGAGTTCCACTTTCACCTTCACCCGATCTAACAAATCCAGCAACGCATCCCGACACCCGCGCGGCAGGGCGATGTGCAAGGGCTGATCCTCCGCGCAGGCCACGATGCGCGGTTTGTCATAGGTTGGCAGGCGCATCGCCTGGGCCTTGTAAAACTCCGGATTCTGGAATGCCGCCAGGCGCACGATGGCATTGCGCAACGAGGGTCCGAGTCCGGCTTTGGGAATGTAAACCTGATCCCCTAACACAATTTCCACGCGCGCCGGCATCTCTCCGGTAGGCAGCGTGTCGCGCCCGCGCGACGGACGGGCGGACCATGGTTCGGGATCGTCCTCATCCGGCGCGACTGTTTTCACGCCCAGGATGCGTCCGCGTCCTTCGGCTTCTTCCACGATGGTTTCCAATTGTTTGCCAGATATCCGCTCCATGCCCGCCAGAAACGCCCACGGATCGTCAAGCGGCTGTAAAGCCTCATCCACAAACACGCTGTTACCCGCGTCCCGCGGAACCTTCTGCAGGGGCAAGGCGATCAAATTGCCAAAACCTCCCTTGGGCAGGGTGTCCTGATTCGGGAAAAAGCGGTCGTATGAACGCAGGCCCACCTCCGGCCTCCGCTCCATGGTTTCTGTTAGAACATGCGCCCCCAGTTTTCTAGCCAAAACCGCCGGGACGGCTTCGGAGAAAAACATCCAGACATGTCCGCCATTGCCGGACCGTGATCGTTCCAGGGCGGCCGGGATGGCCAGACTGCGGCAGGTTTCCATGTAGGCCGCCGAGTCATCCCTCCAGTGTTCGCCATCGAAATCCACCGCCAGAAACGCGCAGTGCTCGTCCAGAAACATTGGATAGACACCCATCACGAACTCGCGGCCCCGGTCGTCGGCCCCGGACAAATGCCAGCGCAGCACCTCGTCGGTCACCGGCAGGAATTTCTGGTAGGTGCATTCCCCGCAACGAATTCGCGGTTTCTCGCAAACCCCGCGCACCCATTCATTGCCACAGACCGGTTGATAGCCCGCGCGCCCGGTTTTTCCGCTCACAAAGCGCCGCGCATACACCTCCTCCCGTCCGCGGAACAAGCTGCGGAACAAGGCGATTTTCCCCTCCACCGGAGACCTCGAATGGATTACGCCGATCTGGACGATCTTGTCTGACATCGCAAGCAATTCTATCAAATCCGCAGGACGAGGCGAGATCTTTTGCAAATGTGTGGGACATTGCATGGAGTGCGGTGGCAGAGTGAGGAACGAACGACGACACCGCTTTGGATCAACCCTTCCCGCTCCGCAGGCCATGGGAGGTCCTTGCCGTCTC
>CAYWLC010000243.1:0-3692 GCA_964458895.1 uncultured Luteolibacter sp. | reverse complement strand
GCCGCACATGGGACCTCGTCATCGCCGATCCGCCGAAGTTCATCCACGGCCGCGAGGACGAAACCGGAGTCGCCAAATACGCCGACCTCAACAAGCTCGCCCTGCAACTCGTCGCCCCGGAGGGATTGTTCGTCACCTGCTCGTGCTCCGGTCAGTTGGGCGCGGATGAATTCGAACGCATCGTCATCACCTCCGCCCACCGCCGCAACAAACGCCTGCAAATCTTCAACCGCACCGGTGCCGGCCCCGACCACCCCACCCTCTCGAATTACCCGGAGTCCCGCTACCTCAAGGTGTTGTGGTCACGCGTGATCGGGTGAGGCGTGATGCTTCCGCTTTTTCATGATTCTGCTTTTTCCTTGATTTTTCCTCATTCCATGATTTGAATCAATCCATGATTACAACGGTGACAGGAAAAAACCAAATTTCCATTCCAGCGGCGCTGGCGCATGAACTGCGCCTGAAACCCGGGAGCCGCATCGATTGGAGCCTGTCATCGGAACCGGATCAATTGCTCTGCCGCATACTGCCGGATCCCGCCACCGTCGCCGCCAGCCTGCGCGGCGCGGGACGCAAATACCTCACGGCGGGAAAAGCCCATCCCCTGACCGCGCTACGGGCGGAACGAAACTCCGGGGACAAACAACGGGAAAATGTCCTCAAATGACTCACCTGCTGGACACCTCGGCACTGCTGACCCACTACCTGGATGAATCAGGAGCGGCCGAGGTGGAGGTGCTGTTGGCTGGCGGCCCGTCAAAAGTCGCCGTGAGCGCCATCACTTGGGTGGAACTGGAACGACGCCTGGCGGATCTGCTCAACAACGCGAAAGAACGCCAGCGGGTTTTCCAACTCTACACGGAGGTGCTCACAAGTGTCGTGCCGGTGAATGCCGACGTGGCACGGGAAGCCATCCGCCTGCAATCGGGTGCTTCTATCAGAATCCCGCTGGTCGATTGCCTGATCGCCGCCAGTGCGGTGAGCCTGGGATTGACGCTGGTCCACCGCGACCAACATATGGACGGACTTTCCGCCAAAAAACTGAAGGTCAAACGCCTTCCCGACAAAGCGCCGAAGTGACACGTCACTCCAGATCTAACAAAATCACGTCCGGGCGGTGGAACACCGCCTCCTGCAATCCAAGCCTGCCGTTCTCCGCCTCGCGCACCACATAACCGCGCGCTTCCAACGCGAGCCGTAACCAGCGCCTCATCGCCAAGCGGCAGCCCCGGCCCGTGCTCGCGCACGGTGATCCGCAATTTCTGTTCGGCATGGCGCGCGGTCAGCTCGATGGGCGATTGTTCCGGTGAATAAACCGCCGCATTGTGCAGGATGTTGGCCACAACGAGGTAACCGATGAGACAAAGCGCGATGAGGCCGATGAGAATGGTTTCCATGGGGAGGGCGGATTAGAGTGATTCACAAAAGCGGACATAGAATGCGCTGCTGGCGAAAAATGTGAGAGTCACGGCGATGTAGATGAGATCGGTCATGGCAGTGGGGGCGTCTGGGACAATCTTGCCAAGCATCCGCATTCCTCACAGTTAAAGCATGGCATCCACCCGTTAAAAAAACGTAAAAAATATGCGCTGAGGCCGCAGGGCATGGGCACGCCCGCAAGACAATCGTCCACCTAACAGAATTCATGAGAAGCGAGCCATGCATCCTCCAGATCCGGCGAAGCCGGAACCAGGGTGCGAGCCCTTTGGGAACGAATGTCCCATGGTCGCATCACATGGAAGGTGAAGGTCCGCGCGGAACGCTCAGCGCGAATGCTGGATGGCCTCGCAGACAGCGGGGAAGAGCTGGCGTTTGCGGCTGACAACGCCCGGGGCGTGGAACAGTGAGTCGTCGATGCGCTCGAAAGGGAATTTGGCGAGAGTGGCTTCGGGACCGATGGCGAGGATCATGCTGTGATGCAGCCTGACGTCGGTGACGGCCATGATGGTTAGATCGTAACCACGGTCGATGTGCAGTTTGCGCAAGGAAAGCTCCAGGTCCTCGCGGCGCGCCTCGAATCCGACCAGGTCGCGTTCCTCGACCTGTGAGATGCTCAAGGTGAGGCCTTGTTCGGTGAACTCCTTGCGGTCGGCATTGAGGATTTCATCGGAAGTGCCGTTCACAATCAGGGAACCGACCGCGAAAAACTCCTCCGAGAAATCCTTGGGGGCGACGCCAGCGATGCCGCCGAGCCAGGTGAGCATCTCATGATCGAGATGGCTGGTGGTCGGTGATGTTAGACACAGTGTGTCCGAAACGATGCCGGCGCAAAGGCACAAGGCCACCGACGGGGATGGTTGCAGGTTACGATAGAAAAACTTGCGGGCGACGAGCGTGCACGTCGAGCCGACCGGTTCGTTGAGATAACGGATCGGCTCGCGCGAGACCAGATCGCCCGCGAGGCGGTGGTGGTCGATGACTTCGGTAACTTCCGCCTCCTCCACCCCATTGACGGCCTGGGCGTATTCGTTGTGATCGACAAGAGCGAGGCGGGTGCGGGGCGGATCGACCAGGTCGGATTTTGATAGAATACCGGTCATTTTTCCTGACGCGGGGTCAATCACCGGGAAGAGGTCCTGATCGGAGTTGGCAAGGCGTTTGCGGAGGCGCGACACCGGTTCGGTGGGGCAGACGGTTTCGAACTTGGTTTCCATGACGTGTCGCACGGTACGCGAGCAGCGCATCAAGGTGGAGGCACTGGCGGTGTCCTGGGCACAAGCGAGCACCACGACGCCCTTGGCTTTTGCCAGCAAGCGGATTCCCTGGGAGACCGGATTGCCGCCGGTCACCAGCAGCGCGCGGGCACCGTTGTCGATGGCGTAACGTTGGATGATCGGTCGGTCGCCGCAAACCACCAGAAACTGGCCGACATTGCCTTCCTTTGCCGCCTGTTTGAGGCGTTTGTCCACCGAGGTTTGGGAAGATGCGCCGACTAACAGAATCAGGTCCTCCTCGCGTTCGGGGAGGGGACCTTTGCCGTCGATGCTTTCGGCCTGGAGGGTATCGGCGAGGTGGGCGAGCGAGGCGTGAACCGTGCGCACGCTGAGGCCCACGGTATCGGCTGGCAGGAGGAGTTTGAGCAGGTCGAAGTATCGCAGGATGCCGCAGAGGTTGCCCACCTCATCCTCGACCGGCAGGCAGCGGATCTGGGCATTGAGCATCCGGTGGTATGCGGTTAGAAATGTGTCGAGCACCGACACCTTGATCACGTTGCGGTGGCTGATCATGCCCGCGCTGGTGCGGACATCGGTGACCAGGACGGGCACTTCGAGACCGGCGCGTTCCAGCACCCATTTGGTGCGTTGGGAGATTTCCCCGCAGCGTGCGGCCACCGCATGGGGTTCCTCGCCCACGGTGCGCAGCAATTCCGCATAACCGATGGCCGAGCAGATCGCGTCGGTGTCCGGGTTCTTGTGCCCAATGACGTAGAACGGGAGCATGAGGAGTGGGGTAAAAACTGAAATGCTGAAATTGGAAAGTGATTGGGTGATGTTAGAAACGTTGCTGAACTGCGGGTGGCTGGTATTGCTTTCAGCTTTTCAGCATTTCAGTTTTTCAGCATTTGCCTCTCACATTCTTTCCGGGCAGCGGATGCCGAGCAGGCCGAGGCCGGTGGTGAGGATGGATGCGGTGAGTTGGCAGAGGGCGAGGCGGCTGGAGCGGACGGGATCGTCGGATTTGAGGACCGGGCA
>CAYWLC010000242.1:0-3714 GCA_964458895.1 uncultured Luteolibacter sp. | reverse complement strand
CATCCATGCCATTTTGAATTTGTCTTCCATGTTGGCGAAGCCATTGCGGTAACTGGTGACTACTTCCGCAAAAACATATTGCGGCGTCTGATATTCTTTCAACTGCGCCCAGTCTTCAATCGCCGGTTTAAATATTTCTCCGGCGGCACAACCATCGGTCATTCGCGCCCAGAGGTTTCCCCACATATCATCGTAATATTCATATTGTCCTTCCACCCATCTTTTCTGGGTGTAACCTTGAGGTGCCCCAGGACCGCTGCCAACAAGGTCGTCAATACGGTCATTGTTAAAATTAAGACCCGGTCGGGTCGGATTGCGGTGTTCCAGATTAGCATAGATAATTTCTTTAGAGTTCATATAAAAACCTATTTGTTTGTTGTGATTTGTTATAGTATAGTGTACATTTATAATAAAGTAAATGTTTTAAATTGATATAAATTTGTTTAGGATTGATTTTGAGTGCGGAATTTGAATATTTAAGGACAGGGCAGGGGATGCCGGATTCGCAACTGTTGAGTATCAACGGCGCGGAGGGGTTCTTCTTTTTCCGGCTCCAAACCTTGCATCTGGCGGAATTACAACAGTTTAATCAGCGGAGCGTTTCTTCGGCTCATACGCATAATGTGTTCCATATGGTATTTTATACCGCCGAGAGTAACCGGAGCAGTATTTTGCTGAGTGGCGAAAAGGCGGAATCGCAGCCGGGAATGCTGGTGCTGACATCGCCAGGCGAGCCGCATACATTTCAACCACAGTCTCCCGGAAAAACGGTGTATCATGAGCTGACGTTCATCCTGGAAAACGCATCAGGTATTTTTTGCGGCAACTGGAATCTGCTCATGCAATATTATTCAGGGGATGAGAATGTGTTAATCCCGTCTATTACTCTGCTGGACGAAGTAAGCATGGCGGCGCTGGATAAGCATTTCCGATATTTGGGTAGCCAGCTGGTGAATTTGCCAGGAAGCGTAATGCCGGTCTTTAAAGGCCTAATGAACATGCTTGAGTTTGTAAGCAGTGCGGTTTGCTTGAAAAAGAATCTCATTGTGGAAGATAATGTACTGGACAAGGTAAAATTTTTTATCGACAAGCATTTTAACGAGGATTTAAACCTGAAAGAGCTCAGCCGCCATTTTTTTATGTCGCCGGAACATCTCTGCCGGAAATTTAAAGCAGCGCATGGGGTTTCGCCGCTTAAATATGCGCTGGAATTAAAAATGTCCGCCGCGAAAAATATGCTACTGCATTCGGAACGGAGCATTAAGGAGATTTCCGACAGGATAGGATTTTCCGATGTTTATGCATTTTCCCAGTCGTTCAAGAAAAACACTGGAATCCCGCCAGGCAAATACCGGCATAAAGCTGTTTGATATATTTTCTTTAACCGACAGAATACAAAATTGCTCTTGAGTTTTGGGCTTATCAGGTTTATATTGTCAATACTCTTAGACGATGAATCATAACATTCTTCCGGGGAAATATGAAAAAGTTGTTATTTTCGAGCATATTAGTGTTGCTGTTTATCAGTGTGGTTACGGCGGATGAAGGAACTTCACGCCGTTTTTGCCTGGGTTGGATTTTATCTGCCGAGATCAGTACAAAATCGGTTAATGTGCTGAAGCAGGAGCCCAATGCGTTCGGCGAGAAGTTCAAAAATAAAGCATACGCAGTGGTGGCGGTGAAGCTTGATCGTGACAGAACTTTGAGCATTTACGATTTTTCCGTGGTCGTTGATGACAAGAAATTTCCCTGTGTTGCATTGCGCAAAGGTATCAGTGACTTTAATGCTGCGGACTGGCAGATCACTGACACTTTGGCGGAGGAAATTTATTCGATGCTTTTTATAGTCGAATTTCCGGATTCCACCAAAAACATAAAACTGAAACTGGCGTATAATCTTTCAAAAACCAATCAGATTGTTTACTTGATTCCGTTTAAAAATCTGAATTCCGGTGATTTTACACTGGTGACCAATATCCCGGCTGAAGGCATTCTTGAAGCGGATAAGCCCGAAGCAGCCAGAGAAGCTACTGCTTCGGCTGGAACTGCTATTACGCCAGCGACATCACCGGCTTCAGAAAAGTTGCCGGCTTCAGAAGCATCACGCGGAACTGTTGCCGGGAAAAAATAAATGCCAAAATATACTCCTGCTTTCATGCCAATGTCTAGAGCTGAGATGGATAAGCTTGGCTGGAAAGAGCTTGATATCCTGATTGTTACCGGCGACTGTTATGTTGATCACCCTTCTTACGGCGTGGCAATAATTGGACGTTTACTGCTCGAAGCCGGGTATCGCACTGGCATTATTGCCCAGCCTGATTGGAAAAATCCTGCTTCGCTGCAGGCGATGGGCCGTCCGCGTATCGCCTGCGCAATTTCCTCCGGCAATATGGATTCCATGGTCAATATTTACACTGCCGCCCGGCGGTTGCGGCATGATGACGCATACTCTGAAAATGGTGAGCCCGGTAAGCGTCCGCCTCAGGCGGTAGTGGTTTATTCGCAACTTGCACGTCATGCGTTTCCGAAGATTCCGGTGGTTATCGGCGGGCTGGAGGCCAGTTTGCGCCGGGTGGCGCATTACGATTACTGGCAGGAAAAACTCCGCGCCAGCGTGCTGGTTGACAGCAAAGCTGACATTGTCATCTACGGCATGGGCGAAAAGCCGGTCATTGAAGTATTTAAACGGATTGAACATAATGAACCGTTGCGCGGTATTCCCGGCACCGCCATTCTGCTTGGGAAAAAGGATGCGGACGATTTTGACCGTACTGATTTTGTCGAGCTGCCTTCCTGGGAGGAACATCAAGTCAACCGGGATGCGCTGATGGAAACCACGAAAATTGTCGAGCGGGAAATCAATCCGTATTGCGGTCATGGTCTGATACAGTGCTACGGCGACCGCCTGCTGGTCATTGAGCCGCCTCCGGAGCCGTTGAATAAAGATGAGATGGACCGGGTTTATGATCTGCCGTTCAGCTATTTGCCTCATCCGCAGTACAAAGGTAAAATTCCGGCATTCGACACGATTAAAGATTCAATTCCGGCGGTGCGTGGCTGTCCCGGCGGCTGCTCTTTCTGCGGCCTGGTCGCCCATCAGGGGCGCCTGATCATGTCGCGCAGTCATGATTCCATCATCCGCGAAGTAAACCGGATGGCGACGCGCAAATCCTTCCGCGGCACAATCAGCGACATCGGCGGCGCCGCCGGCAATATTTACGACAGCGGCCCGAAAGATGTTGAACGGTGCAAAATCTGCCGCCGTTCATCATGCCTGTTCCCGAATATCTGCGACAATTACCAGTCGGACGGTTGCAGTCTGGTGAATCTGCTGCGCAAAGTCCGCAGTATTCCTGAAGTCAAGCATCTTCATATCAATTCCGGCATCCGTCTGGAACTGGCCTTGCGCCAGAAAGAATTAACTAAGGAATTGATTCATCACCATGTCTCCGGCCATCTGAAAGTCGCTCCCGAGCATCTGCATCCGAAAGTGTTGCAGTTGATGCGCAAAAACCGTGCAGAGGATTTCTACGCCTTTATGGAACTATTCGAAAAGGAAAGCCGGGCGGCGGGCAAGGAGCAATATCTCATTCCGCTTTTCATTTCCAACTATCCCGGTTGTACAGAAAAAGAGATGAAAGTAGTGGATGATTTTCTGAACCGCCATAACTGGAGTCCGCAGCAGGTGCAGGACTATATTCCCCTGCCGATGAC
>CAYWLC010000241.1:2792-3719 GCA_964458895.1 uncultured Luteolibacter sp. | reverse complement strand
GCCGCCGCGGCGTGCCGATCTTCACCTTCATGAACAAGATGGACCGCCCGGCACGTCCGTCGCTCGACCTGGTGGACGAGTTGGAAAATGTGTTAGGGATCCACGCGTATCCGCTCAACTGGCCGCTGGGCGACGGCCCGCGCTTCAAGGGTGTCTATGACCGCGAGAACAAACAGGTGCATCTGTTCCAACGCACGGTGCACGGCGCCTTCCGCGCGCCGGTGGCGGTGACGGGCATCGATGACGAAAGCGTGCGGGAAGCGGTCGAGCAGGCCACCTACCGCCAGGTCTGCGACGAGCTTGAGTTGTTAGAAGGAGCGGGCGCGGACTTCGATGGGCAAAAGGTGCTGGCCGGCGAGCTGACGCCGGTGTTCTTCGGCAGCGCGGCCAACAACTTCGGCGTGCAACTTTTGTTAGACCGGTTTCTGGAACTGGCGCCACCGCCGTTGCCGCGCGCGAGCGGTGAAATCACGATCGACCCCGCGTCCGAGGAGTTTTCCGCGTTCGTGTTCAAGATCCAGGCGAACATGAATCCGAAGCACCGGGACCGGGTGGCCTTCGTGCGCATTGTGTCCGGGAAATTCGAGCGCGACATGAACGTGCTCAACACGCGCAGCGGCGAGCGGATGCGGCTGGGCAATTCCCAGCGGCTGTTCGCGCGCGAGCGGGAAACGGTGGACGACGCCTATGCGGGCGATGTCGTGGGTTTGGTGGGCAATCATGATCTGCTCATCGGCGACACGCTGGCCACGGGAAGCGGCGTGATGTTTCACGAGATCCCGCGGTTCGCTCCGGAGTGTTTTTCCTATCTGCACAACAAGAGCACGGCCAAATACAAGCGCTTCCGCGACGGGCTGGCGCAGTTGCTCAAGGAAGGCGTGGCCAGCGAGTTTCAATTGTTAGACGCCGGCCCCGCGCAGGTGCCGT
>CAYWLC010000241.1:0-2782 GCA_964458895.1 uncultured Luteolibacter sp. | reverse complement strand
GCTGCAATACCGTCTGGAGGGCGAATACGCCGCCGAAACCCGCATCGAGCCCGCAAGCTGGTCGCTGGCCCGCTGGCTGAAACCGAAGGCGGGCGACCCCATGGCACCCGAGGCGCGGCCCGCGCTTTCGTTAGGCGCGGCGCTGGCCCGCGACTCCAACGGCTGGCTGATCGCCCTGCTGCCCAGCGAGTGGGCGCTCAAGACCTTCACCGACAAGAACGAGGATTGGATCATCTCCGACCAACCGTTTCCGCCACCGATCACGGAGCGGTGAACCGCCAGGCTGATAGAGCGCCGCTTGCGTGTTAGATCTTGATCTCGATCATCGCCCTTTTGCGGCGGGATTCGATCCAGCGTTCGTATTGGGCGGAGGTTTTCTTCTTGCGCGCGCGTTCCTCGACCATGTCGCGGACTTTTTCCAGCGGTGGCGACGGGCCGTATTCCATTTTGATGATTTTGACGAGGGTGAACCCCTGCGGGTCCATCAGCGGGCCGATGATTTTCCCGACGGGAGCCTCGAAGATGATTGAGGCGAACTCCGGAGATAGATCCGTGCGAGGCACATTTTCCTGAAGCCCTCCCTTGTCGGAGTAGGCATCCTTGGAAAACTCCTTGGCGAGTTCGGCGAAGTCCTTGCCATCCGCGAGTTGTTTGGCGAGACCCTCCGCCACGGTCAACTGGGCTTCCGGAGAATTGGCGGGGTTTTGCGGATCGGACGCGGGGATGAAGATTTTCTGGAAGGTGCACACGTCCTTGCTGAAATCGCGCAGCGTGAGTTTGATCTCGCTGTATTCCTTTTCGATTTCGTTAGGCAGTGGCGGCGGGGCGTCGGAGAACTGTTGGGCGCGCATCGCCTGCACGACCATTTTCTCACGGGTCATCTCGCGGTATCCTTCCATGGTGAGGCGGTTGCGTTTGAGTTCCTCGCGGAACTTGAGTTCATTGCCGTTGAAGAGTTCCTGCCGCTGGCGTTTGACCTCCTCGTCAATGATGTGGGGTTTGATGGACGCGCCAATGACCTTGAACTCATCCAGGATGATCTGGCGGTCGACCAGTTCCTGAAGCACCTTGGCTTTGGCCTCGTTGAATTTCACCTCAAACTGGGTATTGGGTCCGCGGCGCGGGAATTGCGCGGCAAGCTGGGCATAAAGCGGTGCCAACAGGAATGAAACCTGGTTTTTGGTGATGACGCGCCCATTGACTTTGGCGGCGATGCCGTTGACCTCGATGGGGCCGCTGGGCATGGGCGGCCGACGCATCGCCTGGGGCGGAGCGGGTGCGGGAGTTGGAACCGGCGCGGGGCTTGGCTCCGGGTCCTGAGCGGAGGCATGGAACCCCAGGGTCAGGGCGGCGGCCATGAGCAAAGCAGGAGAATGATGCGGTTTCATGATGGTATTGACGTGTGGCACATGTCCGGGTTCCGGCCCCATGCTCGCCCCGAGTCTTTGCAGGGAATGCAGGAATTGCAAGCTGGGAAACCCGGAAAAAATCAGGATGAGACCGTTTGATCAGACAAATCCGGTCCCGGCCTGTGGTTGCGGTCACTCACCGGTTTTGTCCTGATAGATTTCGATATGGGCGGACTCGAACTTGCGCAGGGCCTTGCGGAATTGCCCTGCGGCCTGGTGGCGTTTGATGGCTTCAAGGGCGGCTAGGATTTCGGGTTTGGCGTTGTCGAAGGACCGCGCCTCGGCGGGTTTGCGGGCGGTGACTTCGACGAGATGCCAGCCGAGTTTGGTGTGGACGAGCGCAGGATGATCGAGGGGCAGCGAGAAAACCGTCGATGCGAATGTGTCGGACAGGCGTTTGCGGGTCATCCAACCGAGGTCGCCACCATTGTTCTGCGTGGCGGGGTCTTCACTGATTTCTTGAGCGAGGGTGGCGAAGTCCACGCGTTTTTCTGTTAGGTCGGCGAGCGCGGCGTCAAGTCGTGCCTTGGCTTCTTCCGACGGATGTTCGAGCGTGGCGATAAAAACATGGCGGACCCTGACGCGTTCGGGATCCACGAGTTGTTTTTTGTTTTCATCGAACCATTGGCGTGCCTCGGCATCGGTCACTGCGGCCAGCGGGCCGATACGCGATTCGACATATTTTTCCTGTTGGAGGTGTGCGGCGAGGCGGGCGCGGAGCTCGCGCAGGGTGGGGATTCCCTGGGCTTGCATGGCATGTTTCATGGCGTCATCCGTTTCAAATCCGCTGGAGAATGTTTGCATGCGCTTGTCGATTTCCGCGGCGGTCACCGTGAATTGTCCGGCCCCCGCGTCGCATTTCGCGCGCAACAACTCGTGATCGATCAATGCATCGAGCGCGGCGGCGCGGGCGCCATTCCGGTTTTCCGGCGTGATGGATTCGATGGATTTCCCATCGAGCCACAGTTGTTCGCGCAGGGCGCGTTCGAGCTGGCTGCGGGTGATGGCGTGTCCGCATACACGGGCAACCACGGGTGACGTGTCTTTTGTTAGATCGAGATATGCCTTGAGGCACCGGACCAGCGGGCCGGGGGCGGCGACCTCGTAGAGACCATATGCTCCGAGGGCTAGGATGGCCGACAGCACGAGTTGTTTCACTGGGGAAGTCTTGAATCTTTATCGAATCTCGACGGTCGTTCCGGGGCGGATCAGGTCGGGCAGGCGGATGGCATCCCAATTGGCGAGGCGGATGCAGCCGTGGCTGCGGGCGCGGCCGATGGTTTCGGGGTTCGGCGTGCCGTGCATGCCGATGCCCGGCTTGCTCAGGCCGTTCCAGATGACGCCCACCGGGCTGTTAGGGCCTGGCGGGATGT
>CAYWLC010000240.1:0-3727 GCA_964458895.1 uncultured Luteolibacter sp. | reverse complement strand
CAATCCCTCATCAAGGTTTGGATTGGAGAGCATCTTGAGCGCGACAAGACCAAACAAACCAAAAAGAAGGCCAACAAGACAGGGTAGGCAACGCCTGCGGCGCGCCTACCTTTTAACGTTGCTAGAAAAATGCAAGTTATCGGACTCTTTCTTCAGGTCGGGATCCTCTGGTTCCTCATCACTCTGCCACCGCACTCCATGCTTCGGCTATCCTTGTGCAGTCTGTTCCTGTGTTTTATTAGACTTTTCCCCGCAACTGTCTTTTGCCGCAAAGAGTCATTGTTGTGTGGGGCGCACTTCCGAGCGGGGCGGGAGTAGAGACACGGCGTTCATTCGGAATCAAACCAAACGGCGGGCGAGATTTTGAAAAACTCCTCCAGAGGTACGCCGCCGCCACCGATCATTAGCACCTTGGCAGCGGGAAAACGTTTGCGAAAGGCGGGCAATCCCGGGGTTTTGCCGCCACGCCCCGACTTGACCTCCAGTGCCCAGAGCCGCCCCGGCCTCGCTACGACGAAATCCACCTCGGCGTTGCCATCACGCCAGTAATGGACGGAATACCCCAGCGATGGCAGATGACACAGCAAGTGCGCACCCACCGCGTTTTCCACCAGACGTCCGCGCCAGGTGGCGTCTGCCTGGACATCCTGCCGGGTGCGCCGGGACATCGCGTGGATCAGGGCATTGTTCCACAACACCAGTTTCGGACTGCTGGCGCGCTGCTTCACCGTGCTGCCCGACCAAGTCTGCAAGCCGGAGAGCAGAAAGGCGGTTTGCAGGGCCTCGACATAGCCAGCCAAGGTGGTTGTGTTTCCGGCGTCCACCAGTTGCCCGAGCATCTTGTTATAGGAAATGACCTGGGCCGGATAGGCACAGGCAAGCGCGAACAAATGCCGCAACAAGACCGGCTTGGCGATCCGGTGACCGGTCATCACATCCCGTGCCAATACCGCCTCCACCAGCGAATCCGTGACGTAGCGCCGCCACAGCGATTCGTCATGCGCCAAGGGTGCGGCACCGGGGTAACCCCCAAACACCATCCAATCCTCCAGCGACCAGCCAAAGGCCTTTTCACATTCGGGCCACGTCCAGTGCATGCAGCGGTGGAGGAAATACCGCCCAGCGAGACTTTCCGTCATGCCCTGATGAAGTTGCAGGGCGGAAGACCCCAACAGGACCACACGGATCCGTCCCTTTCTGGCCTGTTCCTCGTCCCACAGGCGTTTGACCACCTCCGACCATCCCGCCACTTTCTGGATTTCATCCAACACCAACAACACCGGCCCCTGACTTGCCGCTTCCTTGACTCGTGCCAAGCGCCATTGGCTCTCGACCCACTCCGCTCCCGGTGGCAGGGGTTCATCTGCCGAGGCCACCACTCCGGGCCAGTCCAAGCGCTCGGCAGCCTGCCTTACCGCCGTGGTCTTTCCAACCTGCCTCGGCCCGATGACGATTTGCAGAAATTGCGGCGTTTCCCGCAATCCCGTGACCAATGCTCCCACGATGTCCCGTTCAAAATCCATGGCCATGTCTCGCCCAAATCACCCCGGTTGTCAAGATTTGCACGATGATTGAGTAAAATTGCTCAATCATTGAGTAAAATCGCGAGTGTGCCGAAGATGGAATATTCGGGCGAAAACCCGGGCGCTGGGAGTTCCGCGTTCACGCGGTCTTCTCCCGTTAAAGACAGGCAAGAAGGAATTCACCGCCAAGAGAAGGAATCACGCCAAGCGTCAAGCTCGCCAAGGGAAGAATTTTGAATGAGGAAAGCAGCGAACAGGATTGAGAGGATACGGACCGGTTCTCAACGCAGTCATCCTAAAATCGGCAGATAAATCTGCGGATTTTAGGAGTTATGGGTTATTTGTTATTGGTTATTAGTATTTTATGACTATACACTGGCTGTTTGCCTGCCATGGAAACATCACCCAACTGGTGAGCCATTGTGCTTGGAAGGAAGAAGCTCAATACACTTATAACCAATAACCCTGAATAGGAAGATGGAAACCACTGATTGATCTAGCACCAGAACCCGGCGTGGCGCTGGGTGTGGAATCTGGAGTAACTTTTGCATGGGGACTCCGGGCAGAATGCCCGGGCCACGTGGCGCGGGCATGCTGCCCGCCGCCTGTAACAGTCAAGTTAGTCGGGAGGATAACTTATAACAAATAACCTCTAGAATCCGCAGTCCCAACCGCGGATCCTAGGATCAATTGAGCAAACATCACCCAAAATGAAATGCTCTTCGGGGAATCTTTTCCTAGCGTTGGAACGGAAGACAGCCGTCCCGGCTGTCAGGACGTGCGGTCGTCCCGGCTGCACCAAGCGTGGGAGAAGGCGTGGCTGCGCATAGGTCCGGCTCTAACAGGAAAGCCCGCGTGAACGCGGAACTCCGAGCGCACGGGGAAGACCGGCAAGTTGCGATAGGAAAGCTTGGAGGCGGGACGCCGCAGCAACGAGCGCGCCTGGATCAGTTTTTCGCGGGCGGGTTTTCATTGGCGCGATAGTCAATGACCCGCGCCTTTTCCAGTGTGACCAGACCGCCGTTCATCATTTCATCGAGCACTGGCAGGAACGAATTGATTTTTTCCTCGCTGTCGACGATTTCGATGACCAGCGGCAAATCCATTGAGAGCCGCAGGATTTTCGCGGTGTGCATGCGGCTGGATTTGCCGAAACCCATCGGCCCGCGCAGCACCGTGGCACCGGCCAGGTGCATTTCGCGCGCTTTCATCACCAGGGCTTCGTAGAGCGGCTGATGATGCCAGCGGTCGCTTTCGCCGATGAATATGCGCAACAAAATGGCATCACGAGGGATTTGCATGTTAGTTTCCTTTCATCGAATTGAGTTGGACGGCAAGCATGTGGCCCAGCCAGACCGCCAGCATGCAGAGGACGAATGACAGGAGTGCGTTTCCTCCCGCTTTGAACCAATCACCCTCTCGTGCCAAGCCGAGGGTTTCAAGGCTGAACGACGAAAACGTGGTGTAACCCCCACACATGCCAATCATCACGAACTGGCGGGTGGTCGGTGACACAAGCCAGCGCCCGTCCGTGCCGCTGGCGGTGGCGAAAAAGCCGATCAAAAGCGATCCCGTCACATTGACCCACAGGGTGCCCCACGGAAAGCTCTCGCCGAATTGGCGGGCGGCAATCCCTGACGCCGCAAACCGCGCCACGCCACCCATTCCACTGCCCAGGAATATCCAAAAATAGCTCATGAGGGTTCTAACGTGTTCAGGTTCCTGCCGCACGCCGCCCGATCCTCAGCGCACCCGCTCTAACAACCATGGCAGGAGGGCGTCGATTTTGATGCGTTCCTGTTGCATGGAATCGCGGTGGCGGATGGTGACGGTGTTTTTCAGGTCATCGCCGTTTTCGCCGAGCGTATCGAAATCAACGGTGACGCAATAAGGTGTGCCGACCTCGTCCTGGCGGCGGTAGCGGCGGCCCACGGCACCGCCGTCGTCGTAGAAGACGCTCATCCATTTTTGGAGGGATTTCCGGATGTCATGGGCGATGCGCACCTGTTCTTCGTTTTTCTTGAGCAGCGGGAAGATGCCCACCTTGACGGGGGCCATGGTCGGTTTGAAGCGCAGCACGGTGCGGAGGTCCTCCTTGCCCTTGTCGTCGGTTAGAATTTCCTCGTCGAAGGCCTCGCAGATGAGGGCGAGCACGGTCCTGTCGCAGCCGGCGGATGGCTCGACGACGTGCGGGAGGAAACGGT
>CAYWLC010000239.1:0-3833 GCA_964458895.1 uncultured Luteolibacter sp. | reverse complement strand
TGCTCGGCGCGATATTCAACAGTTGGGGGGTTGAATCTAAGGACGCGCAAGCCGTCGTGGATGCTCTAACCGACTGGGTGGATGGCGATGAGGAGGTTTCCCTCAACGGTGCGGAGATCAAACAATACGAGGCGGCCGGGTGCATGAACCAACCCTTCAACCGCCCGTTTTACCACCTCAATGAAATGCGGCTTGTGCGCGGCATGGACCTGGTGGAGGCCGCGCGCCCGGATTGGCGCGAGTGGTTCACCGTATGGAGCAGCGGGGCGCTCGATCTGAACGAAGCCCCTCCTGAATTGATCGCCGCGGCAGCCGAGTGCTCGGTGGAACAAGCCCAGATCATTCCACAGACCGTGCGGGGTCCCGATGGGGTCCGCGACACACTGGATGATGTTCCATTCAAAGATGTTTCCTCCGCGCTTGATCTTTTGGGAATCAACAGCAAGAGTCGCCCCGATCTCGCCAAACGGTTCACCATCAACGACACCACCACCCGGATCGAGAGCATCGGTTATGCCGAGGGCGTCAAACGCAAAATCACCGTCATCGTCCGCAACCGCACCGGCAAACCGGCTCTCCTCGAACGCACCGAAGAAATCATCCCGTGAGCAAAACCACCGAACATGTCCTCCTCGTCCCCGGTGAATCCGGGTGGGAAATTTGGACCAGCCCGAGTGACGGCGGTTTCACGCTGCATACCGCCACGGCCATCCCCCGCGCGGGCGACATCGCTGAGATGCCCGCAGGGGATCTGACGATGTTCTTTCCGGTGAAATCGCTCACGGCGGTGGCCATGCGGGTCAACAGTGAGGATGACGCGCTTTTTCCTGATCTGGCAGCCCTCCACGCCGAGCGTCTCGGCCTCCGACCCGATCCCATGGCGGGCCAACTCACGGACCTCTTCGTGATCGCCCGCGAAACGGAAAACACCACGCTTGTGGCGGTCTTCCTGCGCACGCCCGCAGAGGGTGAACTGCCTGCCAGCAGTCCCAAGGGCTTTGACATCTCCGCGCGCGCGTTTCCCCTCGCGGACGACGCTCTGGCCATCTGGAAGGAATTCGGGCGCTGGGTTTTCGCCCTTTTCCGGCAGGGAAATCTGGTCTTTTGCCAGGCGACTTCCGTTGATGACGATCAACCGACCGAAGCGCTGGCACGAGAAATCCGACTTTCGTTGATGCAGTTGTCCATGCAGGGACTCGAGGTGAAACCCGCCCGCATCCTGGTGTGGAGCAACGACGAAGCCCTCAACCCAGCCGCCTTTGCCGCCACTTTCAGCGCCCACGTCGAAGTCGCCCCACGACCGGCCCCGGTCTTGCCGGCGCCCCTCAGCAAACTGCTTCCCGCCGACGTCCGCGCCGCGCGCCGCGCCGCAAAACGCAAGTTCAACATCACCCTCGGAGTCGCCGCCGCCATCGCCGTCTACCTAGGCATCATCGGTTGGTTTGCCTACGGGTTGTGGAAATCCTCAGCCGAAACCCAACGCCTCGTTGCCCGCGCCCATGCCGTGGCCCCCGACGGAGAGGAATACGCCCTCCACGTCGCCAAATGGGAGGAACTCTCCCTCATCATCGACCTCAACAACTCACCGGTGGATATCCTCAACCGCATCGCCGCCTGCATCCCACCCAACAGCGGCCTGCGCCTCAAAACCGCCGATGTCAGCGCCACAGAAGTCAAGCTCATCGGCGAAGCCCCCAAACTTGAAGCCGTCAATACCTTCAGCCTCAGACTGCAAAAAAACAACGCCCTCGCGAGTCTAACCTGGCAAACCCCGGAACCCAACCAATCCACTCGCGGCTGGGAATTCGTCTTCACCGCTGCTCTGCCCAATCCCGAATCCCAACCCTGACCGACAAATCCCCCGCTCCGCAGCATTCCTTCTGCACGCCCACCCGCAAAATCTCAAATCCCAAATCTCTAGTCCCAACCCATGTCACCACGTGAAAGAAAACTCCTGATCTTCTTCGCCGCTGCCGGGTTCCTTGTGATCAATTTCCTCGCCTTCAATTACGCGAAAAACAAAAACATCCTCATGAAAAGCGGCTTGGACGCCGCACGCGTCAAACTCGAAACCGCCGAAAAAATCAGTGCCAGCCGCGACCAAGTCGCCGATGAAATGGACTGGATCGCCCAACACGAACCCGAACCCGCCGCCAACCAGGACGTTCAGACCAAACTCCAACTGCTCTGCGACAATGAGGCCAAGTCCGCAGGTCTCACCATCAAATCCCAAAAACCCCTGCCCAGTGAAGCCAAAGCAGGCTTGCACTACCATCGCGCCAAGTTTGAGTTCACCGTGACCGGCACCGAAGAAGCTCTCTATCGCTGGTTCGACCGCCTCAACATGCCCGATCAATTGCGGATCGCCTCCCGGATCCGCATGGCACCTAACACCCAGGACGACACCAAGATCGACTGCACTGCCACCATCGAGCAATGTTTCGTTCCCTTGCCGATTTCCAACTGACCCACTCCTGAATCCCGTCCATCCACTGCCATGAAAACCACATCCCGCATTCTTCTGATGGTTCTGGTTCTAGCCGGCGTCTCCGCTGCGGTGCAGCCCCAAAAAGCGGCCATTTCGAAATACACCAATCTCTGGATGAATTCCCCGTTCACCTCCAAACCCCCCGTCGAATCGGGCCCTATCGTCAACCCGCTCGAAGACTACGCCCTCGGCGGAATCTCGCCAGTCAACGGCGGCTACCGCGTCACCTTGTTCAATAAGAAAAAACCCGAGGATCGAATCACCCTGGACCCCAATGCCATCGACCCGAAACACGATTTTAAAATCCTCGGTGTCGAGCGCAAGGAAGGCAACCCTCTGGCCACTATCGTCCGCCTGTCCTCCGGTTCGATGAAGGGCAGCGTTGCGTTCGATGAAAAACTTCTAACACTGGCCCCCGCCGCACCGGCCAATGTGGCGGCCGCACGCCCTCCACAACCCATGCCGCAGACCCAACCCGTCCCACAGCCCGGGCAACAGCAACCTCGCCAACCGCGTCCGCGCGTCGTCCCTCCAACCACCGGCGGACAACCCGGACAGCCGGGCATGCAACAACCTCAATCCATGCAACAACGCGGCGGCGGGGATCGCAGAAGCCGCCGTTAATCCCTCGTCTCTAACCTATCCGCCATCACCCAATTTCTCCATGTCCTTCCTTCGTTTAATCCTCCTCTTCGTGCTCAGTGCGGTTTCCCTAACCGCCCAGCCCGTTCCCACGCCGAACCCCGGCACACCAGGCAACCCACCACCCGGCGTTCCCATCCCCGGAGCTCCAGGGGTTCCCGCGGCTGGCGCACCTGCGTCCGATATCCCCACCACCGGCATGCCCGCGATCAAACCCGGCATTCCTCTCGGTGAGAACAAAATCGAAGAAGCCATCATCGAACCGAAACTCAACGGCAATGGCCTTGCCACCCTCTATCGCAGATACACCGGCCGCCGCGTGATCGTTTCCAATGCCGCCTCCACCGCCGAGTTCTCCTTCGTCCAGGAAGCCAGCCCCAAGGACCCTCTCACCTTCGCCGAAGCCGCCGAACTCCTCAGAAAAGCCGCCACCATCGAAAACTTCGTCTTTGTCCCCCACCCGAACGACCCCAAACTCGATGTTCTAACACTCGCCACCGGCGGCATCCGCCCGCCCGGCATCGGCCTGGAAATCTTCAAGGACGACGACCCCCTGCCCGAAGGCGACGCCGTGATTTCCTACGTCATGACCCTCAGCTATATCAAGCCGGTCGAGGCGGTCAACACCTTCGCCCAGATCATCGGCCAGTTCGGCGCCTACGGCTCGATCGCCGCCGTCCCCCACGCCGCCGCCGTGGTCATC
>CAYWLC010000238.1:0-3850 GCA_964458895.1 uncultured Luteolibacter sp. | reverse complement strand
CGATGTGCAGGCTGTCCACGCCAGCGACGACTGCGGCGAAGGCTTCCGAGGTGACGCGCAGCATGTTGGTGTGGGCGTCGTAGGTGGTTTTGTTCCAGCGCGAGGTGCTGGCATGGATGTGGACCGGGGCGTTTTCCACCCCATAGGCGGCGGCCACCTTGCTCCAAAGCCAGCGAGCGGCGCGGATTTTGGCGATTTCCATGAAGTAGTCCGATCCCACGGCGAGGCGGATGCGGACGCGCGGCAGGACATCGGCGGGTGCCAGTCCGCGGGTTTTCATTTCCTCGACATAAGCGACGAGGGTGGCGATGACATAAGCGAGTTCCTGGGTGGCGGATGCGCCGGCGTTGTGATAGACATCCCCCTTGATCGCGATGGTGCGCAGCTGCGGCGCGTGTTGCGCGGCGTAGCTTGTTAGGGAGGCCATGTGATCGAACCGCAGTGTGAGTGGTTGACGGAGTGTGCCTTTGGTGACGAGTTCGCCAAAGGGATCGTTTTCGAAGCCGCCGCGTAGGCTGGCGGCGGGGATGCCGAGTTGATCGGCGGCGGCTAACACCAGTGCGGCCACCGGCACGCTGGAGGGGCCGGTTTGCCAGTAGGTGGAAACGGCATCCACGGTGACACCCGCCAGCGCGGCTTTCACATCAGCGGCGGTATTGAGCGCCACGCCGCCGCGGCAGCATTCGTCCTGGCCACAGCCGACGACGATGTTCAGTTCGCTCTGGCCGCCGTTGAGGCCGTCGTGGGCGAGCGAGTTGAGCGCGACCGGGGTGGCGGCCTTGATTTCCTGTGAGACCTCCCAACCGGATTGGAGAAAACCCACCGGCTGACTGCCGCGGACGAGCGACCCTGCTCCCGGGAAATCCTTCCGGTGTTCCAGGTTGGCGATGTCCTCACGCCGGTAGATCGGCTGGATGGTGATGTCTTCGTAGGTCTTGCTGACGAGGCGGCTCTCGAAGGAAGCGCCCTTGAGCAGGGCCTCCGCAGCGGCGTGCCATTGTTCGTAGGTATGCTCGGGGAATTCTGTTAGAAGATGGTCCGCAGGGGATGAGTTGCTCATAAGTGGAAAATTTGAGATTTGAGATCTGAAATTTGAGATGTGAAACTTCAGATTGGGATCAATACTTCGTGAGGCGCATGTCGCCGGTTTCCAGGAATGTTTCATGGAAAGCGAAGGCCGAGCGGAACGTTTGCGGCGTGTGGCCGTTTTCGGTCAGCTTGAAGTAAGTTCTGAGGAGGTCGCGATACGAGGGATCGACGCAGTTGCTGATGATCGTGGCGGCGCGTTCGCGCGGGTCCTTGCCGCGGAGGTCTGCGACGCCGTGTTCGGTGACGAGCACCTGCACCGAGTGTTCGCTGTGGTCCATGTGGGAGCACATCGGCACGATGGCCGAGATATTGCCGTCCTTGGCGGTTGACGGGCAGGTGAAGATCGAGATGTAGGCGTTGCGGGTGAAGTCGCCCGAGCCGCCGATGCCGTTCATCATTTTCTGACCTAACACATGGGTGCTGTTGATATTGCCGAAGATATCGGCCTCGAGGGCGGTGTTGATAGAGACGATGCCGATGCGGCGGACGATTTCCGGGTTGTTGGCGATTTCCTGCGGGCGCAGCAGCATGCGGCCGCGGAAATTTTCGAGGTTGTCATACAAACTCTGGAGCACCGGGTTGGTTAGAGTGAGAGAGACCCCGCTGACAAACGAGCAGCGGTCCTGTTGGATGAGCTTGACGACCGAATCCTGGATGACTTCCGTGTACATTTGGAAGCGCGGGATTTCCGGGTGTTCGCCCATGGCGCCAAGCACCGCGTTGGCGGCGTTGCCCACGCCCGACTGGATGGGCAGGAAGCCCTTGGGGATGTGCCCGTTTCTGAGTTCTGCGGCGAGGAATTCCGCGACATGGCGGCCGATGCGGGTGGTGATTTCGGTGACGGGGGTGAACTCCTTGACCTCGTCTTCCCTGTTAGACATCACGATGCCCATGATTTTTTTGGGATCGACCCAGACGCGTTGGGTTCCGATGCGGTCCTCCGCGTTGCAGATGGGGATGGGGCGGCGGTGGGGCGGGGATTGCGGTTCGTAGATGTCGTGGAAACCGAGCAGTTCCTTCGGGTGGCGGCTGTTGATCTCTATGAGGATTTTTTTCGCCTTGGAGAGGAAGGTGGGGGCGGCACCGACGCTGGTTGTTAGAAGGATCTTGCCATCCACCGAGACATCGGCGGCCTCGACAACGGCCCAATCGAGTTCCCCGAGGAATCCGTAGCGGACGTATTGCGGCAGCAGGGATAGGTGCATGTCAAAGAAATGCGTTTTACCGGCGTTGATGCTGGCGCGCAGATCCTTGTCGGACTGATAGGGGGTTCGGAACTTGATGGCATCCGCTTTGGCGAGGGCGCCATCGAGCGAGGGCCCGGTGGAGGCACCTGTGATGACGCCGATTTTGAAGGGGCGTCCGGCGTCGTGTTCGACAATGGCTTTTGCGGCGATGGCTGTGGGGATGACCTTGGCCGCACCGGCGGCGGTGAAGCCGCTGAATCCGATGACCTCGTCATGATTGACGAAGGCGGCGGCTTCTTCGGCGGTGAGAATGGGGAATGGACTTTTCATGCGGAAAACGAGGCGGAGTCGGAAGGGGAGGGTCCGTCGAGGAGATGGGGACCGGATTTCAGAAGTGGGGAAGCAGGCTCAGGCGAGGGTGAAGAGGGCTTGTCCTTCATCGACGGCGTCGCCTTCCTTGACCTTGATCGATGAGACGGTGCCACCGCGTGGAGCGGTGATGGGGGTATACATTTTCATGGCCTCCAGGGTGATAATGAGATCGCCTTCGTTGATGGCCGCACCCTCTGCGACGTGCACGATCTTGACGATGCCGGCAAGCGGGCTGGGCACTTCACCGGAGCCGACTATGGCGACCGGTGCCGGGGCGGGTCTGGGAGCCGGGGTGGCGGCTGCGGCCGCTCTAACAGATTGTGGGGATGTTTGGGCTGCGGCTGCGGGCGAGCCGGAGCTTTCGACGATGACGTCGTAGGTTTTTCCATCGACGGTGATGCGGAGATGTTCCATGGTATTGCGGTGTTAGCGGATTCTGTGGGATGTGAGAACGGATTGGCGGCCGGATTTTTCCCATGCGGGATCGACTCGTTTCATCGAGATGATGCGGTGGGAGCGGGTGCTGACGAAATGGACGGCGGCGGCGATGGCGACGACGATTTCCGGCGGGATGTCCTGCTCGATGGAAGCGGCGGGGATGGGGTGCGGGTTGACCGTCACGGGAGTGGGTGCCGCAGCGGCGGTTTTTTTCACGAGCAGCGATCTGAGGCCATTGAAGAAAGCCCAAACGATGGCGGCGACGCCGATGGCGCGCAGCATCCAATCGAGCGCGGAGCCTCCGGAGCATTCCGACTGGGCCAGGAAGGGAAGAAGATGCATGGTGTGTTAGAGCGGGATGTTGCCGTGTTTTTTGGGTGGGCGGCTTTCGTGTTTGCCCATGATGCCGCGGAAGGCGAGGGCGAGGGTGCTGCGCGAGACTGCGGGGTCGATGACATCGGTGATCATGCCGTTGCTGGCGGCCTGATAGGGGGATGCGAATTTCTCCGAATAGGCGCGGCGGAGTTCCTGTTCGAGGGCCTCCGGGTCCTTGGCTTCCTCGAGTTCCTTTTTGTAGAGGACTTTCATCGCGCCCTGGGCACCCATGACGGCGATTTCCGCGGTGGGCCATGCGAAGACGAAGTCCGCGCCGAGGTCGGTTGGGCACATGGCGATGTAGGCGCCGCCGTAAGCCTTGCGGCAGATGAGGGTGACTTTGGGGATGGTGCCCGAGGCCCAGGCGAAGAGCATTTTGGCGCCGTGGC
>CAYWLC010000237.1:0-3882 GCA_964458895.1 uncultured Luteolibacter sp. | reverse complement strand
CGCCGCCCTCGAATGGACGCGCCAGCAACTCTCCGCCGAGCAGCAAAAATGGCTCAGCCGCCTGCGAATGGTCCGCCAGGTCTCGGACTTCACCGTGGTGCACAGCACGCTCGACCAACCGTCCAACTGGAACTACGTCACCAACCGCTTCGACGCGATGTCGAATTTCTCCTATCAGTTCACCCAGATTTGTTTCCACGGCCACACCCACGTGCCGCGCATCTACGTCAAGACCGACCGCGTCCAGGAAGTGCCCGCCGAGTCGGTGGTCATCGAGGCGGGCGCAAAATATTTCATCAACGTCGGCTCGGTCGGCCAACCGCGCGATGGCGACTGGCGCGCGTGTTATGCCATCTACGACATCGAGCACGGGCTCGTCGTGTTCCGGCGTGTCGAATACGCCCTGTCCAAGACCCAGGACAAGATTCTTGCCGCAGGCCTGCCCGAAATGCTGGCCGAACGCATCGCGGAAGGCCGTTAGATCAGCGGCGGTTTACCGATTTATACCTTGCGGGATTCCAATTTTTGGTGTATTTGGAATCCATGAAGACCACAATTGATATTCCCGATGCGGCTTTGGCGGATGCCATGCGGTTCACCGGGGCGAAGACGAAGCGGGAGGCGGTGGTGAAGGCCTTGGAGGGTTATAACCGCCAGCAACGGGTCCAAGATCTGGTGGCGAACTTCGGCACACTGGATTTCGCGAGCAATGACGAGATCGAGGCAGGTGACCGTGAAGAGATCGCTTTGAGAGAAGCCGGAGGCCGCAAATCATGAACTCCACGATCCTCCTCGACAGTTCGGTGTGGGTGGAAGTTTCCCGCAAGACCGGTGACGAGTCGTTGAAGGCGGAGGTGGCAGCACTGCTGCGCGCCGGACGCACGGCGATGACATGGCCGGTGTGGGTGAAACTCCACCAGGGAGCCAGAGGACCACGTGAGGAGGAAAACCTGAAGGGCTGGCGGGAGGTGAGTCACTGGCTTGAATTCGATGACGCTTGCTGGGCCGAGGCTGCAAAGATCGCACGCGCCTGCTTGCAGGCCGGAATCAACGTGCCCTTCGGCGATGTGCTGGTTTTCGCCTGCGCGACACGCCACGCGGTCGAATTGCTCGAACGGGATCGTCATTTCGCAATGATCCGCAAGACGGTGAAATCATGATTAGCGACTGAGGTTGTGTGGGTTACAATACTACCCGTTTCTACCAATTGCTTCGATTTTGGTAATAAGCTTGCAAGCGAGCCCAATCTTGCTACCAATTTCACATCAATCGGTAGCAATCGATAAAAGCCATGAAAATTCCAGAAACGGCACCACAATTGCATGAGATCTACATGAAGCTCAATGATGACGGGCGTCATCGCGCCCTGATGATGAAGGTGCCAGACGATTACCGTCACTGGGATGAATTGAAGCACCGCGCTCCACCAGAGGGGATGACCCAGGAAGAATGGTGGTGTGGGCTGAAGCTGAAACGTCTTGCCTCCATGAAGCTGTTGCCACTTCTTGACCGCAATGGGGAACCCTTTCGCTTCTCAGTCCCAGATGAGATCGCCCGCCAACTCCACGAGATCGACCTAGGGGCCGGGGGGCGGATCGGCGTTCTTGAACCGGTGATCAATCCCGATACCCGCGACCAATACCTGATCCGCTCGCTGATGGAGGAGGCAATTACCTCCAGCCAGCTTGAAGGTGCGGTCACGACCCGCGAGGTGGCCAAGGAAATGCTGCGCACCGGAAGACCACCCCGCGACAAGAGCGAACAGATGATCTTGAACAACTTCCGGACCATGAGGAGAATCCGGGAATTGAAGAACCAACCCCTCACGCTGGAGATGGTGTTGGAGCTACACCGGATGGTGACCGAAGACACGCTCGATAATGGCGATGCCGCCGGGAGGCTTCGCCGTCCCGACGAATTGATCACAGTGGAGGATGACGCGGGCGAGATCATGCACTTGCCGCCTAGGGCCGCTGAACTTCCGAAACGAATGGAGAGCATGTGCGCTTTTGCCAACGGCGAACCTTTGGAACCCTTTATACATCCTGCGGTTCGAGCGATGATCCTGCATTTTTGGCTGGCATACGAACACCCGTTTGTCGACGGCAACGGTCGGACGGCCCGCGCCTTGTTCTATTGGGCCATGCTTCGTGCCGACTACTGGCTTTTCGAATACGTCTCGATCTCGGACATATTGAAGCGAGCCCCCGTGAAATACTACAGGGCATTTCTTCATGCCGAGACGGATGAGAATGATCTGACTTATTTTTTGCTCCACCAGTCCGACGTGATTCGAAAGGCCATCGACAAATTGCATGATTACATATCTCGCAAGACCAAGGAGGTTCGTGAAAACGGGAAAATGTTACGCAACTGGAGACATCTGAATCTCCGCCAGCAGGCTTTGGTAGGGCATGCCCTGCGTCATCCCGGAGCCTTCTACACAGTGGAAGGTCATCAGCGAAGCCACGATACCGCCTACGATACCGCAAGAAGGGATTTGCTAGGTTTGGTGGATGAAGGATTACTGGATCAACAGAAAAGCGGCAAACGAATGGTCTTCTATCCGGTATCGAAATTGGAAGAATCCATCCGCGATCGAGGGACTCCACCTGCGTCCCATGAACTCTTATAACAAATGTTGAGACTACGGGTTGACACGGATGATAGAGCATCCGCCCTTTTCTTATTCGTGAACATTCGCGTTTTCCAAATCCGGGCGGGTCGTGCATGCTTGGCCCGCCATGATTACTGAAAACCTGCTGGATTCCCTGCGCTCCACCCTCGCGGATATCGACTCCGCCGGCCTCTGCAAACACGAGCGCCTCATCGACTCTCCCCAAAACTCCACGGTCCGGCTCGGGGACGGGCACCGCGTGATCAACCTCTGCGCCAACAACTACCTCGGGCTCGCCGACCATCCGGTGGTGGTCGCCGCCGCGCGGGCCGCGCTCGACCGCTGGGGCTACGGCATGGCCTCGGTGCGCTTCATCTGCGGAACCCAGACGCTCCACAAACAACTCGAGGCCAAAATCTCGGACTTCCTCGGCACCGAGGACACCATCCTTTTCCCATCCTGCTTCGATGCCAACGGCGGACTCTTCGAAGTTTTGTTAGACGAGGCGGACGCCGTCATCTCCGACTCGCTCAACCATGCCTCGATCATCGACGGCGTGCGGCTGTGCAAGGCCATGCGCTTCCGCTATCAGAACAACGACATGGCCGACCTTGAGGAAAAACTCAGGGAGGCTGATGCCGCGGGCGCGCGCTTCAAACTCATCACCACCGACGGCGTGTTCTCGATGGACGGCATCATCGCGCAACTCGACAAAATCCACGCGCTCGCCGCGAAATACCGCGCCATGGTGCATTTCGACGATTGCCACGCCACGGGATTCCTCGGCGCCCGCGGCCGCGGCACCCACGAGCATTGCGGGCTGTTCGGCGGGATCGATCTAACCACAGGCACGCTCGGCAAGGCCCTGGGCGGTGCCTCCGGCGGCTACACCTCGGGCAAAAAGGAAATCATCGATCTGCTCCGCCAGCGGTCGCGGCCATACTTGTTTTCCAACACCATCGCGCCGCCCATCGTGGCGGCATCGCTCAGGGTGTTAGAAATGCTCGAGGCCTCCACCGAACTCGCCGACCGCGTGAAAGACAACACCGCGTATTTCCGCAAGGCCATGGCCCAGACCGGCTTCACCATCGGCGGCAGGGACCACCCGATCTCCCCGGTCATGCTCGGTGATGCCGCGCTCTCGCAAAAATTCGCCGCCACCCTGCTCGACCACGGCGTCTATGCCGTCGGGTTTTTCTATCCGGTCGTCCCGCAGGGCAAGGCCCGCATCCGCACCCAGATCAGCGCCGCCCACACCCGCGCAC
>CAYWLC010000236.1:0-3945 GCA_964458895.1 uncultured Luteolibacter sp. | reverse complement strand
GTTCGAGGACCTCAAAGCCGCCCCCGAAGCCGCCACCATCGCCAACCTCGAACCCATCGACCATCTCCCGCGCGCCCTGCAATCGACCGGCGCGGGCATTCCCGGTGGCGCCGGCATTCTGCCCGCAGCCTCCCCCGCGTTTTCCACGCCACCCCCCGTCCTGGTCATCAATCCCGCCGCCAAATCTCTGTTAGAACCGGCACCGGAAGATGACTTCACCTTCGTCCCCGAGACACCCGTTAGCGCACGCAGTGCCGCTGCGGACCTGCGCTCGGCGCTGGACTGATCTACCCCCCCCCACATCTCATGTCCGAAAAATCACTCTTCGAAAAAATCCGCGACAAGGAAATCCCCGCCATCATCGTGTATGAGGACGAGTTATGCCTTGCCTTCCACGACATTGCGCCGCAGGCACCGACGCATATCCTCATTGTGCCGCGCAAGGCCGTGAAACGCGTGGGCCTCGCCGGAGAGGATGACCGAGGTCTGTTAGGCCACCTGTTGATCACCGCGGCGGAGATCGCCCGCCGCGAAGGCGTGGCGGATTCCGGCTACCGCCTGGTCATCAACAACGGACGCGACGGCGGAGAAGCGGTGCCCCACCTGCACATCCATCTGTTAGGCGGGCGCAAGCTCGACTGGCCGCCAGGCTGAACCCGCGCCCCAGACATCCTGGTGCCGAAGGGGATGAGCACGATGATCTTGGCATCGGGCGCGGCGGCGCGCAACGATTTCAGACTCTGATAGATCGCCAGGATGAGGAAAGCAAGGATGCTTTTTTCATGGATGGAGACTGCGCACCCCGCTGAACGTCGCGTGATCATGGGTTGCCAGATAATGCCTCCCGCCGCGGAATGACCGGGCGGGAGGGGGCTTGATTGTTAGAAATATCAATGAGTAACCGCTTCGCCCTTGGCTTCTCCCTGCCGCGGCTCGGCGGCGACGTCCTCCACTTCCAGGGAAGTGACGGTTTCCACGATGGTTTCTATCGTAGGTTCATCTTCAACGGCCGCCGCTGTGGCCTCGACCGCTGGTTCGCTCGCTGGGATGTCGGTCTGAGCACTTGCAGGTGGGTTTTCAGCGGCGGCGGCAATGACCGGGGTCGGGATCGGTGAGACGACGACCGGGCGGGGTTCGCGTTCCGGGCGGTCCTCGCGTTCCTCGCGTTCGTCATGGCCTTTGGATTTGGCACCGGAAACGGTGAGTTTGCGGCCCATGAACGGTTGGTCGTGTAGCACCTCCACGGCCCGCATGGCCTCGTCCATGTGGAGCATTTCCACAAAGCCGTAACCCTTCGAGCGGTGGGTGGTGCGGTTGTAAACGATCTCCACGTTGCGCACCGGGCCGACGCCTTTGAACAACTCCTGAAGGTCTTGTTCGCTCACGTCATACGACAGATTGCCGACATAGACACGCGGGGATTCCACGGTGGAGCGGTCACCGCCACGGGTGCGTTGCTCACCGCCACGGTCACGTTTCGGCGGACGGCCATCACTTATATCCGCCGGGGCACCCTCATTGCTGCGGGCGTTGCGGGTGTTGGATTTGGCTGGGCGAGTTTCGGTGTTTGGGGAATTGGGATTGTCGGGTTTGCGGGCGGGGCGGGCTGGAGCGGTGGGCGGCTTGTAAAGACCAATGGCCTTGAGCAGCTTTTGCCACCAACTCAGTTTGACCGGAGCGGGTCCGCGTGGCGGACGTGGCCCCTGGGGGCGGAATTCCTCAGCGCGATCCGATGAATGATCCTCGCGGGACCCGCGATTTTCGCGACCCCCACTACGGCGAGTGCCTTGGTTGTTACGGTTGTTGTTACCGCCGCGTGTACGGCGGCGCCGGCTGTCTCCCGAATTGCGGGAATGTTGTGTTGCGTTTGACATTGTGTCATGTGGGTCGTGGTTACGGGTGGCCCGGCGCGGTGGGCTTGGGTAAGCCCGACGGTGCTGAAAGGACCTCGTGCTGACTGGCATGAACCCGACTTTGCCGGCTTATGTTTGCCGGGATGGAACTCCGCAACGGCTTGCGGAAAGGAACTCCAATCAGTCGGATCAAGCCAGCTTGCGCCGCCGCCCGTGTGGCAGGTGGATCCGGTTTCCTTGGCCGCCGGTCGAATCCACCACCGCAAAGAATGGTGTGGATCAACAAGCACTCGACCGGAATCAGGCTTCAGAGGTTGGAAAAACCTGCTCAAGGGGAGGCTACGGGCTTTCCGCCGCTTGGCAAGGACGGAACGTAAATCCGGTGGAATTTCCGCAAAGGCCCTTGCCATGGGGCCTATTCCTCCAAGGGTTCAGTGTTTTCAGAGGTTCTCAGTGATTCAGTGGTTCCCATGTGATGCGGCCATTGGACGTTCGTTCCCAATTGGCTCGCTCTTGGTTCGTCGGGATTTCGCCTTGCCGCAGGCGAGGAAGTTGCAGAAGCTGGTGGTGGATCCAGCCCTATGCGTTCTCCTCCATCCGTCAATGTCGCGCGTCTTACTTATCTCTTGATTTGTGAGGCAGCCGGGGTGGCCGTGGCCTTGAGCACCAAAGGGACCCAGTTCGAGGTCCAGTTGTGGAAGGGTATTCTGGGCGGACTCGGTGTGTCCATGATCTTTATTTGGATCGAATCCCTGATGAAGGGCTTCACCCTGCGCGGGTTTTCCACGGCGACCTTCGGCCTGGCCGTCGGCCTGATGTGCGCATGGCTGCTCACCCGGGTGCAGATTTTCAATTTCCTGGAACTGGTGTCTCGTGACCAGATCGAAAGCAAGGAAAACGGCGAGATCCTCATCCATACGTTGCGTCTGGCGTTCGATGTCACCTTGTTCTCAAGCCTCGGCTTCCTTGGGGCGGTCTTGTCGCTGCGCGGCAACCGCGACGATTTTGCCTTCATCATCCCCTATGTGCGCTTCCGCCAGGACGCATCGTCCGGCCAACCGATCGTCATCGACTCGGAAACGATCATTGACGGACGCGTGCAGGCCATCCTCGAGTCCGGCTTTCTCCACGGGCGCCTGATTGTCCCCCGGTTTGTGTTAGAAGAGCTGCAAACCATGGTGGATGCCGGTTCCAACGGTTCGCGCCAGCGCGGGGAACGCGGCTTGGATTGCCTGCAAAACCTGCAGCGGGCACCCGACATCCAGATCTCGGTGCATGACGCGCACCGTCCGCCGGAGGAGGATTCCTTGAACTCGCGGATCATCGAGATCACTCGTCTGTTAGGCGCGCGCCTGATGACCGTGGATGAGAATCTAGCCAAAGTCGCCAAGCTGCAGGGGGTGGACGTGTTGAACATCCATGAACTTGATGAGGCGCTGAAGCCTGCGGTGGTGGTCGGCCAGAGGCTCCGCCTCGCGCTGGTCCGCACCGGCAAGGAGGAGCACCAAGGGGTGGGCTATCTGCCGGATGGCACGATGATTGTCGTCAACCATGCCGTGACCAGGATCGGCACGACGGTGGAGGTGATCGTGGTGAGCACGCTGCAAACGGCGGCCGGGATGATGGTGTTTGCCGAGCTTAACATGCCAGTGTGAACTCCACCCATCGCCCATGCGCCTTGCCGTAATCAACGTCGTCGGTCTAACCGAATCCCTGCTGGGCCCCCACCTGCCGGGCCTCACCGCGTTCGCGCGCAAGAACGGCGTGCAATCCCACAGCCCGGCATTTCCCGCCGTGACCTGCACCGCGCAATCGTCCATCACCACCGGCACCTCGCCCGCGCGCCACGGCATCGTCGCCAACGGCTGGTACGACCGCGAGTCCGCCGAGGTGCGCTTCTGGAAACAAAGCAATCACCTGGTCCGCGGGGAAAAACTCTGGGACAAATTGCGCCGTGAGATCCCCGGCTTCACCTGTGCCAAGCTCTTCTGGTGGTTCAACATGCACTCCGGCGCGGATTTTTCCATCACCCCGCGCCCGCTCTATCCGGCGGACGGGCGCAAGGTGTTCGACATCCACACCCAGCCGATGC
>CAYWLC010000235.1:0-4053 GCA_964458895.1 uncultured Luteolibacter sp. | reverse complement strand
ATACTTCGGCGAACTCGGGGCGGAGATGAGGATCTTCCGCAATGATGCGATCACGGTCGATGAGGTCAGGGCGCTCAAGCCCGCGCGCATCTGCATCTCGCCCGGTCCGTGCACGCCCAATGAGGCCGGCATTTCGTTAGAGTTGATCCGCGAACTCGGCCCGACCACGCCCATCCTCGGCGTCTGCCTCGGCCACCAATCCATCGGCCAGGTCTATGGCGGCGATGTCGTGCTCGCCGACCGCCTGATGCACGGCAAGACCTCACCCATCCACCATTCGTCCAAAAGTGTCTTCACCGGCCTGCCCAACCCCTTCGAGGCCACCCGTTACCACTCGCTCATCGTCAAACGCGACACCCTGCCCGACTGCCTTGAAATCACCGCATGGACCGAAGAAGGCGAAATCATGGGCCTCAGCCACCGGGAATTCCCCGTCCACGGCGTCCAGTTCCATCCGGAGTCGATCCTCACCCATGATGGCAAACGGTTGTTAGATAATTTCCTCCATCTGTAGCGGCGGTCAACGGTCAGCGGTCAGCGGTCATTAGTCACTGGTAAATAGTCTGCGCGCTTTTCTTTTTCTTCACCAATGACCCATGACTGATGACCCATGACTCAATGGAAATCCGATCTTCATTCGTGATATTTCGTGCGATTCGTGGTTCCTATTTCGGAATTCAGGATCAACCGCGCGGCATGAGTTGGTGGAAATTCCAGCGGATTTCCTCCTCGTAACAGGCGGAGTTCGGATAGATCCGGGCGGTCTCCGGATGGCGCAACACGGAATTGAGGCGTTCCGGCGGCAACAGGCTTCCCATGGTGGCCAGCAGGCCGTCCAGAGCCGCCCGTGTTTTCAAGCGCACGGGATTGCCCTGATGGAAGATCGCGGTTTCCCTGCCCAAAACAGTTAGAACACCTCGCCCGGATCGAAGAAGCGTTTCACCTCGGCGGCGGCGGCTTCAACCGAGTCCGACGCGTGGCACACGTTGGTCATGATGTCCTCGCCGAAGTCGCCGCGGATGGTTCCGGGGGCGGCGGCCTTGGAATCGGTGGGTCCTAACAGATCACGGACCCGCGCGATGGCGTCCTCACCTTCCAGCACCAGCGCGATGACCGGGCTGCGGCGCATGAAGGCGGCGATGGCCGGGAAAAACGGTTTGTCGGCGACGTGGGCGTAGTGTTCGCGCAGGATCGCGTCGTCGAGTTGCATCATTTTGATGCCGCGGATGACAAATCCCGCGTCCTGGAAGCGGGCCAGCACCCTGCCTGTCAGGTTTTTCTCAAGCGCGTCCGGTTTGAATAGAATCAGCGTGGTTTCAACAGCCATAGCAGAGGAATTAGCAGGGAATGCCGGATGGGCAAGCATTTATACTGATGATGGAAAGTATAGGACGGATCGGACGGATTCTTGCTGACGGCCCTTTGGGCAACCCGATTAGTTTGCGCGCATGAGATCCTCGATCTCCTCGGCCTCGATGGGAATGCCGGCCATCAGATCGGTGTTCTTGTCCTTGCCGAGGATGACATCGTTTTCGGTGCGGATGCCGATGCCTTCCTCGCGGATGTAGATGCCGGGTTCGATGGTGAGCACCATGCCCTCGGCAAAGGGTTGGTGCGGCGGGCAGACATCATGGACGTCGAGTCCCAGATGGTGCGAGGTGCCGTGCATGAAATATTTCTTCACCAGCGCTTTGTCCGGCCCTTGGTCGCGCGCATCCTTGGCGCTGAAAAGCCGCAGCCCTATCAACTCGCGTTCCATGATTTCGATCACCTGTTTCTGATAGTCCATGGGCGTGACTCCCGGACGCAGGATCTCATTGGCACCGCGGAAAACGCGCAACACGGCATCATAAACCTCGCGCTGGCGTTGGCTGAACCTCCCGTTCACCGGCACCGTGCGCGTGAGGTCGGAGTTCCATCCGGCGTATTCGGCGGCCACATCCAAGAGCACCAGATCGCCGTCATGGCAGATCTGGTCGTTCTCCACGTAATGCAACACACATGCGTTTTTGCCAGACCCAATGATCGGCGCGTAGGCGAACCCGCGCGATCCCCGGCGGATGAATTCATGCAGCAACTCGGCCTCGATCTCCCATTCCCCCACACCCGGCCTGATGAAACCTAACAGACGTCTGAACCCCGCCTCCGTGATGTCACAGGCCTTGCGGATCATGCGGATTTCCTCGGCATCCTTGATCATGCGCAGGCGGTGCATCAGCGGCGCGAGCCGTTCATAGCGGTGCAGCGGATAGCGTGCCTGGCAGTCCCTGATGAAGCGGGCGTTGCGGGTTTCCACCACCACGCTGGCGCGCAGGTGCTCATTGGTGGCCAGATAGACGTGCTCCACCTGCGGCGTGAGGCGGTGCAAAAATCCCTCAAAGGTGTTAGAGCACTCGACGTGATCGATGCCGGTCACCGCGCGGGCCTTTTCCTTGGTGAGTTTCTCGCCCTCCCAGATGGCGATGTGCTCGCTGGTTTCCTTCACAAAAAGGATCTCGCGTTCTTTCGGATCGATCGCGTCGGGCATGAGCATCAGGGTGGTCTCCTCCTGATCCACGCCCGAAAGATAAAACAGGTCGCTGTTCTGCCGGAATGGCAGCGTCCCGTCCGCATTGCTCGGGTAAATGTCGTTGGAATGCACGATCACCAGGCTCTTCGGCTTGAGAAGCCCGCAGAGATTGCCGCGGTTGCGGATGAAAAGTTCGGGGGAAATGGCTTCGTATCGCACGGCACCATTCCATGCCATCCCCAGCCACCCGGCAACCCGGATTTTCCAGAAACCGATGTTTCGATAAGATTGTGGTAAAGCGGTTTGACATCGATAGACCTTCGTCTTACCCTCATCCCATGACCTCCATCACGGTTTCTTCGAAATACCAAATCGTTATTCCCAAGGAAGCGCGGGATCAACTGCAGATCAAACCTGGCGCACGACTGCAGGTGCTGGCCGATGGTGCAGGCTTGCACCTGACGAAGGAATCCACTCTGGAGGAAGTGCGCACCCTGCTCAATGACATGCAATGGCAGGAGCAGGACGTAAGGGATGAATCCGACCGCCAAGTGCCATGATCGTGGTGGATAGCTCCGGTTGGATCGAGTTCCTGCAAGGCACGCCACGCGCCTCGTTGTTCGAAGCGGCGCTGACCCGTCCCGACACCGTGATCGTGCCGAGCATGTGTGTGTTCGAGGTCCACCGCTTGATTTCTAACAAACAATCGGAGACGGTGGCCGACGCGGCGATCACCCTGATGCAAAAGGCGCGGGTTGTGCCCTTGGACGCAAACCTAGCACGCCAGGCGGCCATCGCGGCACGCCGCCATCATCTGGCCATGGCCGATGCCATCATCTACGCCACCGCGCTGTCCTGCCATGCGGAACTCTGGACCCAGGACGCCCACTTCAAGGACCTTCCAGGCGTCAGGCTCTTTCCCAAACCCTGTTAGGGTGAATCCGTGGTTCCATTTCTCCCTGAAGCCCGCCATGCAGCATTTTGAAGAGACAGATTGCACCGCGGGAGGTTTTAAGCAACAAGACGTCTGCCACCCATGACCCAGCTTTTGATTGAACCCGCCCGCCGCTCCGGATGCGAGGACCTGAATGCGCTTGCCGAAGTGCTGAAAACCTCTGCCCTGCGCCAACGCTCACCCATCGATGATGTCCTGGACGCTGGACTGGTGGACGAAGAACCCTACATGCGCGAACTGGCCGCAGACCTCGACATGGAGTGGCTGCCCACCATCCCGGTGGCCGAAGTTCCCCTCCCCCTGCGCGAGGCTTGCGGCCCCAGAATCGCCCTGCGCCACCGCCTCCTGCCAGTGGCCATCACCGGCGAAGGTGATAAAAAACGCCTCAAACTCGCCACCTTCGATCACTTCAACCTGATCGCCCGCCAAGCCGCCGCCCAGGAACTCGCCCTGCCCATCGATTGGTGCATGGCCTCCCGCAAGCACCTCCACGAATCACTCCGCCGCCTCTACGGCGTGGGCGCGGATACCTGTGAACAAATCCTCTAAGGCCGCGACTTCGACTACGACCACCTCGATAGCCACGAAG
>CAYWLC010000234.1:0-4117 GCA_964458895.1 uncultured Luteolibacter sp. | reverse complement strand
AGTGGTAGATCGAGGGCCGTTCGGCCTTGTCCTTCCAAGGTGCCAGCCAGCGCGCACGTCTCATGGGTGCAGGGGTTGATGATGAGAGGGTTAAGGATGAAAAAAGACGAATGACGAATGAAGTCTGAGGAATCAGAGAATAAACGACTGGGGTTGAGATCCAATCGACCGGAACCCTTCGCAAGCATCGGACCAACGGCGTGAAATCTACCGCCGTAACAGGGAAGTGTCCAGCTCTTTTTAAATAATTCGTCTGTCCCCATATTATTAATGTTCGCAAGCCACCTCATTCACTTCCCAACCTTTCCGCTTGCCGTATGCAGCGCCCGCTCGTGTGCCGCCGTGGTCCGCTGCTCCTTGGCGTCGCGCAGCAGGCGGTGGATCAGCGAACTGACGTAAGTGCTCCCGCCCATCGCCAACCGCGCCGCAATCCACTCGTTCTCCATCGCGGTGCGCAGCCGCACCAAGGCCGCGCACCGCACCTTGTCGGGATGCCCCTTGCGCAACTTCAACAGTTCCGCTGACCCGCGCGGCAGATTCAATCTTTCCGCCATCAGCGGCGAGATCACCACAGCGGAGGAAGTTGCGAACGGTGGTAAAGACATTGGGACAGAGCGGCCCCATGGTGGCACGGTGGCATTTTTGGTAACCGGCAAGGAATGCGTCCCAAGTGGCGGTGACGATTTGCCAGAGCGGGGAGCCGCGGGGTCTGCGGGGTTGGTAGATGGAAGGCACGAATATTGTTCATAAGAACAGTATTCGTGCAATGCAAGAATCCGTGTGAAGATTCGCTTTGGTTGATGGTCCGGTGGTGGTGAAGGCCGGGTGACAGGGCGGATCTGCCAGTGGCTGTTTGTCCGTAAGTTCCATCACATGGCATATTACCGATCTAACGGAATAACGGCTCCAAACATACAGCAATCTATCTGGATGCCACACCGATCTATCTCCCCTTATTATCTCAGATGATAACTCGGTCGCTGCCGTTGCCTGGGTTGGCGGGTTCGCATGGCTGACGGGATGTCCCGAGCCAGGCCGAGGCGAGGCTGGTCAGTGCCAGCGCGATGATTCCCCAGTCGCCGATGATCGCGTAGAGGGAGAAGGACGGGTGCACGGGCACATTGAGTTGGGTGAGCAGCGAGCCGCGGATGAAGTGGTTGCCATTGCCATCGGCGAGGATCTGGGGCTTTCCGGTGCCCGGGTGGGCGGTGGAGCCAGTGCTGTCGATGGCTGCGCTGACGCCGGTGTTGGCGCAGCGCAGCATCGGGCGGCGGAGTTCGATGGCGCGTAAGCGGGCGTAAGCGAAGTGCTGGTCGGCGGCGGCGGATTCGCGAAACCAGCCGTCGTTGGTCACGTTCACGATGACCTGGGGGCCGTTTCTAACAAACCTGCGGGTGAGGGCGGGCACCGAGTCTTCGAAGCAGACCGTGGGGATGGCTCCGATCGAGGTGCCGATGGCGGTGGGGATTTGCAGCGGGTCAAAGGAAGTCCCGGGCGAGAAGGAGCCGCCGTATTCGACGCCGGCCTGTTGTTTGTAGATTTCCTTGAGCCATGGGATGCTGTCCACGAAGGGAATGGTTTCACCGAAAACGACAAGATGATGTTTCTGATAGGTCTGGAGCTCGTCCTCGGGCGACATCACGGCGATGGAGTTCCATGCGCGGCCGTCGGGTTTCATCACCAGTTGCCCGTCGCCGTATGGTTGCGCCTCAAGTTCGGTGACGCCGTAGATCAATTGGAAGGGGCCGGCCTTGCGGACGCGGGCGATGGTTTCCTGGTTTTCCGGCCATGCGCCCCAGGTGCCATCGGCGGCGCGGAGGATTCTTCCTGTTAGAGCGGTTTCCGGCCACATCACCCAGTCCGGCCAGCCGGGCGGGATGCGCCCGGCTTCAGTAGTTCCCACGGCGGCGAGCGCCTTGAGGGTTTCCTCCTCGTATGCCATGTGGACGTCGAGAGCACTCCATAACTGCAGGCTGGCGTCCTGCGGGATGTTGATCTGCACCAGCATGGTCGTTAGACTAACGGATTCCGCGCGGCGCTCGATGGAGATGCGAACGGCTCCATAACCCGCGAGCAGGGCCACCAGCAGGATCGCGCACACGAAGTCATAAGGCATGCGGCGCTTGCCAGGGCACTCGTGACGGATCATGCGCGCCGCGGTCTGGACCAGCACCGCCTGGAAAAACACCAGCAGCAGGGAAAGCCCGGCCACACCTAACAGATCCGCGGACTGGGCGATGAGCGGGTTATCGCGGAACGCCACGCCCATGGTGTTCCAGCCGAAGCCGGTGAGCATCCAGCCCCGGATCCATTCGAGGCCCGCCCATGCCGCGCCGTTGCAAAACGCCACACGCAGGCTGAGAGCGCAGGCTGACGTTTTGTTAGATTCCGGCAGCCCGAACTGGCACCACGGGTTGCCGAGCGTCGCGGCGAAGGCCCCGAACAGTCCCCAATAACAGGCCAGATACATCGGCAGCAACAAGGCTCCGAGCCATGCGACCTCCGCGACCCAATGGAACTGGATGAGGCAACTCAGCAGTCCACCGGTCCAACCGAGGGAGAATCCCTTCCATGCCCTGCGTTTTCCCGACAGCGACCATAAGGCGGCGAGGATCGGGACCATGGCCACCCATGCCAGGGCGGGCATCCGGAACGGCGGAAACAGGACGGCCACCAGCAGTCCGCTGGCCAGCGCTGCCAGAAGTCTCAGCCAGAACGAACGTTTCCGCATGGACCGAGCATCCACAAAGCCGCCGCACTGGTCCACTGCGAAAGCGCAAAAGCGGTGTGGCGCTGCGCTTCCCACCGCAGTCCATGCGGAGGCTTCCGCCTTCACGATTCGAAATCCATGAGCGCCATGACCGCGATGGGAGTGGTTTGGGGAAAATCCCGCGCGTTGGCCGTGAGGAGCAGGTTCATTCCTTCTGCGGTGGCTGTTGCAAGAATTTGCAGGTCATGCAGTCGTTTGCCATGGTATCCATACTTGCCCGTCCATTCCAAAAACAGTTCACCCGCGCGAGGTGATTCACCTAACAAAGCGGCGCGACTCCGGAAGCGCCTGATATTTTCGAGCGCACCAGCCGTGGACATGCCAAGTCCGTTGTTTTCAAGCGGTCTGGTGGCCACCACGAGATACTCGCGCACGACTTGGGTGCAGAGAAACAAATCCACTCCGAGTTCGGGAGCTTTTTGGAATACGGCCAGTGCCTGAAGGTGAAGCTGGCGTCCTTCATCGGTCGCTTCCAGCAGCACGTTGGTGTCCACCAGAATTTTGGTACCCCGCTCAATCTTCATAAATCGCCTCCCTCGACCAATCCTGCGTCCCCTGGGTTTTCACCGTTTGCAGGGTGAATTCAGGCAAATCATCGGTATCCATTTGTTTCGCGGCGTCCGCAAGAAGCGCCTGCAATTCGCCTTGCAACGAACGATGATGCCGCTGCGCCCGGCGCTTGAGACGCGCGATGGTGCTTTCCGGAACATCACGGATGTGAAGCGATTTCATAGCGGTATCATAATGATCCCACTGCCGACTTCAAGCTGAAAAATGAGAGTGACGCCATGAACCAAAGATGAAAAAGCCGTCCCGGTTTCCCGGGACGGCTGTGATTGAATCGATCGCGGCGGCCTATGACCGTCGCATTATTTCTTCTTTTTCGCGGCTTTTTTCGCGGTCTTTTTCGCGGGTGCGGCGGCCTTGTTTTGTTCGATGGCGGCTTGGGCGGCGGCGAGGCGGGCGACGGGCACACGGTAAGGCGAGCACGAGACATAGCTGAGGCCGAGCTTGTGGCAGAACTTCACGGAGTCGGGATCGCCGCCGTGTTCGCCGCAGATGCCGAGTTTGATACCCGGGCGGGTGCTGCGGCCTTTGGCGACTGCGATTTCCATGAGTTGGCCGACGCCGGTGGTGTCGAGTGTGGCAAAGGGATTCTTCTTGAAGACTTCCGCCTCGGTGTAGGGCAGAAGGAAGGAACCCATGTCGTCGCGGCTGATGCCGAGCGCGGTCTGGGTGAGATCGTTGGTCCCGAAGCTGAAGAACTCGGCTTCCTTGGCGATTTCGTCGGCGGTGAGGGCGCCGCGCGGCACTTCGATCATGGTTCCTACTTGATAGTCAAAGGTG
>CAYWLC010000233.1:0-4188 GCA_964458895.1 uncultured Luteolibacter sp. | reverse complement strand
ATGCCGATGAGGGCGATGTCCATCAAGGTAACCGGCTTGTCTTCACGCCCGAGCGCTTCACGCGTGGCGAGGTAGGTTTGCCACGCGCGCCGCACGGGCGCGGTGCAGTCATCGAAAATAACGTCGCCGATCTTTGTTAGAAACGTGGTGTGCCGGCAGTGGTCGGACCAATAGGTGTCGAGCATCCGGATTTCGGTGATCGACGGCGCGCGGTTCTCCTCGTCGCGGAAATAGGCCTGGCAGAAGGCAACATCCCCCGCGGACATGGCCAGGCCGAGTTCGGCGCGGATGGCCGCCGGGTCATGCGTGGTGAAGTTTGTTAGAATGGCGACGTCCGCAGGGGTGGATGCAGCGTGACGGTCGCAGACCTCCGCCACAGGCACCTCGTGGGAATCCACCGCGTTGATGACGTAGGCCTTGACGGCGGCGATTTCCTGATCGGACAGCGTGCCCTTGAGGATGATGACCTTGGCGGCGAACACCGTGGGGCGCTCCTTGCCTGTTAGAATCTGAACGCATTGTGCGGCGGAGTCCGCGCGTTGGTCGAACTGCCCGGGCAGGTATTCGACGGCGAAGGCGTGTTCGTCGGCAGCGGGTTCCAGGGATGGGAGGATGTCGTCCACCTGGGGTTCGGATAGAATCAGGCGGGCGGCCTCGTCGAACTCGCCATCGCTCAGGCCGTGCATGTCATAGCGTTGCACGACACGGACACCATCGAGGCCGGGCAGGCCGAGTGATTCACGGAGGTCGTGGAGGAGGTGACGCGCCTCGGAGTTGTGGGCGGCTTTTTTTTCGACAAAAATACGGTTCATCAGGCGGTTTTGATTCCTCTTAATTCTTGATAGAACGACCTGCGGTGGGCGGGTCGGGAATGAGGGGGCCGCCGCCGGAAAACTGTTCGACCAGCGGGCGCTGCAGCATTTCCTCATAGATTTCGATGTAGCGGCGTGCGACTTCCTTGTGGCTGAAGTCGCGGGCGCTTTCCAGCATGACCCGGCGGATTTCCCGTTCGCGGATGGCCGCCGGAAGCGCGTGAAACGCCATCGCCTGGTCAATCGCCCAGCGCAGGCTGTCCGCGCCGTAGTGATCGAAGCGGAATCCATTGCCCTTCGAGTGTTTGACATCCAGCGGCAGGATCGTGTCGTAGAGGCCGCCGGTGGAGTGCACGACCGGCAGGCTGCCGTAGAGTGGAGCCGTCATTTGGGGCAGTCCGCAGGGTTCGAACAACGAGGGCATCAAGATGAAATCCGACGCCGCATAGGTCAGACGCGAAAGCCGTTCGTCAAAATCCACCACCGATACGCGCTCGTGCAAATCGTAGTCCGCCACAATTTTTTCGAACCACTGCTGGTGCGGGCCGTTGGCCACAAAAACCACCTGCAGCTTTTGTTTCCAATAGTCGGAGACCAACTTGTGGAGGATTTCCGCGAGCAGTTGCGGTCCCTTCTGGATCGGGTCGAGCCGCGATGGCCAGAAAAACAAGGGTGCCGCGGCGTCCTGCTTGAGTTGCAGTTCCCGTTGCAGCGCGAGCTTGTTGGCCGCCTTGCCCTCGGTGAGCGATTCCACCGTGAAATTCCGCGCGAGCGAATCATCCGTGGCCGGATTGTATGAGACATCCGGCGCGTTGAGAATGCCCGCCGAGCAGCCCGCGAAATATTTGTGACGGAGTTCGTTTCTAACAGAATCCGGCACGACCGAATGCCAGCCCTCCACGATTTCCCAGAGAAACCGCGGGCTCACAGTGTTGATGTAGTGGGCGGCGAAAATTCCGGAGGTCAGGAGATCCACCGGCACATGCGAACGGGCATGATAATATTGGTGGGGCTCATTGCAGAAATACAGGTTCATCCAGAACTCCGCGGCATCGATGCCGGCCTCTTCGATGCGCGAGAGCGAGACCTGACGCGTGTGGATGTTGTGAACGGTGAACAGGCTTTTGATGCCGCGCCGCCGAGCCATCGCAGGGATCAACGCGGTCATCCAATCATTGCAATGGACCAAATCCGGCCGCACGTGCGGAATGATGTGGTTGATGACCTCCCGCTGGAACACCAGCGCGATGCGCATGGATTCCTCACTGTGGTTGCTGTAAACCTGCTCGCGATAATAAAAAATCCGGTCCTCCGCCAGGTGGATGTTGGCATCCGGCAGCACCTCGTGGTATTTCCGCAACTCCTTGTCGTGGAGGTTGAACACATCCCCTTGGAACATGCGCCGGTAATTCGGCAGGGCCACGTGCACATCCGCTCCCAACTCGAACAAGGCCGATACCAACGAGGCCGATACATCCGCCAATCCCCCCGCCTTGGCGGACATGTGCTGCATCAGATTGCCCATGCCCTGCGGCAGATAGGTGATCTCCGGGGTGACAATCAGAATGCGGGGCTTGGTCGGCTTTTTGGTCTTGCTGGGCATGGCGCTTCGGGAAACAGGTCGCTCATTCACGCGGCGGCATCGTGCCGCACACTCCCATCTTTCGCCATCCGAATCTTACGGCCTGCGAATTTTTTCCGCAAGCAGCCGGGTTCCGGGCATCGCCGGGTGCAATCGGGCGAGGCTCCAATCCACCGGCACCGGCCACCCGCGGCGGCTGATGCCGGTGGAAAAATCGAAGCACCGTGCTGTTCATCTGCGTCTATCTGCGTTCATCTGTGCTTGAAAACTCTTCGGCTGCGCGGTCACTGCGGTGGCTGACCGCGAGACGTGAGTTCAAGTTTGGCCACTTCCCAATCGGCTTTTGAAACTTCCTGCGGCAGGCACCCGTTCATGACTGCCAAGGCGATGGCACGATTGCGCACCATCCCGCGGGTCATCATGCCCGCATCCTCGCTAGGGTCAGTTAGAACACCACTCGGGTCGCTTGCTCTTACCAGGTCGGTCTCCTCACCATTGTCAGTTAGGCTCTGATCATGGATTGTGTGTGTAACGATGATGCTGGATGTGTTCATGGGTTGGGTGTTGGGGTTAGGACAAACGGTCCCGTGGTCTCAGGTCGCCGCCTGTGCATGGGCATCCACAAACCACAGCCATTTGTCGATTCCGCGCGAAACTTCCGTGAATAGGTCCGCAGTGTCGGCATCATTGAGTTCTTCGGCCTCACCAATGCCGGAGCGCACTTGCTGGCCGAAGGTGGAGAGCGCCGTGGACACGGCGTTGATGTGAGCCATGCCTTCCGCAGGTGTGAGAGGATATTCATCAAGCCGCGAGCGCGCCGCCGCCACCCTTACCGTTCCTTCAGCGGTCCCACCAAGTTGCACGATGCGTTCCGCGATCATGTCAACATAACTTTCGACGGCTTCCCCGATGTTATCAAAGAGTTCGTGCAGACCGATGAAGCAAGGGCCTTTGACATTCCAATGCGCTTGTTTCAACTGCAATTGCAAATCGATGGCGGACGCCAGGCGCTGGTTGATCAACGGGATGAGTTTGGTCCGTTCAGCGAGTGGTAGATCGTTGTTGGTGGGGTACATGGTGGGGGTGTCAGAGAGCGTGTTTTTCTTGTGTTGTTTCACGGGCACACACTATCCGATTTGCAGATGATCCAACTATGGGGTGTTACCCCACTTTAACGACTTGAACACGCTGTGAGTTTCGCATTGAACTGGCGCATGCAGATCCGCGCCAGAGAACAACAAGCACCCTTCACCACCAAGGATGGGTCCACCATCCGCAGCCTGCTCGACACATCCAACGCGCCGGTTCTCAACCAAAGTCTTGCTGAAGCCAATCTAACCACCGGGGGCAAAACTGAACGTCACTACCACAAGCTCAGCGAAGAAATCTACTACCTGCTTTCAGGCAAGGCCATCATGGAAATCGACGGCGAATCACGGGAAGTTTCCCCCGGTGACGCCATTCTCATCCCTCCCGGAGCCTGGCACCAGATCCGCGCGCTGGAGCCATTGCAATTCCTCTGCTGCTGCGCGCCCCCCTACTCCCACGACGACACCTATTTCGCTTGAGCGGATGTGGCGAATGAAGGATTCAACCCGTATCCGAAATTGGTCCCTAATACCTAGTGCCGATCACCACGGATTACAAGGGGACTGGACATCCCGGGGGCATGCGCTGCGAATTGTGGGTCGTTGTGGAATGCGCTTGCAAGGTTGCATATTGAGAGATAAAATCCCCAGATGCAACCATACCCACGGGTTCTGGCGACGGAATTGCGCCAGCTTCTGGACCATT
>CAYWLC010000232.1:0-4190 GCA_964458895.1 uncultured Luteolibacter sp. | reverse complement strand
CGGACATCCCCGGCAAAAAGGTCGCCAACTTCATCATCAACAATCTATCGGGAATGCTCAACGAGCAGGGTATCGGCATCGACGAGTGCCCGGTGACCCCGGCGAAGCTCGCGGCCCTGCTCATGTTGGTGGAAAACGGCGCACTCGCCGCCAACCAGGCCCGCGAGGTCTTCGCCGTGCTCTATCAGAATCCCGGCATGGAGCCGTCCGCCATCGCGGAGAACCTCGGTTTCAAACCCGCCGGGGCGGGCGAACTCGAAGCCCTGGTCGATCAGGTCATCGCTGAAAACCCGGCGGAGGTGGAAATCATCCGGGGCGGCAATGAGAAGCTGCTGAATTTCCTAACCGGCAAGGTCATGAAAGTCGCCGCCACCAAACCCAACCCGAAACAGGTGACGGAATTGCTGCGCGCGAGGTTGCTGTGACATACTGTTCAAATTAACACTTCATTCTTGACACGGTTCGCAAACTTCTTACAAAGAAGCCGCATCATCAAAGAGTATTGAATCAGGAAAGCAGGAAGGCAGGAAAAGATCATGAATTTAAAATCCGAAGCACAGCTCATTGTTTCTTCTTCCTGCTTTCCTGCCTTCCTAATTCAAACAAAACAAATATTGCCCACAAATCATGAAACTGGAACTTGAAGTATTGACGGAAAAGGTGATTGGTGCGGCGATTGCGGTGCATAAGGAACTCGGGCCTGGGTTTCTGGAATCGATCTATGAAAATGCCCTGAAGGTTCAACTGGATGAGATGGGCGTTGACGTGGAGTTTCAAAAAGAGATTCCGATTCGTTACCATGGTGTTTTGGTAGGAACCCATCGTCTTGATGCGCTTGCCTCAGGTGAATTGATTGTTGAGCTCAAGGCTATCAAGGCGATTGAGGATATTCATTATGCCCAGGTGAGGAGCTATCTCAGGGCTGCGGAACTCAAACACGGACTCCTGCTCAATTTCGCCACCATGCCTCTCACTATCAAGCGGGTCATCACTCCGGCGTTCACCAACCCACAGACCCGTGAGGTAGAATTATCATGAGGAAAGCAGGGAAAGTCCTCATCCATTCCTGCCTTCCTGCTTTCCTAATTCAATACTCTCCATTTTTGTCTCCATACGCGTCGTTCCAGTCGCGCTAGTTCACGCATCCTCATCCATTCCTGCTTTCCTGCTTTCCTAATTCAAACCTCTTCTCCACTTCCACATATCATCTCGACCATCCGTCCTAACATATCTGTTCCCGACCTTACACGCGATCCATGCCGAACACCCCCTCCAGCACGAAGCCCCTGATCATGACGCCGCACCAGGCGCTCAAGGAATATTTTGGATTCACCGGTTTTCTGGACGGTCAGGAGGAGGTGATCTCGGAGATTGTTGCCGGTCGCGACGGCCTGGTGGTGATGCCCACCGGGGGGGGCAAATCCTTGTGTTTTCAAATCCCGGCGCTGTGTTTCGGCGGAGTGACCCTGGTGATCTCGCCGCTGATCGCGCTGATGAAGGACCAGGTCGACGCGCTGGTCGCCCGTGGCATCGCGGCCACACTCATCAACTCCACACTCGGATGGCCGGAACAAAAGGAACGCCTCGACGGCATGCGCGAGGGCAAGTGGAAACTCGTCTATGTCGCACCGGAACGCTTCCGCGCTGAGAGTTTCCTCAAGGCGCTCAGCGGCATCGAGATCTCCTTGTTCGCGGTGGACGAGGCGCACTGCCTCAGCCAGTGGGGCCACGATTTCCGCCCGGACTACCTGCGTCTCGGACGCTCGTTGGAAAAACTCGGACACCCGCAGTGCGTCGCACTAACAGCAACCGCCACGCCGGTGGTGCGCGAGGACATCACCGGCGTGCTGCGCCTGCGCGCGCCATTCGAGCAGGTCAGCGGGTTTTCGCGCCCGAATCTATCACTCGGCATCACCGCGGTGGAAAAGGCCGCGCGCAAGGACGAACGCATGAAGGCGCTGATCAGCGCGCACAAGACGGGCATCGTCTATTGCGCCACCCGCAGGAAAGTGGAGGCGGTTTCCGAAACCATCGCGAGCTGGGGGCTCAAATGCGTGGCCTACCACGGCGGCATGACCGATCAGGAGCGAGAGCGCGCCCAAGAGGTGTTCATCAAGCGCGGCGCGGACGTGGCCGTGGCCACCAACGCATTCGGTATGGGCATCGACCGCGCGGATGTTAGATTCGTCATCCACTACGAGGTGCCCGGCAGCGTGGAGGCATACTATCAGGAAGCCGGGCGCGCCGGGCGCGATGGCGAGGCGGCGTTCTGCGAGTTGTTGTTCAATTATGCCGACACCCGCACGCAGGAGTTTTTCATCGAGGGGGCCAATCCGACCGCGGCGACCATCCGTTCGATCTATCAGTATTTGCTGGAGGAGGCGGACAAGGACTTCGAGATCCACCGGACACTGGATGAGATGGCCGACGGCGCGGCGGTGAAAAACCCGATCAGCGTGGGCAGCGCACTGAGTGTGCTGGCCAAGGCCGGATACATCGAACGCTTCGACATTGCCAAGAGCCGCAAGCGCGGCACACGCCTGCTCAAGCCGGATGTCTCCGCCCGACAGATCCAGTTGGACGAGGCGGCCATCGAGGAAAAGGACCGCCGTGACCGCGAGAAACTCAAGGCGATGGTCGAAATGTGTTACTCGCGAGTCTGCCGGCAGAAGTGGATTCTCAACTACTTCGGCGAGCAGGACGCCGGAGTCTGCGGCACCTGCGATGTGTGCCGCGAGCATGGTGCCGGTGAGGCGCGCCCGCCGACGGAGGCCGAGGAACTCATCGTGCGCAAGGCACTCAGCGGGGTCGCCCGCATGTCGCGCCGCACCCAACACGGCTGGGAGCCGCGCTTCGGCCGCGGACGCATCGTCCAGATGCTGGCTGGCAGCAAGTCACAGGAAATCGTCGCCGCCGGCCTCGACCGCCTAACCACTTACGGCATTCTCCGCGAGAAGGGCGCGGGATACCTCAACGCGTTGATGCGCTCTCTAGCAGACGCCGGGCTGGTCCAGACCATCACCGGGGAATACCCGCTGATGACTCTAACACCTCTTGGCGACAAGGTCATGCGCGCCGAAGCCGCGTTTCAACTCGTGTGGCCGGATCCGGAAGCCGGGAACAAGGAGGTCAATCTCAAGGACCACGGCCATGACGGGCAGCTCTACTCGTTGTTGCGCGACCTGCGCGCCAAGATGGCGAAACGCGAGGAAGTGCCGCCTTATGTGATCTTCAGCAACAAGACCCTGGAGGCGCTTGCCCGCTATCAACCGGTCAACACCGAGGAGGCACTGCACATCCCCGGCATCGGTGCGATGAAAATCCAGCGCTACGCCGAGCCATTCCTTGAATCCATCCGCCTCTGGAAGCAATCGCGGCGGAGGTGAGTGGGCATGAAGCGCGGTGGGAAGAGGAAGAGATTAGAGGAAAAGGAATCGCCACTGCTTGGAGTGCGGTGGGAAGCGCAGCGCCACACCGCTTTGGCCGCACCCCGCCGCGCGCTGCCGCGCCATCCAGGTCCGGTCCGTCACCCATGTGATGAGATAGGAGATCGTGGATCGGGGATCGTGGATGGAAGAACATGCTTCTTCATCTTCGATCCAATATCTCCGATCCTCGATCATCTTCGATCAAGATGGCAAGCACCTCCCATGACCTGCGGAGAGACATGGGTTGATCCAAAGCGGTGTCGCCGTTCGTGCCTCACTCTGCCACCGCACTCCATGCCTTGACTCCCTCCGGAAACAACCTGCGGATCCCCTCTTCACTCGCCGCGCAGATCCCGCGCTCGGTGATGAAACCGGTCACGAGGCGCGCGGGTGTGACGTCAAACCCGTAATTGGCCGCGGGGCTGGTTTCGGGAACTAACAGAACTTCGGCATGGCAAGCGCCGCACCAACCGTCGGCGTGTCTGACCTCTTCCGCACCGCGCTCTTCAATCGGGATTTCCGTGAGTCCGTCGCACATGTTCCAATCGAATGACGATGACGGAAGCGCCACATAAAACGGCACGCCGTTGTCCATGGCCGCTAGAGCCTTGAGATAGGTGCCGATCTTGTTCGCCACGTCTCCGGTGCGGGTGGTGCGGTCGGTTCCGACAATGACCAGATCGACCATGCCGTGTTGCATGAGATGTCCGCCGGTGTTGTCGGCGATCAGGGTGTGAGGCACGCCATGTTGGCCGAGTTCCC
>CAYWLC010000231.1:0-4195 GCA_964458895.1 uncultured Luteolibacter sp. | reverse complement strand
GAATACCTTCGCACTGGCAACTATATCCCCCGCCCCGGACTGCCCACCATCTCCAACGCCATGGATGTCGGCGCGCCATCCAACTTCGTCCGCATGACCGGACTCTTCGGCGGCTCATGGGAGGCCATGAAAGCCAACATCACCGGCATGGCGTTCAGCGACGATCTAACACGCATGGCGATCCGCGAGGTGAAAGCGCTCCACGATTACGAGATCGACCCGCACGGCGCGGTCGGCTGGCTCGCCGCCCGGGCATGGCGCGCCGCCCATCCCGACTCCTCCACCATCACGCTGGAAACCGCGCACCCCGCGAAATTCCCCGAAGTCATGGACGCCGAACTCGGCCCGGGCACGGTGAAAATCCCGGAGCGCCTCGCCGTGCTGGCAGACCGCGAAAAAGTTGCGATCCAACTCGGCACGGATCCCACGACCTTCCGCGAGTGGCTGCTGGACTGTTAGATAGTTGCCTGGCAGGGACCGACCTCCGGGCGGTCCGGCCAATGGCCGTGAATGATAAGCGCGTGCCAAGCCCCTGGTCTCTTATCCTGAATGGAAGATGGAAACCACGGATTGAACTGATTGAACTGATTTTAAAGAGGTTGGAAAGAAAGACCCGCCCACCCCAAAGGTGAGTGAAATCCCAGCCAATTCTTTCAGTGAAATCAGTTAAAATCAGTGTGATTTGCCTCGTTATTTGGAATAAAGTGTTCGGCTATTTGCCGTTGGCCATCTCCGCTGCGCTACGGTTCCGCTTCGCTCCGGTTGTGGTAAAAATGATTGGTGTTACCTTTGGCGTTTTCTATCTAGGCTTATGCGCTCGCGCCTTATCCTCTCATTCTCACGGACCGCCCGGAGATGTCCCTGCCTTTTCCATTACGGACCGCCCGGAGGTCCCGACCTTCTAATCTAACAGATCTCCGTAATGCTTGCGGGCGAGAAACAGGGACAGGTCTAGCACTCCCTGGCTGCGGGTGTGGCGCAGGGCCTCGTCAGACATGGCGGCACACTCGGCATAACTCAGCGAGCGGATCGCCTGGCCCACGCGGGACACCTGATGAGGGCCAACGGACAGTTCCTCGACGCCCAGGCCGATGAGCAACGGGGTGAGGCGGATGTCCCCGGCGATTTCACCGCAGACCCCGGTCCAGATGCCACTCTCGGTACCGGCATCAATGGTGCGCTTGATCAGGCGGATCACCGCCGGATGGGTGGGTCGATAGAGTTCCGCGACATGCGGGTTCACACGATCCACGGCGACGGTGTATTGAATGAGGTCATTGGTGCCGATGGAGAAAAAATCGACATGCGGTGCAAGCAGATCCGCGCAGATCGCCGCAGCCGGCACCTCGACCATGATGCCAACGGGCAGATCCCGGTCGAAGGGCACCTTTTCCTTGTCCAACTCGTCCATGCAGCGGCGCACCATTTCCTTGCCCCTCCAGATTTCTGATAGACCGGAAATCATCGGGAACATCACCGCCACATTGCCACCGGCGCTGGCGCGGAGGATCGCGCGCACCTGCTCGCGGAACATCGCCGGGCGTGAGAGCGAAACGCGGATGCCACGCCATCCGAGGAATGGATTGGGTTCCGGTTCGGTCAGTGCCTCCACCGGCAGTTTGTCACCGCCGGCGTCCAGCGTGCGGATGATCACGCGGTGGGGTGCCAATTCACGCGCCACCCGCGTATAGATCTCCGCCTGGCGCTTCTCATCGGGCATTTCCTCGCCGTCCAGCAGCAGGAATTCGGTCCGGTAGAGTCCTATCCCCTTCGCACCGCTGCGTTTCACCAATTGAAGTTCATCGACCATTTCCATGTTGGAGGAAACCGTTAGAACCCGTCCGTCCCTGGTTTCGGTGACCGCGTCACGCTTGGCCTCGAGCGAGCTGCGGACCCTGGCCTTGGCATCGCCAAGCCTGCGGTATCTTTCGAGAGTCTCCGGCTCGGGATACAGAATGAGCTTGCCGGCATAACCATCGACAATCGCGGGTGTTAGAGCCATCACGTCGATGACCGAGGCCTCGAGTCCGACCACGGCGGGGATGCCGAAGGCCCGTGCCAGGATCGCGGTGTGGGAATTCACGCTGCCCTGCTCGGTGACGAATCCCAGCACATGTCGCCGGTTCATCGAGGCAGTGTCCGATGGAGCCAGATCATAGGCGACGAGAATATGTTGTTCCTCAGGCCCCTGATGGCGTGGGTCGGTATCGGGCGAAAAATTCCTCAACACCCGTTGTGCGATATCCTCGATGTCCGAGGTGCGTTCGCGCAGGAACGGGTCGGGAATGCGGCGCATGGCCTCGAGGAAATTCTGCATCACCGCGTAAAACGTGTATTCCGCGTTCTGCTGGCGCGTGCTGATGCCATCCAGCACACGTTTGAACACGGCGGGGTCCTCGATCATCATCACATGCGCCTCGAAGATCCCGCGTTCGTTCTCACCTGACAAATCCTCCAACCGGTTCTGAAGTTCGATCAACTGGCGTTTGGTGACATCAATCGCGAGCTTGAAGCGCTCCTGCTCGGCGGCCACCTCGGAATCCTCGATTGCATAAACATCCGGCGCGGAAAACCCGCGAGCGACCACGTGCACCGGAGCGATGGCAATTCCGGGGGATGCCGGAATCCCTTCGTAGATGATTTCTGGATGAATTCCGGTTTTCTCCATTGCCCTGCGCCAGTCTGTGCCGAGTTTGCCAGACATTCAAGCCGCAAATTGCGCTCAAGGCGTCACCATCCGGCGCGGTTGGTGCGCTGGACAAAGCGGTCCGCCTGCGGACAGTTGGGTGAACGCATGTTAGGTCCGCCCCATTCCATCCTGACACCCTCGCCCACACGCAGCGCGATGCCGCCCAGCAGGATAATTTCTGTTAGACAGGCGGAAATCTCGAAATTCGAATAGGCGGGAGTGCCGGTGGTGATCATGTCGAGCCATTCCTTGTTATGTCCGGGTGAACGCGGGATGACCTGGGCCACCGCCTTGGCAGCGGGGTGGTCCTTGCCGTTGACGAAGGTTTTCTCACCATCCAACTTGAGGAAGAACATCGCGCCGTAATCATCGGGAGAGAACACGCTGCCCTTGTCACCGACAATCAGACAACCGCTGGGCGGTATTGTCCACATCGCTATCTCCCTTGCCGCCCACCCCAATGCAGGCGATGTTGAGCCGACTGTTGAGATTGCGACCACGCACCGATGGCGGGAAAACCGAAAAGTAGAACACCGGCCCCGAGACCGGTCTGCTGGAGGAAATGACGACGCTTGAGGTTGCTCAGGATTGATTGTTCAGGAAATTCTGCGGTTGCAACCTCGGCCGCCCGCTCAAGTGAAGCTTCCGCTCACGCCGTCTCCCACAGTGGCCTCGTCGAAGTCGGTTTCGCGGACACGCTTCTTGTCGCGCTGGATTTCCACCTGTTTGCGGAGGAGTTCGCGCATTGCGGTGCCGCCGCTGATGCCCTTGATGGCGAGATCCGGCAGGGTGCGATCCGAAGTGACCAACTCGATGTTGGCCAAGCCGGTGAGACGCATCCACCATTTGCGCACCAGCACGCTATCCTTGACCCGATAGAGTTCAATTTCATCCACCGTCTGATTGATCACGCCGCGCGTGTAGCGCAGGCGCTCGCTGGTCAGTTCGAACGTCTGGGTTCTAACAACAAGGTATTTCCACAGCATCCATGCCATGGGCAGGAGCAGGGCCACATAAACCGCCGGGATTGACTTATACATCCCGACCGCGATAATTCCCGCCATTAGCAGCAGACCCACGGTGAAAGTCCCCAAATTCAGCCACTGCGACGGACTACCCTTCCATAACGAGTTCTCTTCGGTCATGCTGGCAGCATGTCCTCACGCGACCGGGTTAGGCAAGCAGGAATCTTGCTGGCGACCACGTCCCTGACGCTCGAAGACGGGCGGGTGCGCACTTGCGCAAGAAACTTGGGCTAGCTCCGCGCTCCCGGCGGGAGGCAGCCACCTTGCTCCGCTCTCCATTTTCGAAAACCACCATTTTTGGCTTGCCAAGGGGATGGGGATGCCTAGTTTGCCCGTCCCATGCCAAGAGTCTCTGGAAAAGCAAAGACACGGAAAGCCGTTGCCAAGCGCTTCAAAGTCACTGGGACAGGGAAGATCCTACGTCGGAAACAAGGCGCACGCCACTTGCTGCAAGGCAAGAACAGCAAGCGGAAACGCAGGC
>CAYWLC010000230.1:0-4215 GCA_964458895.1 uncultured Luteolibacter sp. | reverse complement strand
CGCTGACCCTGCTGGCCGGTAGCGGCGGCGGCGGCGGCGGTGGTGGTGCGGGCGGTGCAGGCGGCGGCGGCGGCGGCGGCGGCGGCGGCGGTTCGGGTGGTTCCGGCGGCGGCGGTGCCGGCGGTGCCGGTTATGACGGATTTCTTGGCGTCGGCATGAGCCGCTCCACCGGTGGTGGCGGCGGCGGCGGCGGCGCGGGCCAGGACGGCACGCGCGTGACCACCACCACGTGGCCCTCCTCTCCCGCAGGCGGTTCAGCCGGTGCGACCGGCGGCACAGGCGGCACGGGCGGCACGGGTGCTTCCGGCGGCGCCGGCGGTGCCGGTGGTGTTGGCGCTCCCGGCGGCGGCGGATTTGTGCTTGCCGCGCGCGGCCTGATGCGCGTCACCGCGCCGTCCACGCTGGATGTTTCCGCGGGTGTGCCGACTTCCGGTCTTAGCGGAAGCGGTCCCGGCGCTTCGCCGCAGGGGCCGAGCGGCGGTGCGGGCGGTCTTTCCGGCAGTGCCGGCGGCGATTCCGGCGGTTTCCTTGGCAGCGGCGCGCTTTACGGCGGCGGTGCCGGCGGTAACGGCGGCACAGGCGGCGGCGGCGCGACCGGCGGTGCCGGCGGCAGCGGCGGTGCGGGCGCTTTGGGCGGCTTCGGCCTGCCCGGCATGGTGAAACTGCACGGTTCCGTGGTGCTTGCGGGCAATGCGTCGGTTGCCGCGGGCAATGCGGCGAATGCCGACCCCAACCGCAACGGCGGCGTCACGGTCATCTCGAACATGACCGAAGCGGCCCGCAACGCCAACAAACCGGCGGCGGGCACCGCTTCGCTGGTGTTTGGCGCCTCCCCGCATGATGCGCTGCTCAAGGCGACCAATCCCTTTATCGGCGGCAAGACGCCGGTCATCCCCAATCTGCTCGGCGGTCCGGACAGTCGCGGCTGGTGCCAGCCCGGCTACTGGAACAGCGGCCAGGAGAACCCCGCCTTCGACACCGAAAACGGCCTTGAGTACCGCGTGCTGCGCGCGGCCGACGGCGGTTCGGCCTTTGAGGGCTTTGACCAGGTGCTCGTTCGCAACACCAACGCATCGGGCAACTTCGAAAACGTCGGACTGATCGTGGGTGTCAACCTGCCCAAACTGATCGACGGCGCCGGCGGCACGGCCGGCACGCTGCTTCCCGGGCAGACCTGGAGCACCACGGTTCCGGCGGGCGCGTATGTCAACGTGCCCGGCGCCAGCGGCACCCCCGGCGACGGTCCGGTGGCCGAGTTTGTGGCCGCGCCCGCGACGGGCGCCCGCAATCTCGTGGTTCAGTTCGTTGACCAGTCCGCTCAGGGCACGGGCCCGATCACGAACTGGACGTGGCAGTTTGGCGACGGTGACAGCAGCACCGACCAGAACCCGATCCACACCTACACCACTTCCGGTTCGTTCACCGTCTCCCTGACGGTGCAGAACGAGTTCGGCCTCGGCGTGGAAACCAAGGCGGACTATATCCTCGTGACCGACCCGGTCGGTCCGACGGCGCTGTTCAGCGCCGGTCCGACGACCATCGCGCAGGGTGGAACCGTGTGGTTTGGCGACACCTCGCTCTCCGGCTCCATGCCCATACAGTCCTGGGCGTGGGACTTCGGCGACGGCACGACCAGCACGGACCAGAGCCCGAGCCACAGCTACAGCACGGCGGGCACCTACAGCGTTTCGCTTACGGTGACCACCGCCGCGGGCAGTGACGTGGAACTGAAAACCGATCTGATGACCGTCACCGCGCCGGTGCCGCCGACGGTGGACTTCACCGCGTGGCCGACCACGGTTACGGCCGGGTCGATCGTGCAGTTTGCCGACCTGACCCTGGCCGGGTCCGCCGCGCTCCAGTCGTGGGCGTGGACCTTCGGCGACGGCGGCGGCAGCGCGGCGAAGAGCCCGACCTACCAGTACAACACGCCGGGTGTCTACGCGGTCGCCCTCACGGTGACCGCGCAGGACGGCGGCTCCGCCAGCCTGGCGAAACCCGCGTTTATCACGGTGCTCTCCCCGAACGGTCCGGTGGCCGACTTCACCGTCGCGCCGACCACGGGCCTGGCACCGCTGACGGCGCAGTTTGTCGACCTGTCGCAGCCGGGCGGTTCGGCGATCACCTCGTGGCTGTGGTCCTTCGGCGACGGTCAGACCTCCGGTCTGCCCGCCCCCTCGCACAGTTACACCACGGCCGGATCCTACTCGGTCACCCTGACGGTGACCACGGACATCGGCACCAACAGCAAGACCCGTGACAACGTGGTCGTCGTGACCGCGCCCGGCGGACCGACCGCCAACTTCACCGCCTATCCCGCGTCCGGCAAGGCGCCGGTGACGGTGCAGTTCGCGAGCCTCTCCGTGGCGGGCGATTCGCCGATCACGAAGTGGGAGTGGGCGTTCGGTGACGGTGCCACAAGCCTTGAGCAGGCGCCGCGCCACACCTACAGCGCCACCGGCACCTACAATGTGGTGCTTACGGTCACCGCCGCAAACGGCGCCGTCAGCCAGCTTACCAAGGCGGGCTACGTCACCGTGGCGGCCTCTGACCAGCTCACCGCCGCGTTTGACGCCGATGTCACTTCGGGTTCAACGCCGCTGACGGTCCGGTTCTTCGACCAGTCGCTCAAGGGCACCGGCTCGATTACCGGATGGCAGTGGGAGTTCGGCGACGGCGAGACGGACACGGCGCAGAATCCGACCCACGTCTACACCGACGCGGGCAGCTACACCGTGACCCTTACGGTGACCGACGCGTCCGGGTCCGATGCCATCACCAAGACGGCGTACATCAGCGTTGACCGGGGCATGCCCGCGCTCGGCCTTGCCGGGCTGGCGTTGCTGGCCGGTGTCTGCGCGGCGGGCGGGGCGCGCAGCCTGCGCCGCCGGACGCGCTAATCTGAAGCACAGTTCCTGACCGTATACGTGCGGCCGCCGGACAAGATTCCGGCGGCCGCTTCTTCTTGGGTTTCTATCCTGGAAGCGGCAAGGGGTTCCACGCGCCGCTCAGGCTGCCGTTTCCAGGGGGATCGTTGGGTGAAAACAAAAAGCGCCCGATCACAATCCCTTCAAGGAATTGCGGTCGGGCGCTGAACGCTTGACGGGTGTCAGGCCACGTTCTTCTTCGGCGCCAAATCCTGCGCCATGTCCACCAACTGCCCCCGGTCCACGGCGCCGGTACGGGTCTTGGGCATGTCATCCAGAAGCGTGATCTGCAGGTCGTCCAATTGCGGTATCTGCCCCTGGCAGAAGACGCGCAAAGACTCCAGCGTTGTCGATGCGTTGGGCGCCAGCACCACAAACGCATGCGGGTTCGGCACGGTCAGCACGCAGACCTCGGCAACTTCCGGATGGGAAAAAAGCAAGGAACCAACTTCTCGCGGATTCATAAAACACCAACTCCGACGGATTGTGACACGAAATGCACCTGTTCCCTTAAAGGCTGGAATTGCCTTCCCACCTGCCATCTGGGGCTATTATGCCACTTATATGGCCTAAACTGCAAATGGACGGGAGAAATTCCCGAAAAACTGGCTGCGGCCGCGGGCCGGAAACGAAGGAGTCAGGAGCTAGGAGTCAGAATCCAGAATCGACAAGGGAAGGGAAGAGAAGACAACGGCAGACAGGAATGTCTGCCACACATTGGCGTGTGTCAACGTATGGTCAGGACTAGACAAGGCGGCAGGCAGACACCGGCGGCACCGCGATTGGAGAGGTTCTGCCCGCCGTTCGGAGTGCTGAAAGCGCGGTATTTATTAGCCCGGCCTGTAAGGGCCGGATATTTGGACGCCGTTACCAATAGAGAGCGCTGAAAGCGCGACACTGGCCATCCCGGGCTGTAAGGCCCGGGAGATGCCGTCAACGTGCGCGCGAGAAGACATGAACTTGATGGAGCGTGTTACGGAACGGCCGCACTGCGGCCGGTGTAACCTTCCGCATGGGCACGGCCATTACTGGAGTGGATGCCGGCGCAATCCGGCCCCAAGGGTGAAAACAACGGGACGTGCCCCCTGAAGGACACGGCTACAAGGAGCAAGGAAATGAGAAAAGGAATGTTGATCGCGGCGATGGCGGTGCTTGTCGTGCTGGCGCTTTCCCTTCCGGTCATGGCCGGACAGAATGGCGCGGCGGGAAAAGGGCAGATGATCCAGCGGTTGACAGCGGCCGACACGAACAACGACGGCAAGGTCACGCTGGAGGAGGCCAAGGCGGC
>CAYWLC010000229.1:0-4227 GCA_964458895.1 uncultured Luteolibacter sp. | reverse complement strand
CAACACAGCTCCTGCCTCATCAAACAACGCGAGATCGGCGCTGATTCCAAAAGCTTCCCACGCGCCCTGCGCCAGGCCCTGCGCCAGGACCCCGATGTCATCGTGGTCTCCGAATTGCGCGACCTCGACACCATCCGCATCGCTCTAACAGCTGCCGAGACCGGCCACCTCGTGCTCGCCACCCTGCACACGCCGGACGCCCCGCAAACCATCGACCGCCTGGTGGATGTCTTCCCCGCCGACCAGCAACCGCAGATCGTCGCCCAGCTTGCCAGCGCCCTGGAAGGCATCATCTGCCAGCGCCTCATCCCGCGCGCCGACGGCCAGGGCCGCGTGCTCGGCTCGGAGGTCCTCGTCCCCGGGCATGGCATCCGCAACTGCATCCGCGAACGCAAACTCGAACAAATCATCGGCCTCATGGAAATCGGCACGCGCGACGGCAACCGCACCATCGACCAGAGCATCCAGATGTTGTTAGACTCGCGCCTCATCACCCGGGACGATGCCCTGTTCAACTGCCGCGAAATCAAGAGTTTCGAGGCACCGCCCAAAGCTCCGCCAAAACCCAAATCCATCTGGACCTGATTCGCCATGGAAGCTCCCAGTCCTAGTTATATCATCAGCCGCGCCATCATTCTGATAGGCCTGTTCGTGGCCTTCCTTTTCGGCTACGGATTCGTCAAAAAGAAACAACGCCAGAACGCCATCTTCACCGGACTCCAGTCGATCGCCACGGACAGCTCGTTCTTCCATCAGTTCTATGCCGAAGACGCCCGCAAGTCGCTCGTCCGCGCCATCGGACTCATCGCCGAAGCGGACACCCTCGGCGTGGACACCCCCACCGCGATCAACCGCGCCCTCGGCATCACCCCGGAGTTTTTCAAAAACGACGCTGAACACGACGAGCCGCCCTCGCGCGAGAAAATCATCCGTTCCTGCCTGAGCAGCAACTATGAGAATTTCCTCAAACTCGGGTATGCCGCAGACCCGCGGACCATCGAGTCCATGAAACGCGGCGAACTCCCACCCATCCCCAGCGGGCCCAGCAGCGGCTCCCAGCCTGAAATCGCCTATCTGATCAATCCCGAGTTCTCCCCGGGCCTGGAAAAAGTCATCGCCAATCTTGAGATCCGCCCGCCACAAACCGGAAACCGCAAACTCACCGATATCGAAGTCGCCAGCGCCAAACAGCTCGCCCAAGAGCTGTCAGAAGCTAGAATCATCGAGGACAAGGTCCGCGACCGCATCCTCGCGGGCCTGTCCAAACCGCAGGAACCCAATAACAAGTGGGCGGCGGACTCCGATCCGCCGATTGCCCATGGAAAGACAAGGCCTGGTGTTTGACGCGCTCCATTGGCACCTCATGGTCTAGGGCGGATCGGAGTCCGCCCCTACCTGCATACCCGTGCGGCCCAACTGGAACGGCCCGGTGGAAAATGAGGACATGGTTAGATCCGCCACGCCGAGCCACAGGAATTTCCCGCCGCCTGAGATCGCATCCTGGACCCTGGCGTCACCCGTGGTCGAATCCTTGGTGGAAGCCCGGACAAACCTGCCGCGCCATGCCATCCTCCAGAAAATAAGCATTGACAGCAATGCTATCAATGCTTATTCCCCAGCCATGAACACCACCCTGACCATCCGGAGTTTGGATGCGGACGTGAAGCAGCGTCTGCGCGTGCGCGCGGCTATGCACGGGCGCTCCATGGAAGCGGAGGCGAGGGAAATGCTGGCTCGCGCACTGGAAAGCCCGCAGGATGAGCCACCCGCAGTCCCGAAAAAACGCCACAAGATCGCGGCCAACAGCGCCTGCAAAAACGTGCGCGGCATGTGGAAAGACCGGGGAACCACCGATGAAATCATGAAACTCACACGAGGGGAATAAGCGCATGCGTGTGATCGTGGACAGCAACGTGATACTGGACATCGCCCACGATGATCCCACCTGGGGCGATTGGTCCGACCGACAGCTTACGAAATACCAGCCTGCGGGCTTGGTCACAAACCCCGTGATTTATGCCGAACTGTGTGCCGGGGCCAAGCGGCAATCCGATGTGGACCGCTTGGTCAAGGAACTGAAACTGGAGTCTGTGGAACTCTCCCGGCAGGCTCTCTTTCTAGCGGCCAAGGCGTTCTTGCAATACCGCAGACGTGGGGGATCCAAGACATCACCCCTTCCCGACTTTTTCATTGGCGCACAGGCAAGCGTTCTTGGCCTGCGCCTGCTGACACGGGATAAGGCGCGCTACCACACCTATTTCCCAAAACTGAGGTTGATCTGCCCTTGAACAGTCCCTGGGTCCCGACACTAGGGAAAAAGCCAACCACAACCGGAGCGCAGCGCAGATAGCCAACGGCAAATGAACAAGATGAACGCAGATGAGGTGGATGATCCTGAATTTCGAGGTGAAAACCACGAAAGGAAACTTCACTAAAAATCAGAGAGTTGCGGCATTGCATCACATCATCCTGAAGGTGAGAGGAATCAAGCTCCAAATCCATTGGACTTTCGTGCCTTTTGTGGTTTTCGTGGTTTCAATTTTTCTATGGAGAATTATCCCTGCCCGACTCATCGCGATCGGATTCAATTTCATTTTGACCTGCGTCAATCGTGTTCAGCTGCGGTTGAATTTCTTCTGAAGCGGAAGTCGTTTCGGGGATTCTCCCTGATGCCGCCGACCTTGAGGCGGCCCCACGACTGTTAGACCGGCAGCCCCTGCGCTCTTTTCCGCTTCCCGCAAGCGCCGTTTCAAGGCACATCCTCGCGCGTGAACCTGCCTGTCTTTGAAATCGCCGATGACTTGCGCGCCGCCGTGATGGCGGGTGCCCGCGCGCGCGTGCTGCTCAAGGCTCCCACCGGATCGGGGAAATCCACCGCCGTGCCCGGCATGATCCTCGACGCGGGCGTTCCCGGCATGATCCTCGTCGTGCAACCGCGCCGCATGGCCGCACGACTGCTCGCCACATGGGTGGCCAAACAACGCGGTGCCACCCTGGGCCGCGAGGTCGGTTATGCCGTGCGCTTCGATGCCAGATACGGCTGGGACACGCGCATCCTCTATCTAACCGACGGGGTGTTCCAACGCTGGATCCAGGATGACCCGGAACTCGCCGGCGTGGGCACCGTGATATTCGATGAGTTCCACGAACGCCGCCTGGCGGTGGATATCGCGCTCTCGCGCTGCCTCGACCTGCAGGACGGCCCGCGCGCGGACCTGCGGGTGTTGGTGATGTCGGCCACGCTCGAAACCGCTGGACTCGCGGATTTTCTAACACCAGTCACCGCGCTGGAGGCGGGCGGGCGCTTGTTTCCTGTTGAAATTCTCTATCGGCCCGACCGCGCGCCCGTCAACGACCGCTGCGGAGGCCCGCCGCGCGAGGTGCCGGTGTGGGAGAAGATCGCGGGCGTCTGTCGCGAGGCGATGGCCATGCCGGATGCCGGCAATATCCTGATCTTCCTGCCCGGCACGCACGAGATCCGTAAAACCATTGAACTGTTAGAACAGGGGTCGACCACGCGCGGCTGGGACGTGTTCCCGCTCTACAGCTCGCTGCCGCCCGCAGCCCAGGAGGCCGCGATCACCCCGGGTGCCAAACCGAAAATCATCGTCTCCACCAACGTCGCGGAAACCTCGCTCACCATCGAGGGCGTCGGCACCGTGATCGATTCCGGCCTCGCCCGCATCTCGAGTTATGAACCGCGCCGCGCCATCAACACCTTGCTTGTTAGAAAAATCTCCCGCGCCGCCGCCGAGCAACGCGCCGGTCGCGCAGGCCGCACCGGGCCGGGTCGCGCATTGCGCCTGTGGAGCGCCGCCGACCACGCGCGCCGCCCGGAATTCGAAGCCCCGGAAGTCCACCGCGTCGATCTCGCGGAAGCCGTGCTCCTGCTCAAGGCCGCCGGGGTGTCCGAAATCCGCGACTTCCGTTGGTTCGACGCCCCCACCGAAGCCGCCCTCGCCCGCGCCGAACACCTGCTGCACGCGCTGGGCGCGCTCGATCTAACCGGATCTCTCACCGAAGAAGGCCGCAAGATGGCCGCCCTTCCCTTGGAACCGCGCTTCTCACGCCTCATGCTCGCCGGTCACGAACACGACTGTGTGGCGGAAACCGCGTTCATCGCCGCCGCAGTCCAGGGCGAGGGCGTTTTTTCTAACAAACGTGGCGGCGTGGGCCGCAAGGATTTCCTGTTTGCCGACGACGACTCGGATTTCGCCGGCGAATGGC
>CAYWLC010000228.1:0-4242 GCA_964458895.1 uncultured Luteolibacter sp. | reverse complement strand
GTGCCGATCGCGGGAATCGTGGTGCCGTAGGCATAGGTGATGTCCGAGTTCGGCGCGGTGACGCTGTTGAGGTATTTGCCGGAGCCGACGATGTCGGTGGAGGCAACGGTGTCACCGATGGCCATGTTCTTCACATTCGAATGAGCGCGCACGGCTTGTTGCACGTTGCGGATGTTGAGGATGTTGGCGGCACGGTCGGAACCCTTCTTCCAGGCGCGGGCGCCAATGAAGAGGATCGTGATGAGGGAGAGCAGGACGAGGATGACGACTGTCAATTCGAGCAGGGTCATACCGGACTTGCGCTTCATGTTACGGGTGTTGGTCAGTTTCATAGTGTGTATTCTATTTGCTATTATTTTATTCGATGTGTTTGTCTTGTCGGAGTGAGAAGGCCGGCGCTTGTGAAAGTTTCTGAGTTCTTTCAAAAGGTCTGGCAGTCTCGGAGAGTTAGTTATATTTCATCGTCATTGCGGTTCATTCTGGCGTTGATGAAGGCATCGCTGGTGATGAGGCCCTGTTTGACCAGGCGGCGGAGGTTGGCGTCCCATTCGATATTGCCGGCGCGGCGGATGGCGTCTTCCAGCGAGTGGGCGCCACTGCCATAGTTGGAAATGGCGCTGGCGGTGGCGTCGTCGTTGTTCTGGAGGAACTCATAAGTGAGGACGCGCCGTTGGATGCCGTTGAGGAGGCCTTGGGAATGGATGAAGATGAGAACTTCCGACAGGCGGCTGAGGACGGAATCATGGTTTTCCTTCGGATAGAGTTCCAGAATCCGGCCGATGGTCTTGACGGCTCCGGTGGTGTGCAGGGTGGATAGAACCAAATGTCCGGTTTGGGCGGCTTCCATGCAGGTTTCCATGGCCTCGCGATCACGGATTTCTCCTAGCAGAATGATGTGAGGAGCCTTGCGCAGCACATCCTTGAGGCCCTGGCGGTAGGAATGGACGTCACGTCCCACTTCCTGTTGGGTGATGATGCTCGGGGAGGGGAGCTTGTGGCCCGGATAGTCCGGATCATCCATGTCATCGGGATACTGATAATCGATGGGGTCCTCGACGGTGACGATGTGTTTGGGGTGATGGCGGCGGAGCCAGTCGATGAGCGAGGCGAGCGTGGTGGATTTGCCCGAGCCTGTGGGACCAGTGACGAGGCACAGGCCGGCCCGCTTCAAAACCCCGTGACGGAGTGTGGAGGTGGTGTCGGGGTCGATGCCGAGGGCTTCGAGTTCAGGGATGAAATCGTTGAGGATGCGGCAGGTGATGCCGAGGCCCGAGGAACTCAGGTGGGCTTGGATGCGCAGGCGTCCGGAGCGTTCGCCGTTCTTGCCAATCGGAATGCCATCACAGGAGAAATCCGCGACCCGGGAATCGGCGAACTCGGCGATGGCCAGGCGGATGTGATCCTCGACGCGCTGGTCGAGCGAGTGATCCAGCCCGAAGCCGTGGCTGCCGCTTTCCCGGTTGCTGATGAGTTCCTTGAGGATGTCATCCATGTGCTGGGCTGATAGAATTCCGAGATAGTCGAGTTTCTCCATTCCCTTGTTGGTATGGATATAGACCGGACGCTCGGCCCGCATCTGGATGTCCGAAACACGCAGCCCTTCGCAAACCCGGAAGATGATCCCTAACAAATCCCTGCCCGCCATGCCCGGGCGGAAACGTTCAGCCCCCGCTGCCGGGGAGAGGCCCGGTAGTGGCGGAGGGTTGAGAACGGAGGAACTGACGGACATGGGGTGGTGATTTGAAATTTGAGATTTGGGATTGGATGGCTCAGTTGGCGACTTGGTGGGAATTGGTTTCGATGCGGGCGATGGTGCCGAACGCGCTTTCGCGGAATTTGCAGATGAAATTGAAGCGCTCGTCGCACTCGGTGATGCGTTGGGGTGAGAGCAGGTCCCAGTTTTTGGAATCGTCCCACTGTTTGGCGAGGATGACGTAGCGGCGGATGCAAGAGTCCAGAACCTCAAGGTATTGGCGCATCTGCGCCGTGCTGAACCTTGGGGAGGGATTCTGCCGGTCGTTGAACATCAACTCCAGAATGTTGGAAGCCGCTGCAGCGGCTGTCAGAGTCGGGCGTGGATCGTTATCCTGTTTGAGGCAGTAGGCGATGGTATCCTCGGCGAGTTTGGCGGCGGATGGGGTGAGTTCGGGACGGGTTCCGAGCTGGGGTTCGGTGAGAAAGAAGTGCAGCGAGTTGTAGTTCGCGTAGTGCGATGGATCTAGCTGATAGGTGAAGCGCAGCTTGTTCTCGACCTGGCGGCGGAGGTAGAGTTTGTGCGCCTCGCTCGGTGATTTCGGGTTGGTGCGGATGGCCTGGGCTGTTTCGAGGAACGTGAGCAGGTTCCGGAAGCGATTGTTAGATGCGGGCGAGGTTTTGTCACCGGCCGCATTCCGATCGGTTTCAGATATCGCGTCGGATGCCTGATGGTGAACAGGGCCCCCTCCCATGACCCCGCGGAAATCGGAATCGATGGGGCCCTGCATGGCCATGGCAAACACCTCGCCGTAGGGGCTGCGATTGATGCCTAACGGGTTGAGGGGCACATTCGCATCGGGGTTGGCGAGCAACGGGCGTCCGGCAAACGACCATGCGAGAGCGCCTGACCCGATGAGGGCGGCGGAAAACGCGATGGAGGTGATGCGGGACATGGTGAGCGGGGTTAGGCGGAAAGTTTGGTGCGGAAGCAGAGCCGTGAGAGACCGGCATAAACGGCGAGGATGCCGGTGAAGTAGAGGGTCATGGTCCAGAACATCCCGGATGGCAGCGCGCCCAATTTGAGGGACAGGCGCTGGGTGAGGTCCGCGAAGGCATAGTGGGGTGAACACACCCAGATACCACGCAGGATTGGATTGGGTTCCAGTTTGAGCATGTTGTCGAGGTAACCGACACCCCACAGGCCATAGAGTGAGATCAGCAAGGTGACGGCAAAGCCGGTGATGCCGCCGAAGCGTGATGCGAGCGCCGTGGCAAGCGCCAGCAAGGGAGCGATGACCAGCAGAAACAACAGGGAGTATTGCAGGTTGAGGATCAGCCACATCGAGTGCTCGGCCGGATCGGACGGGGTGGCGGCAAACTGACAGATCGCGGCCGCCAGAATCGTTAGAGGAGCCACGAAACAAAACACGGCGAGCCAGATTTCAAAGAGCTGGCGGGTTGCGGAGACGCCGGTGGTTAGAAAATACTCGCCGATTCCGGATTTGGCGTTGTTTTCACCTTCGCGGGCGGCCGAGTAGAGCCCCCAGACCAGCGAACACACCCACAGGGTGCCCCAGGCGGCTTGAATGCGCGCGGGTTGCAACAGGAATTGTTTTTCGGTTGCGCTGGAAACCCATGGCAGGACGAAGGGCAGCGTGAACACCGCAAAAAAGCTCACCGCCCACGTCTTGCGTTGGAATATCGTAGCGAAGGCAAGACGGAATAATCTCATGGCTATCAGTTCAATAGATTCTTCAGTTGGCTCCAGGTTTGACCGCCGCCATCGAGATGGCGGGCGGATTTTCCTTCGATCACGAGAGCACTTGGCATTTCCATGGAGTCATAGTCCGGATGGCAGCTCACCAGGCGCAGGACATTGGCGGACGATTGTTTCCAGATTTCCTCAAATGCCGCGCGGGCGAAGGCGTCCAGCCCGCTGAAGGGTTCATCAAGCAACAGGATGTTGCCGGTGTGGGTTTTGACCGAATACTCCGCCGCGATCAGGTTGGTTTTGCGGCGGTTGCCGGTGGAGAGGCGGCCGTAGGGTTTCCTCACGTCCAATTCGATGCGGTTCGCGAGATCCAGTGCCTCCTGAAGGCGGGCTTTCGGTAGCAGGGTCCGGAAAACCATCCCCGGGGTGATTTCAGGATCAAATCGGAGATCCTCTGGAATATATTGGGTGAAGCCATGCAGGCGAAAGCTTCCCGCCACGGGTTTCAAGGTCCGCGCCAGCGTGCGCAACAGCGTGGTTTTTCCCCGCCCGTTGCGCGCCAGTAGAAAATGGGTGCCTCCAAAAAGGGCCACCGCCTCCCCGAATTTGGCAATCGGGCTTCCGTAGCCAATCTCAAGACCGCAGTCGAGTTGAATGGATGGGGTGGGCGCAATCATAGACTTGGAGTTTGATTTCGTTACGGTTCTAGGGAATTTCTGTAAGTTATCAAGTAAAATTTAATGTCCGCTACGCTAAGACGTCTGTGGCTTACGAAAATCTTAGCGCGTGCAACATTTCTTCTGTAAAAGTCCGAAACACCAGCAACCCGGCCATTT
>CAYWLC010000227.1:0-4252 GCA_964458895.1 uncultured Luteolibacter sp. | reverse complement strand
AGTGCGTCGACCGAATCGATAGATTGTTCGCCATACGATCTGCCGTTTTTCATTTCTGCTCTCCATTAATATTGCAGCGTCCAGGCATTTGCGAAACCCTGTCTTCGTGGCTGACAGGGTCATCGTAGGCGGCCAGTGGCTCAAATCATGAGCCTTCACTTGTCAAGAAAAGTAGCGGCCTGCAGTTTCGTCACGAGACAAGGTCAGCTTGATCGGTGTTCAATCTGCCTGATGCCTCAGAAACGCTGGAATGTCATATCGGTCTGGTCGAGGCTCTGGTGTCGAGCCATGCTCGACCCACAATTGATTCAACACGTCGCGGAAACGGGCTATCAAGGCATCCTGTGGCACTTGAGTTCCAATCGCCACTTTTGCCTTGGCTGCATACGCGACCCCCAACAGGACAGCACCATCGTGCTCGGCTAGTGCTTGGTAAAGGGCGATCAATACGTCCTGTTCGGCATGCCCCTCTCGGACCAATTCATCGAACAGCTCCTTCAACTCTTCGGGCAGCAAGGGCGTCAGGTCCTGTCTGCTCTTGGGCAAAGAGCCGAAGATTTTCTTCTTGGTTCGTGCCTTGAGTTTGGTCATGAAAACAAGGTAGGGATGCGGTGGTGATGGCGACAGAAGATCCTCTATGGCCACAGAACGCGCCTTGCGGAGAATCACGGGTGCGGAATCAAGTTGGCAATAATCGACGGCCTGCTTACGGCAAAAGGCGGGTATCGAATATCTCACGTCAGGGGAAGCGGCTGCACCGTAGGACGCAGCGCACTCGTACACCGTGCTTGCACCGGCCCAACCCGCAGGCAGCATCTGTGGCACCACTTGCAGTTCCGGCAGCGACACTGCCTTTTCAGCAGCGGAACGCTCAACCGTGACGATGTAGTCGGTCTGGTCGGTGACGAGTTGATGCCTAACAGCCCATTCCTGCTGCGCTGACTTTTCCAATTGCGTCATGCGCTGCCTGGCAGCGACACGCACGACCGCGTCCGCCAGTTCGCCGACCGGCGCAACAGGAACGGTCAGTTCGACCGCATCACACCCCGCAAAAGCGAAGTCGACCTGAACCGGTATCACGACCTGTTCGGCAAAGGCGGCCACCACCGTGTAGGCATCCCCCGCAAAACACGCCTTTTCTGGACGGCTTTCCCAAAGGGGTATTGAAGGCCAGCGAATATCCAGCCGAGTCGTCTGCGGCTGGCGCATGCGATTGAAGTGTCGGAGGATACGTGTCGACATATTTTCTGATGGCGAAACCAGTTCGCAAGAACCACCCGTCTCGTCGGCCAATGTGCGCACCGTGTCTTCCGCGACCGCCGAACCGATACCGATTGTAAAGATGCGTACGCCGAGTGCCTTTGCCTTGCTGGTCGCATCCTCAAGGCCCCAGACCTCACCATCGGTCAAAAGCAGAATATCCATCGGATGACCATCCGAATAGGCCAACGCCCGTCCCAGAGCCGTTGCCAGCTCGGTTCCTCCCAAATCGCCAAGCTCCTGGACAAACCGGTGGGCTTGGTCGATGTTCTTCCGGTTGGCGGGCTGCAACGCCTCGTCGAATGTCCTGAAGCGGCTCCCGAAACCTATTACGGCAAAGCGCTCATGCGGTGTCAATTTGACCAGCCCTAGCCGAACGCCCTCCTTGGCCATCTCGAGACTGTCTCCCGCCATCGAGCCAGAGCAGTCGAGGACGATCACGATGTCCCTTGCACTCCCTTCGTCCGCAGCCACGGGCGGTGGCAACAGCGTCAGCATCGCGACATGCGTATCACGGGCAGAAGCACTGACGCCGAGGGAGGTAACCGAATCATTCTCGATTTCCAGGATGAAATCACGGTCCATCGTCGCCCCGTCCGCCAGCGTAATCGCCAGCGAGTCGGTGGCCGGCCTCAAACTTACCTTGTGGCTGGGACAAGCGATGGAAGACTGCGCCAAGACTCCTTCCACCCGAACGACCAAGCTCAAGGGGTATTCGGGTTCGAGGCGGGTGACCGGGCGTTGCCACGGCTGCATGCCCTTCGGCTCGCCATAGCGCGGTGCAATGGTCGTCGGCAGGCGGTAACGAATGTTCTTGCTGTTCCAAGCCAAAGGTTCGGCATAGGTCAGCGTGATCTCAACCGCCTCGCCGGCCATCACGTTACCGAGCGTTGCGCTGTATAGCCCTGGTTTGATTTCCTGCAGGCGAAAAGCCGAATTACCCGCGCCAATCGCCTCTTCGTAAGCAACTTCGGCTTCCTTGCGTGGAATGACTTCCCCCTGATATCTGCGGTCGCCAAGCACTACGGCAAAAGAGAGCAGGGTTCCATCGACCGGCAGCGGGAAGGTATAGGCCAGTTCAAGGTTGTCTTCGCTGTCGTTGCGGTACTTCTGGGTCAGCGTTGTCTGCGCCAGAAGGCCGGCAATGAGCGCGGAAACTTCAACGCTACGCAGTGCAATCGATGTCCCCGAGGCAATTGCCATCAAGCCCATGTTATTCATCGCTGTGTCCTTGTTCATTATTGGAAGACGTCTCGTTCTTCGTATCCTGATAGGCGCTCATCACCTTGCGGAACAGGGTGCGTAGCGCTTCCGGGGAAAGATTGGCTTCGCCGGCTTCGACATGAATTTCGATGCCTGGCGCCACGATCAGACGACTCCAGACGGCTATCGTCCCCGGCGCTTTCGGCGGAGGAGGTGGCAAGTCACAGGCACCGCCATGGAGCAGTTCGCGAATGCGTTCAAGAGACAGGCCGGCGGATTGCCATTTCTTGATGGTCAGCAATTGCTCGATATGGCGTGTGGTATAGCGAGCGCCACGGTTCAAGCCCTCCGGACGGTCAGCCAGACCCATCTGGATGTAGTAGCGCACGGTGCGCGCAGGCAACTCCACAAGAGTGCAAAGCTCGTCAAAGCCGTAGGTGGGTAAGGGTTCCATCACTTGTCCATGTCAATGCGCCATTACAATACAGCAGTTTAACTGATATAAACAAGTGTTAAATAAAATCATTCCCTTTAAATAGCGATTGCACTCCGGGTGCCGGCGTAGGTCATCACCCCATCAAACAGCAAGTTATCCAACACAGAAAAGTCGGTCGCTTGATTTTCCGGGGGCAGAATCGATTCCAGCCGGGTCAATTCCTCATCAATGAACCGATTGATTACCGGCAACGGGACGCCATATTCCGATTCCTTCACTGCCCGTTTGTGGGCAAGCAACTGCGCAATGGCATCAATCAGTGCCCCGTCGGAGACAAGTTCATCAACCAATTCCTGGAAGGGCATGGGTGCAATGCCTCGCCCTTGCTCGATCCAGAGTGTGGCCAGAAGCGGACGCAAGACATAGAGATACTTCTTGAGACGAACCGTGTCTCCGCGCAGGTATTCGCGGTAGTTTTTTCGCGCCATGTGCACGTAGTGATGAAATGAGCGCTCTGGGCGATGCGTCTGTCGTGCCGCCTCGCGCAAGCGAGAAAGGAACGGTTCTTCTGCACGGTAGATAATCGGCGAGTCGAGCCACTCAATCAGTGTGGCGTTGCCTTTCTTAAGCAGACCCAAGGCTTTGCGCAATTCCCATCCGTTGATATCGAGATCGCCCGTGATCGGCTCCTCAATCACGTCACGCGGTGCCGCTACTTGCAGATACCAGGGAAGGCGCTGCACATAGATGAAGCGCACGTCGTAGTCGCTGTCGGGGGAGGCAAAGCCCCAGCCGCGACTGCCGGACTCGCAGGCGTAGAGAATAGTGACGTCGTGCTTGTCCTCGATGGTCGTCAGGCAGTCCTTGATGGTTTCCCGCATGGACGGCGAGACGGGGTGCTTTTCGCTCACGTCGCTCATCGTTCCAACTCGCTATCGATCCGAAGTCGTGAGTCCAGCATTTCGAGCGCTTCAAACTCTATCGATTCGGGCAGGTTCGCGGCATCTGCGGCCACGTCGCCATCACAGCGCATACAAACATCAGCCAACGCTTCTGACCCGTGCACTTCTATTTGCGTCAACCACGGTTTACGCTGCTCGGTTTCGTCGTGCACGTTGTAGGCAATATGAGGCTGCGACATCAACACAGGACCGCCGCACTGGGCACAAACTTCAATAGGTCCCACGCCACTACCCGTGTGTCTCACGCCTCGCTCCGCCAGACCAGACACAATTGCCGGCCAAGCGCATTCCCTGCTGCAATAGGCTGCCAGATCTTCGGCACGCAGCACTTCGATGCTCACGCCATCGTCCGATTCGTTTTGGCCATAGTGGCAACGCTCAACGTGCCGGT
>CAYWLC010000226.1:269-4279 GCA_964458895.1 uncultured Luteolibacter sp. | reverse complement strand
CAGCTTCCTTCATGCGGTTGACGGCAATCTTGAACACCTCCTTGCCCTGCATGTTCAGGGTGTGGAGGTGGTCGTCCACGTTGTCGCGGGTAATCGGGCGGGCGGAGCCGCCGCCGGGGATTTCTAACAGGTGTGTCAGGCGGCCGTCGGTGCCCCATTCGGTGGCCACGATCGAGCCCTCGCCGGGCGCGGCGCGGCGCAGGATGGCGGCACCCGCGCCATCGCCGAAGAGCACGCAGGTCGAGCGGTCCTCCCAATTGGTCACGGAGGAAAGTTTTTCCGCGCCGATGACGAGGGCGTTGTTGAAGGCCCCGTCCGAGATCAGGCGTTTCGAAATTTTCATCGCATAGAGAAACCCGGAGCAGGCGGCGGAGATGTCGAAGGCCACGGCATTGAACGCCCCCAGTTGTTGCTGGACATGGCAGGCGGTGGCCGGGGTGGGGGTGTCGGGCGTGATGGTGGCGATGATGATCAACTCGATGTCCTCGGGAGTGAGTCCGGCTTGTTCGAGCGCGCGCTGCGCCGCCTTGGTTGCCATGTGGGAGGTGAATTCGTCATCCGCGGCGATCCGGCGCTCCTTGATGCCGGTGCGCGTAACGATCCACTCGTCCGTGGTATCCACCTGGCTGGCCAATTCATCGTTGGTGAGAATTCTCTCGGGGACGTAACTGCCGGTGCCTGCGATGCAGACGTCGATGACGGATGTCGTTTCACTCATGCGGCGCGAGATTGGAGGCGGCCCCCCCCGCTCACAAGCGAGAAGTTCAAGGTGCAAGCGATAATCCGTGCGCCTGACCTCGGAGCGATCCCGACTGCATGAAGACCCCGTCCACAAAGTTACGGCTGCCCAGCGCCACTTCGTCGGAAAACCATACGCTCCCAGTACGCCCACAATGCGCGCCCGCGCCTTGGTTCGGTTCCTCTTGCCCCGCCGCCCATCGAGAGATTGCCGCGTGACAGGAGGGTCTAATCGTGTAATTTGCCGGTGAGCATCCGCCAAACACATCCATGTCCAATCCCTTTCACGCCCTCGCTTATCGGTTTTTGAATGCCTCCATGCAGGGAGGACGACCCGGTCCGGGAAATCCGCTGGGATTGACGCGTCGGGGGTTCCTGCTGCTGGCGGCCACGCTGAGCAGTTGCAGGGCGGCGGCACCCTTGCGAATGAATCCGCCACCCGCACCCAGCACCCCGGTCAAGAAAACCCATGCCAACAGCGCCTACCGAACCCCGGCTGTGCATGGCCCCGTGCCGCGCAATCCGGATATGTCATTGAACTCGGAGTTTTCCAGTAGTGCGGGCATCTCGTTTTCGCGTGTGCTCGTGTCCGGCAACTATGTGGCCATGACCTTTGACGATGGCCCGCACCCGCAGAACACGCCGCGCCTGCTCGACATGCTGCGCGCCCGCAACATCAAGGCCACCTTTTTCGTCATCGGCCGCAGCGTGGAACTCTATCCGAATATCGTCCGCCGCACGGTGGCCGAGGGCCATGAAATCGGCAACCACAGCAACACCCACCGGCTGCTCAGCAAGTTGAGCGATGCCGAGATTTGTTCCGACCTATCGCGCTGCCGGGATGCCGTGGCCCGCGCCGCCGACTATCAGATGCGCGTCATGCGCCCGCCCTACGGTGGCTTGCAGCAACGCCAGCGCGAAATGGTCCACACCGAGTTCGGGTATCCGTCGATTTTGTGGTCGGTCGATCCGCTCGATTGGAAACGCCCGGGTCCCAGCGTGGTGGCCTCCCGCATCCTCAAAGCGACCACCCCGGGTGCCATCGTGCTTGCCCATGACCTCCACGGCCAAACCGTGGACGCCATGCCCGCGACCTTGGACGGCCTGCTCAACCGCGGCTTCAAATTTGTCACGGTCTCCCAACTCATCGCCATGAAATCCGAGTCGGCCTCCGCGCAGGGAGCCGCCACGTCCGCAAATTCCTGACCTTCCCCCCGTGAGTGATCCGCCGATGTTCGCCGAGCGCTATTTAGCGACGCGGGATCGAATCTCGGAAGCGATGCGACGCATCGTGGACCTCGCGCGCGAAACCGGTGCCGAGCTTGGCGACCGACTGCCACCCGCCGCACCCAACAGCACCTTGGGCGCGCCGTTTCTCGTGGTGGTCTGCGGCGAGGTGAACGCCGGCAAATCCACGCTCATCAACGGCCTCTTCGCTTGCGATCTCTGCCGCGTCAACGTGCTGCCGGAAACCCAGCGCGTGTTCTGTTACCGCCATGGCAGCCCGGCGCGCGATGTGGCAATCACGCCGATGTTGCAAGAATGTTTCCGCCCTGACGGGTTTCTGCGGGATTTTCATATCATTGACACACCGGGCACCAACTCCGCCGTCCAAGGTCATCTGGAAATCATCGGGGGCTTCCTGCCGGTGGCGGACCTGATCCTCATGGTGTTTTCTGTTAACAACCCGTGGTGTGCCGCCACCTGGAATCTCATCTCGGGACTCACCAAAGAATCCCTCGACCGGGTGGTCCTCATCCTCCAACAGACTGACCAGCGCGAGGCCAAGGACATCGAGGTCATTCTCGGCCACATGGCGGACCTCGCGCTGAAACGCATCGGCCGCGTGCCGCCGGTTTTCGCCGTTTCCGGGAAGCTCGCCTGTGAGGCCAAACAAGCCAGTCCTCTTGCCGCGGACCTCATGCATGCCAGCGGTTTTGCCGCGCTTGAAAGACATGTCTCGCAGGATGTCTGCGAATCACCCGCTAGGCGCGCGGCTTTGGAATCAGGGCGCAATCAGGCGTTGGACGCCCTCCGGTGCGTGGACGACCGCATTGAGGAACTCACGTCCGGCGTCAATGGCCACACGCGTTTCATCGAAAGCCTTGAGCGCGAGATCGACAACATCCGCACGAAATTTGTCACCCGCCTGCCCAGCCACCTTGCCGGAGTGGCCGCCATTTTTGAATCGCAGGCCGTGGGCGTGTCCAAGCTCCTGCGCCGCCGCCTGAGCGCGTTTTCCTCGATCATCCGCCTGTTCACCGGTGACCACACCGGCCATGACATGGAGGCCACCTTCATCGGGTGCCTGCAAACCGCCGTCGAAGAAGTCGCCGAAAAGGACGGCACAGAGGTCGCGGATGGCTGCCATGCCCACTGGCAGGAACTCGGCACCCGTGTTAGAGAAGCCGTCGGCGTGGATCTAACCGCCGACCAACCGATCGAGGAAACCCTCGCCACCGCCAAAAAACGTTTTGTCCAGCGCCTCGGTCGCGCCGCCCGCCAGGGCATCGGCAATCTCAAGGTGCGCACCCAACTCGACCGCGAACTGCGCCACCGCAATGTCGCACTCAAATCCTTCATCGCCATGACCCTGGTGCTCACCACCGCCGGGGCCGCCTGCGGCGCCTTGCGCGTGCCATGGCTGCCGTGGATCCTCTGCGCGTTGGCCGCGATGTTTCTAACAGGAGGCGTGACGGTCGCATGGCTCACCCGCAGGGCCATCACCCGCGAGTTCCGTCAACGCTTGTTAGACACCTGCGGGGCCTTCGCGAGCACCTTGCACAGCGACTATGAGGAGGCCCTGCGCATCGTCTTCCGCGACTACGCCTCCGCCCTCGGCAACATCCGCACCCACCTCGCGCGCGAGAAGCTCGCCATCGAGCCGCGCCGCCGCCGCTGGCACGACCTTTTCCTCACCCTCAAGGCCATCGAGCAGGAGCTGTAGTGGAATGGAAAAGTCCTCCTGAAGGAGGGACTACATGCTTTTCATCACGGACCTGCTGCATAAGGGCACGTAGTCCCTCCTTCAGGAGGAAGTCAGCCCCTTTCTAACAAAACCGCATCCCCCAGCACCACCAGATCCACGCTGCCCATGAGCGTCTTGTCCAGGAAGGGGGTGTTTTGCGACTTTGATTTCATGAAGTCACGGGTGAAGGTGGTTTCCTTATCAGGATCGAAGAGGATGAGATCGGCGGCTTGGCCTTGCTCGATGGCGGCGGGCGGCAGGCCCATGAAGCGGCAGATCACCCGGGAGACGACCGGCTGGGCCA
>CAYWLC010000226.1:0-259 GCA_964458895.1 uncultured Luteolibacter sp. | reverse complement strand
CATGAAGCGGCGGGGTTCGGCGCTGAACCGTTTCACTATCAGATCCCAGCCGAATCTGCCGGTGGCGATGAAGTGGTGGTGGAGAGAGACGAGCGTGGTGTCGAGCGCGGTGATTCCGTTAGGTGCGCTGACGAAATCCTGCGATTTTTCGAACGGCGTATGCGGCGCGTGGTCGGTGGCAATGATGTCGAACACGCCGTCGATGAGAGCCTGGACCAGCGCCTCGGTGTCGGCCATGGTGCGCAGCGGCGGGTTCATC
>CAYWLC010000225.1:0-4295 GCA_964458895.1 uncultured Luteolibacter sp. | reverse complement strand
ACGTGGCGCGGGCATTCTGCCCGCCGCCTGTAACAGTCAAGTTAGTCGGGAGGATGAAGTGCGCCTGAACCCCCGGACGCATGACCAGCTGGCCGCTACTGGGTTTCAGCTCGTTGATGGCCGATTTCGAAGTTGGCTTGGAGAGACGCCGAAGTGGCGGCGGAATTGTTTGGAGAGTTGGTATTCGTCGCCGATCCCGACATTTGCCGCGATGGCCTTCATGGGAAGGTCTCTGCTCAAAATGAGGTTGCGCGCCGCCTGCAGGCGGATTTTTCGCAATTCCTCCATCGGGGTGCTGCCGGTCATGCGTTTGAACTTCCGCACAAAGGCAAATCGGCTCATCCCCGCATGACGGGCGATGTCGGCGAGCGAAAGCTTGTCGGCGTAGCGGGCTCTCATCTGGTCGCGGACGCGTTTGAGCCATGGATCGCTCGGGCGGGCGAGGGTCCACTGCAATTCCCGGATGATCGTATCCAGAAGCATGATGCTATCCTCAGCGGGCCTTCCCCCGAGCAAGTCACGGTGCATCCAGCCAAAGAGTTCGAGCACACGCCCCTCGGTATCCTGCATGTGCAGTGGAAGGATTGGCAATATTTGATCGGAAGCAAACGAGAGAAAGAGCGTGCTTACAGGATTGTCCGGCACGGAAATCTCCTCGTGAACCAGGCCGGCTTCGTAAAAAAGAACGTCTCCGGCGCGCGCGACAAGTTCGCCATGCCTTGTTTTTATAAGCATCCGTCCGCTCTTGATGGCGATCAGTTCATGAAACGGGTGGAAGTGTGGCCGCATGCGCCAGCCTGGATCTGCCGGGATCACACCACAGCCGAAAAGTTTTAACCGACGATTGTTCATGGGCAATAAATGACAAAAGAAAGCAACTCAGGCCATTGCTGGCAACCCTCGATTCCGCTATTTTCCCTCAAATGACAAGCCGTCGAGATTCACTGGCACCTGGAGACCGACTTATTCGCTGCCTCACGGGCGAGACAGTGGACCGGATTCCCTTCGGCGTCGGGCTGGGCTGGTATCCATGGGAGGGAGCCGTTGAGCGATGGCAGCGGGAGTCGGGGATCGCGGATTTGGATCCCTCGAAATTTTTTGAATACGATCTGAGCTTCGCTAACCCGGAAATCGAGAGCGGCATTTTCCCTCACTTCGACCCGCTCGTGATCGAGGAAACTGACGAATACATCATCAGCCGCGACGGGCGAGGGATCACCACACGCAACCGTCGGGATTACGGCTCGATGCCCGAGTTTCTGGAGTATCCGGTCAAGTGCCGGGCGGACTGGGACCAACTCAAGGCAGAGCGTTTGCAGCCGGACACTCCGGGGCGGACCCCGCAGGATTGGCGGGCCTTTCGCTCGCGTCTGGCTGAAACGGGTGAGGCGGTGCAGGTGGGGGCCTTTCCGTGGGGGGTCTTCGGGACGGTGCGCGATTTGATCGGTGTCGAGGAGATGCTGGTGACCTTCTACGATGATCCGGAATGGATGACCGACATGATGCAGCACCTGACCACATTGTGGATAGCCGGATGGGAGCGGGTGGCGGAGGAGGTGCAAATCGATCATATCCACATCTGGGAGGACATGGCCGGCAAGCAAGGGTCGCTGATTTCTCCCGCCATGGTGGAGGAATTCATGATGCCGTGCTACGACAGGATCGCCGAGTTCGCGCGGCGTCACGGCGTGCGCGTCGTGTCGGTGGACACCGACGGCGACTGCCACCAGCTGGTGCCGGTGATGATGGGTCACGGCGTGAACATGATGTTTCCGTTCGAGGTCCAGGCCGGCTGCGACATTCTCGAATACCGCCGGCAGTATCCGACGCTCGGGATCATGCACGGACTCGACAAGCGCGCGCTTGCCCTCACGAGGACGCATGTGGATCGCGAGGTCGCCAGGGTCCGCGAGATGGTGAAGCTCGGACGCTATATCCCCGGGTTCGACCACTTGATTCCGCCGGATGCGAGCTGGGACAATTTTCAATATGCAGCCAACCGAATCAAAGAAATCTGTTATCAATCATGAGCCCTAAAAAACTAAAAATCGGATTTGTCGGCGTCGGTGGCATGGGCCAGTGCGCCCACCTGCGGAACTACGCCAGCCCCAGCCTCTCGCAGGAGTGCGAGGTCGTTGCCCTTGCGGAAATCCGCCCTCACCTCGCCAAGGAAGTCGCGGCACGCTATGGCGTTCCGCGGGTCTATGAAAACCACGAGCAACTGCTGGCAAACGAGAAGCTGGATGCCATCGTGGCCTCTCAGCAGTTCACCCGGCACGGCATTCTCATTCCGGAGCTGGCCAAGGCCGGCATCCCGATCTTCACGGAAAAGCCGATCGCCGGCTCGATCGCGTCCGGAGAGAAAATCGTGCGCGCCCTCGAGGAGAACAAGACCTGGCTCATGCTCGGCTACCACAAGCGGAGCGATCCCGCGACCGAATATGCCAAGAGTGTCATCGAGGAATGGAAGCAGACCGGCGAGTTCGGCAAGCTGAACTATATCCGCATCGCCATGCCCCCGGGGGATTGGATTGCAGCCGGGTTCAATGATTTCATCGATTCCAAGGAACCCGTGGGATCGCTCGAATCCGATCCCGCCCCCGCAGACATGGATGAGGCCACGGCAGGCGAATACACCGCATTCGTCAATTACTACATCCACCAGGTGAACCTGCTGCGTTATCTGCTTGGGGAATCCTACACGGTGAGTTATGCCGACCCGGCGAAAGTGCTTTTGGTCGCGCACAGTGCGAGCGGCGTGCCCTGCATGATGGAGATGGCCGCCTACAACACGACGATTGACTGGCAGGAGTCGGCGCTGGTCGCTTTTGAAAAAGGCTACGTGAAACTCGAACTCCCCGCGCCGGTCGCCCACAACCGCCCGGGCCAGGTCGAGATCCTCAAGGATCCCGGCAACGGTGCCGTGCCGATAACGAGCCGTCCATCCCTGCCCTGGGTGCACGCGATGCGCAACCAGGCGCTGAACTTTATCAAGGCCGTTCGCGGCGAAGCGCCCGCGCCCTGCCTGGCACCGGAAGGGCTCGAAGACATCCGCATCGCCCGCGAATATATCCGCCTGCTCAAAGGCAAATAACCCAACCTAAAAAGGAGTAAAACCATGCCGGTAAAATGGAGAAAACAGTGGATTTCAGACGAGGCCTTCGAGTCTGCCGAAGTTATAGACGTCAACAACGACGGCGTTCCTGATATTGTGTCCGGTGGATTCTGGTATCAGGGCCCGGACTTCCGCAAGAAGCACGTGATTGGAGAGGTGAAGAAATACGGGGAATACCACGACGATTTCTCGACCATCCCCCTCGACATCAACGGGGATGGCTTTACCGACTTTGTGACAGGCGGGTGGTGGGGGAACACGCTCCGTTGGCGCGAGAACCCGGGAGGCGATCCAGCCAAGCCCTGGACGGAGCATATCATCGCCGAGGTTGGCAATGTCGAGACGACGCGCGGCTGGGACATCGATGGCGATGGACAGATCGAGATCCTGCCGAACACGCCTCCTAACCCCGAGGTCGCCTATTACAAGCTGATCACCGATGAACACGGCAAGGGCACCGGCCAGTTCCGCAAGGTCTCGGTTTACAAGTTCCCGGAAGGCTCGGGACAAGGTCACGGGCTCGGATGCGGCGACGTCGCCGGAAACGGACGCATGGACATCCTCCTGGCCAAAGGCTGGCTGGAGGCTCCGGAAAACCCCGAAACGGGCGACTGGATTTGGCACCCGGACTTTCAAGACCCTCCGTGGGAATGGTGCGCAAGCATCCCGATGCTGGTCGCGGACATCAACGGCGACGGCCGCAACGAGGTCATTACCGGAAGTGCTCACGGCTACGGCCTCTGGTGGAGCGAATGGCAGATCGCGGATGGAAAACGCGTTTGGACCCATCACCCCATCGATCCATTCTGCGCGCAATATCACGACCTGCAATGGATCGACATTGACGGCGATGGCCAGCCCGAGCTGGTCACCGGAAAACGTCACCGCGCCCATTGCGGCAACGAGGCGGGAGAGTGGGACGACCTCGGTATTTACTACTTCAAATGGACCGGCGAGGGGTTTGCCAAGCAGGTCGTGGACTACGGCCCGATCGGTACCGGCCAAGGGTGCGGCATCCATTTTGCCGTGGCCGATCTCAACGGCAACGGACGCCTCGACATCATCGCCCCCGGCAAAGACGGCCTCTGTGTGTTTTTCAACGAAGGGCTATAAACCGACAATGATCCTAGAATCCGCAGTTGGGAAGAGGATGGAGAGGAGCAAGAGGGTCAAGTGACGG
>CAYWLC010000224.1:0-4329 GCA_964458895.1 uncultured Luteolibacter sp. | reverse complement strand
ATTATAGAGACCCGTGGCAAAGGCGCGTTCATTCACGGAGGAAAAGGACATGACGGGAAAGGGTGGATTGGCGGGGCTTGTCCGGGCGGCAGGCCGCAGGAGAGTCTGGCAAACCTGCTACGTCGGGCATGCGGCAAAACATCAGTATGTTAGGAACGGGTGGAGAAGGGGGCGGGCCGCACTCACCCCTGCAAAGCCCTCAACGCCCCTCGAACCAGAGTTTCCGCCAGGGCGGAAGGCTCCGCTTCCAGCACCTTGCGCACCGCCTTGCGCGCATCCACCTGTTTGTATCCAAGGGCGATGAGCGCGAGTTCGGCATCGGCGGCCGACGCGCTCACCTCGCCTGCGGCGGCATCCTGCCAGGTGTCGGTCACTCCCACCTTGTCCTTGAGTTCTAACACAATTCGCTCGGCGGTTTTTTTTCCGATACCCCTGATGCGCGAGAGTTCCGCCGTGTTGCCCGCGACCACGCAACTCTTGAAGCGCGAGACCGGCATGCCACTGAGCACGGCCATCGCGATGGCGGGACCTATCCCGCTCACTCGGTCAATGAGCATGAGGAACACATCCCGCTCCTCCTCTGTTGCGAAGCCGTAAAGCGTGTGTGCCGTTTCCCGGATATGCACATGCGTCCGCAGGTCAACTTCCAAGCCCTCCGCCGCGTGCAAGCGGTCGAACGTGGAGAGTGGCACAATCACTTCGTACCCCACGCCATGCACATCCACCACCAAACGGTTCGGATACGCCTCGATCACCTTGCCGCGCAATCTTGCTATCATCGTTGCGCCAGCCTACTTGCCCTGCCCGCACCGTCAAGGTCCTTCAAAAATCCGAAATCAACAATCATCAATCTCTTCCTCCTCACAATGCAGAGCTCGCTCCTTGTCTTGCGGGCAAATCCAAGATGTGGCTTGCGCCCCTGCGCCAATCGCTTACTCTTCTTGCATGAATGATCATCCCCAAATCACCGCCGACCCAGGAGTCATGACAGGAATGCCCTGCATCAAGGGGACACGGGTCACGGTGGCCAATGTCCTCCGCCAGATCGCGGCGGGTCGCTCCTCGGATGAAATTTGCCGCGACTACCCATACCTTACCCCGGAATCGATCCGGGCTGCTCTTGCGTTCGCCGCTGATATTTCCGCCTCCGAGACTTATGAGCTACTTGCATCGTGAATCTGCTCATCGACGAAAACCTCTCTCCACGCTGGTGCGATTACCTGGCACCCTTTGGGATCACCGCCACCCATTGGACGGATCTCGGGAAAATCGGTGATCCGGACGAAATCATTCTCGCTTACGCATGCGCTAACAACGCCGTTATAGTCACTCAGGATTTGGACTTCACCCGCCTACTTGCGTTACGGGGAGCACATCTGCCAAGCGTAATCCAACTTCGGGTCGCGTGCCCCATCCCGGAGGTAATCGGCAAGGCTCTTCTCAGCATTCTCGAAAGCCACCTGAAGCAAATTCAAGCAGGATGTTTAATCTCGCTCGACATGAGCAGCAATCGCATTCGCCTGCTCCCCTTGCATTAACTGACAACTCTTCATTCCGGCACTGAATGTGCCATCTTGATCCCGTCTTGAAACTCCGTCCGCCAACGCCCCGGCGTGTTATCCTTTACACCCTCGCTGCTGCCATCCTCGCGGCGCTGGGTTGGTTCGTCGCACCGTTCTGCGTCCCGCTGCCACAGGGTTTGTTGGCAAACCCGCACGCATCTCCGGTCATTTTGGACCGCCATGGAACCCCGATCACGCATTTCACACTGCCGGATTCGTCCCGCTCCTCCCCGGTCACTCCAGATCAAATCCCGCCCGATCTCATCGCCTGCACCCTGGCCGCCGAGGACAAACGCTTCTATCAACACGACGGAGTCGATCTGCTCGCCACCGGCCGCGCCGCTCGCGACTTTTTTTCGAAACAACACATCGTCTCCGGTGCGTCCACCATCACCCAGCAACTCGTCAAAATTTCCTCGCCGCCCGCAAAACGCTGCCTGCTCACCAAAGCCCGAGAGGCGCTCATCGCCCGTCGCCTCGAAATGACCTGGAGCAAACAACGCATCCTCACCGCCTACCTCAACCGCCTCGACTACGGAAACCTCCGCACGGGGGCCTCCGAGGCCGCGCGTTTCTATTTCCAAAAACCCCTCGCCGATCTCTCGCTGGCCGAGTGCGCCCTGCTCGCCGGCATCCCTCAGGCGCCCTCCCGGCTCAATCCCCTGCTCCACCCGCAATGCGCGCTCGCACGCCGCAACGTCGTCCTGCACCGCCTCGCCGCCATCGGAAATACCCAACCCGCTCGCATCACCTCCGCCCTAACGGAATCCCCGGTCCTCCGCCCGCTCCGCGAATCCCAACCCGCCCCATGGCTCGTCAATCTAACCATTCCTGCACCGCCGGCCCGCCCGTCCCAAAACCATGAGGTCCGCACCACCCTGGATCTAACACTCCAGCGCGACATCGAGGCCATCGTCCGCGAGGAAACCCTGAAGCTCAGATCCTCCAACCTCCGCCACGCCGCAGTGGTCGTCATCCACAATCCCACCGGCGAAATCCTCGCACTGGTCTCCTCGGCGGCTTGGAACGATCCGCGCGGCGGCCAGTTCAACGGCGCGCTCGCACCGCGCTCGCCGGGCTCCACGCTCAAACCCTTCACCTATCTGCTGGCGATGGATCGCAACCACCGCGAACCCGCTTCCGTTCTATCAGACATTCCCAGCCCCTTCCGCACCCCACAGGGCTTGGACCTCCCGCAAAACTACGACCGCGCCTACCGCGGCCCCGTCACCCTCCGCCACGCCCTCGCCTGCTCGCTCAATGTGCCCGCCATGCGCGAACTCAACGCCCTCGGCGGCCCCGCCCAACTCCATGAACTCCTGACCCGGCTCGGCCTCACGACCCTCGGCACAGACCCCTCCACCTACGGGCTCGGCCTCACCATCGGCAACGCCCCGGTCCGCCTCCTAGAACTCACCAACTCCTACGCCACCCTCGCACGCGGCGGACGCCACCTCGCACCCTCGCTCTTTCCTGATAGACCAAGGCCGCAGGAGTTCCTCCTCCCGTTCCCGGCAACCCTGTTCTATCTGTTAGACGATGTGCTCTCAGACCCCGCTGCCCGCTCCCCATCCTTCCCGCCAGGCGGACCACTCGACCTGCCGTTCCGCTGCGCGGTCAAAACCGGCACTTCGTCGGATTTCCGCGACAACTGGTGCCTCGGCTACACGCCGGAATTCACCGTTGGTGTATGGGCGGGGAATTTCGAAAACCAACCGATGAAAGGCATCTCGGGTATCGCAGGTGCGGGGCCGGTCTTCCACCGCGCCATGCTGCGCCTCCACCGCAACCACAAACCCGTATGGTTCGCACGCCCTGACAACCTGCTCGCCATCACCATCGATTCCCGCAACGGCAAACTCATCCCAACCAACCCTAACAACCCATACGCACGCCCCGATCTATCACTCCCGGATCGTCTGCCGCCGGTCGCCACGGCAGCCGATTACGACCCTTCCGGCAAGGCCTTGCTCGACCCAACCTACACCGCCTGGTTCAACAGCCGCCACAACCTCCGCCGCAGCGAACTGGCCCTCGACCCCGCTCCCGCGCGTCTCGAACCTCTCAAGGTGATCACTCCCGCCGATGGCATCACTTTGCTGTTAGACCCGGAAATCCCCTCTGGCTCGGACAAACTCCGCCCCGTCACCAACCTCCCCGGCACCGCCCACTGGACGTCACCCACCCTCCGCATCGATCCCGCCACCCCGGAACCAGTCATCCATCTAACCCCCGGCACCCACACTATCACCGCCACAGACCCGCGCACCGGCACCGCGCAAATCATCACCCTCCATGTGAAGGCCCTCTGAGTTTTGGACTCATCCTGCTTGCCTCCCCGCCCGATTCGTGCCAATCTGCCTCCGTGAGCGACAAAGCACCATGGATCACCTACCGGCCTGAACTCAAAGTCTTGGATTGCACCATCCGGGATGGCGGGCTCATCAACAATTCCCATTTCACCGATGATCAGGTTCGCGCCGTTTATCAAACGTGCGTCGCCGCAGGCGTCGATTACATGGAAATCGGCTACAAAAACTCCCCCGTCCAGTTCCCGAAAGCCAAATTCGGCCCATGGCGCCACTGCGAGGAAAAAGACATGCGCCGCGCCGTGGGTGACCACTCGTTCAAGACCACCGGCCTGAAACTCGCCGCCATGGCTGACGCCGGTGGCAAATGCGATTGGAAACACCAAATCATCGCCGCCAAGGACAGAGTGCTCGATGTCATCCGCGTCGCCTGTTATGTGCATCAGATCTCCGAAGCC
>CAYWLC010000223.1:0-4331 GCA_964458895.1 uncultured Luteolibacter sp. | reverse complement strand
GTAAACAATATAGAAATGTATTAAATGAATTGAAACAGAATCCTTTCTCTAGACGTGCTACTATGATTTATACCAGACCTTCTATTTGGTCTGATTATAATAAACAGGGTATGTCTGATTTCATTTGTACCAATGCTGTAGGATATCTAATTAGAGATAATAAACTCCATGCTAATGTACAAATGAGATCTAATGATGTTGTATTTGGATACAAAAATGATTATTATTGGCAAGAATATGTTTTGAAAAAACTTGCAAAGGATCTTGATGTAGAAGTAGGTACTATTATGTGGAATGTGACCTCACTCCATGTATATGAAAAACATTTCCATTTAATAAAATAAATGTTTACATTTCTATAAACTATGATATAATAGATCTATTATAACTAACTTATATAAAAGATGTCTGATATTACTAAATGGGATATACGGTTCTTAGAGATGGCTAAAAATATCTCTGATTGGAGTAAAGATCCATCAACTAAAGTAGGTTCTATAGCAGTAGATCCTATTAAAAAGAATATTATTTCTACTGGATATAATGGATTTCCACGCGGTATCTTAGATTCAGTAGAAAGATATGAACATAAGCCAACTAAGTATAAATTAGTTGTACATTCAGAAATGAATCTAATATATAATGCCACATTTAATGGAGTAGCCCTTAATGGATCTACTTTATATGTTTATGGATTACCTGTTTGTTCTGAATGTGCTAAAGGTATTATTCAAGTTGGAGTAAAAAGAATAGTTATGTGGACTGGAGATAAACCTGTTCCAGATAATTGGAAAGATTCATGGACACTAACATCTGATTTGTTCGATGAGGCAGGAGTAGAATATACTTTTTGGAAAGAAAATAATATGTTATAACTAGATAGACCTACTTCACTAGAAATAGTGAACCAAAAATCGTCTTAAAACTGAAATATTAGGAAAATAAAATGTCAAAAAAAATTAAAGTTGCTATTGCTGGTATAGGTAATTGTTGTTCTTCATTAGTTCAAGGTCTTGAATATTATAAAGATGTTGATCCTGAAAATGGAACAATTCCAGGAGTTATGGAAATGCGCATTGGAGGGTATCATCCAGCAGATATCCAAATTGTGGCAGCATTCGATGTAGATAGAAGAAAGGTTGGAAGACCCTTAGGAGAAGCAATTTTTGCTAAACCTAATTCTTCAAGAATTTTTCAACCTCATATTCCAGAAGGTCCTATTGTTCAAATGGGAAATGTTTTAGATGGTGTTTCTGATTTTATGTTAAATGGACCTGAACACTTAAGTTTCATTTTATCAAATGAAGAAACTGTAGATGTTGTACAAGTTCTTAAAGATACTAAAGCAGATATTCTTTTAAATTATATGCCGGTTGGGTCACAATTGGCTACTGAATTTTATGCACAAACTGCGCTTGACGCAGGTATTGCATTTATGAATTGTATGCCAGTTTTTATTGCCTCAAATCCTGAATGGGAAACTAAATTTATTGATGCTGGTTTACCATTACTTGGTGATGATATGAAATCTCAGGTAGGAAGTTCTATTATTTCCCAAGCAATGCAAGAATTGTTGTTTGATAGAGGCGCCGAAATAGATTTTCATGCCCAATTAAATATGGGATTTAATCAAGATTTTAGAAATATGGAAGTACAATCAAGACTCCAATCTAAAAAGATTTCAAAAGAAAATGTTATTAGATGTCAAAATGATTTAAGAGGAGTTCCTGTTAAGGAAGGTCAATTATATGCTGGACCATCTGCATACATTCCAAGAGCTACAGATGAAAAAGTTGCATTTTTCGATATTAGAGCAAGAGGCTTTGGCAATGCTCCAATTAAAATTGATATTAGATTAAGTGTATGCGATAGCGAAAATAGCGCCGGTGTAGTTATTGATGGTTTGCGTTATCTTAAGGTTGCTAGAGAGTTGGGTATAATTGGTTCTTTAAGAGGTCCAAGTTCTTGGACTCAAAAATCTCCACCTCAAACAATGGAATATGCGGATTCTAAACAAGAATGTGTAATGTTAGCTAAACGTGAATTAACTGAAATAACAAAAAGACAACTTTCTAAAGAAGATGCATTATCTTATATGAATGAACAAATTGGAAAGGGTTCAACCGCACATTTGCAACGATTAAAAGAATATCAATGCAAGTAATTTAATAAAAGTCGGTCTTTGCACTTCTATAAATATATTTTTAAAAGGAGTGCAAAGATGAATTATTCAAAAATATATAACCAATTAATGCTTAACGCAAAAAATAGAGAAATAACTAATTATACTGAAAATCATCATATTATTCCTAAATGTATGGGCGGAAATAATGATATTAAAAATCTTATAAAATTAACTTTTAGAGAGCATTATATTGCCCATTGGTTATTAAGTAAAATGTATAAAAAAAATTTAAAAATATCTTATAAATTAGGATGCGCATTTTTATTAATGTCTAAATCAAATAATGGAAAAAGAATAACTAATTCAAAATTTTTTGATAGAGCTAGGACTCAATTTAAGAAATCACAAATTGAATTTTATAATTCAGATGAGGGGATAACTTATTTAAAAGAGAGAGGTAAAACTCGCAGTCAAAATAGAAAAAATTTATTTTCATATCATTTTTATCATGAAACTTATGGCGATTTTTTATTACCTACTATAGATTTAGTTGAGTTATTTCCTGAACAAAAATTAAATTCATCAAATCTTGTAAAAGTTGGAAAAGAAGAAAGATCCTCAACTAAAGGATGGATATTATTTAAAAATAAAGATATTGGAGTTTCTGGATTTTTAAAAAAGAAAAAAGAAAAAATGAGTAACTCTGCTAAAAATAGACAAAATGAAGTTTGGAATAAAGGTATTTCAACAAAAATTATATAAAATAGGTGATAGAATGAATAGTATTAATACTTTTGATATAGATGGTGTCATATACATGGGTGAATACGGAGGTGTTTACCCAGGTCTTAATGATATTATTATAACCGGTAGATCTTTTGAGGAATCAGAAGAAACACTACATATGCTTAATAAGAAAGGCATTCATAATAAAGTAATGTTCAATGAATTGTCTTTTGATAATAAGAGTAGAGAGTCTTCCGGTATTCATAAAGGAAATACTATCCTTAAATTAGAACAACAAGGACATAAGATTGGTATTCATTTTGAAGATGATCCAATTCAAATTGCAGAAATTAAGAAAATAGTTCCGCATATTAATATTGTGTATATGCAACATGACTTAGTTGAAAAAGAAAATGTTCGTCATATTAAGGATACAGAATGATAGATGCAACAGGTAAACAGTATATAGAAGCAAACAACTTTGTATCTAATAATCCTAATTATCCTTTAGATAAGTACTTCTCTACATGTGATGTAGAGAAGTTTCTTGACTTTAAATACTTTGTTGAACAAGTTAACAAAAGAACTGAATGGCAATATGGATTAACAGACAAATATGAGTATACAGAATATGCATTAAATCCTGATACTGAGTATTTTCATCCAATGATTACATGTGATGATCGTATGGTCTATATTATGAAGAATATAGTATCATTACCAGATGAAAAACTCTCGATTCATAATAAGATTGGTAATACAATCATCTCGCATTTTTATGGAGCTAGAGGTATTCATCAGATTGCTACACGAAATAATGATCCACAAACTGCACATGTTGATTTTGAGAACTATTTTACCTCAGGCGAGCGTACCCGCGTACGGAAGAATCTAGAGTTAGCAGCATCAATTAAGTTGCCAATCTATGGATCTACTGAGTTGCGCACTTCTTTATTTGGAGCAGCAAATAAGTATCAATTACAAAGATTTGGTCCTACTGCAGATAAAGTACATCCAGGTAATATTATGGATTGGGTAGCAGGATTAGGAGAACGAGGATTCTTTAATAGAATGCAACAATCAGATGCTGCTTCTAATACTTTTAAAATATTAACTGAGATTGAAGGTATTGGATCTTATTATGGTTACCATTGTACTACTTCTAATTCAGTGAATCCAAAATTAGATTGGGATAATGATGAGAACTTTGTTAAACCTGGACCTGGAGCACAATACACTCTTAAGTTATTGTTTCCAAAAGCTTCATCAAAGGAAATAACAAATGGAGATCTTGTAGTATGGTTCAGACATAATCAGAAGTTCTTTGGGTTTGGTGATATTAAGATCCATGAACATTTCCATAATGTACTTGATCATACTGGTAATAAGATTCTAAGTAAAGACCAGACTGAGATGATGACGTACGGATCGGAGGTCGGAATGTGCCAGTATGGTATCTTCTGTAAGATTAGACATGATA
>CAYWLC010000222.1:0-4348 GCA_964458895.1 uncultured Luteolibacter sp. | reverse complement strand
CTTTGTATAGCTCAATATTTGCTTCAATGTTTTTTGAAATTTCCCATACTTGTTTTTGGGTTAATCTGTTTAACGTAGTCATTTTATTTACCTTATAGTTATAGTAAGTTTATTAATCTTTTAGAGCTTTGCTTAATATATTTCTTTGTTTCTTTTTTACTATCTAAAGGCTCTTTAATTAAAGATTTTATTTTTTCTAATTCTAATTCTATTAATTTTTTTAAATCTAAATTCATTTTATTCTCACATTAAAGTTATGCACATCCTTGTGCATAGGGTTATTTACCAGGGAACGTCAGAGCCATCAATATCATCTACAGGAACAGAAGGAGCAGCTGTTTTAGCTCTTGGTGATACCATAGAAACCCAGTTACCTTTTCTGTCATTTATTTCCCATGTCATAACCTTAATAAGCATGGTCTTTGACAATAATGCTTTAGCCAATGAAATATCATCTGGAGCCTTATCAGATGTAGCTAGTTTTCCACCAGCGTTAGCATCAATAGCAGCCAACATCTTTTTACCCTTGTCTGATATTTTTGGATCAGCGTCAAAACATTTTACCTTCTGAAATACCTTACGATTTTTATAGGCCGCTGGTTCCAAAACTTGCCACCTAATATTAATATAGGTGTTACCTTCATAAGACGTTAATTGCGCTTCATCAATCAATGCTAGGCAAGTTGTGTTGTCAGGAATAACGCTATTACCACCGCCAGACTCAAAAGTAGTGGTTGGTTTAATTTCTTGGTTGTCGCTTGTAGTCCAAAATGTCATGTTATGCTCCGATTGAAGGGATTAAATTAATTAAAGGGTTTTGTCCAGCAATTACAACTAAATCTTCTGTAATTCCGTAACGGTTTTTACTAATGTTTGCAGCCGTTGCATAGGTTACTAACAAACGGGTTCCATCTGATATAGCTTTCTTACGATCACCATCACCGATGGTATGGGTTTCAAGCTTAAGATAACCAACCATATCAACGTTATCAACAAAATGTGATACAGACTTCTTCTGCATCCGGATGTTATATCTCGTATAAGGATCAGCATCAGGAAGCTCTATTGTTTCTGTTTCACTATGTGCTATAAAAACAATGTTCATGCCTTTGGCTTCATTTAAAATACCAGAAGCCTTGCGAACACGGCCATGATACGAACTTAATGCTTGAAAACCAGCTCCGTATCCACCTAATGCCTGTGCTATGGTGCGTGGTTTTTTAGGATCAGTATCAACAATGTGATTCATAAACAAGTTATCAAGCTGAGTGATGCTATCAATAACAAGGGTTTTATAATCATGTTCTTCCTTAATTAAAGAAGTTAGTTGCTCCCAAAGATCATCAATAGTTGATACTACTGGAAAAGCATCAGGACGATTACTTTTTGGAATGGCTTGTAAGCCATCCTCTGCACGAATGAATATTGGTTTTGGAAAGGTTGCCGCCAAGCTGGTTTTACCCAATCCTGCGTCACCAGTTATAGTACACAAGATCGGACGATCCTGTGGTTTTGCAATGCTATTTAGTATAGACATTTTTGTTGCTCCTTCATTGAGGTGGTTAAAATCTTTTTCTTTATTACGTTGCATATTCTACATAATATTGATAATATGTAAATACATTTTTTACTAAATGTAACATTTTTTTATTTTAAGGAGATTATCTAATGACAAAAAAAGAAGCGACATTTATTTTTGACGGCATAGAAGGCCTTGCACAGGCCTGTCAGGTATCTAGGCAGACTATTCATAATTGGCCAAAACTTTTAACAGAAAAACAAAAATTATTGGTGATGGGCGCAGCACTTGCCAACAAAAAAGAAATTCCATCTGATTTTTTAAAGGATAAGTAAGATGAACCACCGCAATTATCAAGATGCGGGTTTTAAGGTATTTGGTCTTTATGGTGCTACCAATGGTGTTTGTGATTGTGAAACTGTTGGTTGTACTGCTCCCTTCAAACATCCTATATCAAAAGGGTGGCAGAATACTCCAGAGTGGGATGACGACCAACTATCTAATATGGAGATGGCTGGTCAATTCTCCACAGGGTTTGGCGTACTATGTAATGGATACTTAGTTGTAGACATAGATGCAAGGAACGGTGGCATAGAATCTTGGTTAAAACTTGACCATGACCTACAAGGTGCATTGATGTCCTGTAACTTCATTGTTAAGACAGGCTCCGGTGGAGATTCTAGGCACTTATATTTTAAGGCTCCGGAAGGTGTTTCTCTTGCAACTAAACATAATAGTTACCCTGGTATTGATTTTAAGTCTACAGGTTATGTAGTTGGTGCAGGATCAATGCACTTGAGCGGTGCTATCTACGAAATATTATCAGGTAGCTTAGAAGAGATAACAGAAGCACCATCAAACCTTATTGACATCTTACGCAGGAAAGACCTACACCGAGCAGAATACAATGGTCGCCAAGTAGATATAGCGGACAATGACATTAATACAATGCTGGCCTATGTTAACCCTGATATTGATAGGGATACTTGGTGCAAGGTTGGTATGGCTATCCATGAGGCAACTAATGGTGAAGGATTAGAGTTATGGGATTTGTGGTCAGCAAAAGGAGCAAAATACAGAGGTATTAACGATATTCGCAAGACATGGGAATCTTTTGGTAAGAAGGAAGGTATTACCATAGGAACATTGGTATTCCTTGCTGAGGCTAATGGATGGCAACAACCTGTTACTTTTTTAAGTGATGAGTTTGCCGTTAAGCATTGGACAAGTGAAGGAATGTTTGTTGATATTGAAGATTTAATGTCTGACATTAGCAAACCAGACTGGTTAATTAAGGGCATACTTGAGCGTGGCAGCATGAATCTTCTTTTTGGAGAGCCTGGCGCTGGCAAGAGTTTATTTGCTATGGACTGGGCGTTCTGCTTAGGAGCTGGTATCCCCTGGCATAATCATAAGGTAAAAAAGAAGTGCAAGGTGCTGTATATTCTTGGTGAGGGGTTTCGTGGTGTGACTATGCGCTTCCAGGCCTTAAAACAAAAATATCCTGATGCAGATGTATCTAACATAAAGTTTAGTAGACGATCCATTAACTTACTAGACCCAAAAGCATCCGAACAGGTTATAGAAATAATAAAAGATTTAGATTTTATACCTGACCTTATTATATGTGACACGTTAAACAGGAATATGGTAGGTGATGAGAACTCCACAGAAGATATGGGCAGGTTTTTTATATCATCTGAGTTGTTCATAAAAGAGTTAAATTCAACGTTTCTTACTGTCCACCACAGTGGGCATGGAGATAAAGGTAGATCAAGAGGTTCATCATCAATTAAAGCCGCTATGGACGCAGAGTTTTGTGTTTCCAAGAATGGCGATGGGATTACTTTTAGTTGTACCAAGTCAAAAGATTTTAGTGCAGACTCTGATATGAGTTTTAATCTTCATAAAGTAGAGTTGCAAGGTGAAATGTTTTTTGATGATGACGATAATAAACAAATTACCAGTGTTTATTTAAATTATAATGGCGAATCTAAGAAGTTAAATGAGCTTAATTCTAACCACCAAAAGGTTTTAGATTCACTTGAAAATTGCTTAAAAACGCATGGAAAAACTGGTTTTGTGTTGTCAGAGGTTGGAGAGAACGAAATTACGGTTTCTTGGAAAGAATGGGCGCCATTTATAGACGACTGTCATACAACAAAAAATAATGACAGGTTTAGAGGTTATAAAAAAGAACTTTTAAATCAAGGTCTTATAGCTAATAATAGTGATAGATGGTGGATAAAATAATCATACATACATCATACATTTGGCAATGTATGATTTTTATGTATTCGGGATAACAAATCATACATACACATACATGTGTGTATACACATGTATGAATGTATGAAATCCTTGTATGAAGTTTTGTATGGATGAATTATTAGAGTTTATAAGAGAGATTGAAAAAGAATTTGGAACAGTAAAAGCAAAGGCAATTAAGGTTGATGGTAAGGTGGTTTTAAATGAAGGTAAATTTGAACAAGAAAAAAAGGACTTAGGGTTATGAAGAAAGATTATGTTGTTTCGTGGTATTTTTTACCTTTTGTGCTTTTAGTTTATATGGGGATATTGTTTGTGGGGATTTTTAGGATGGTGTTTAAAAAATGAATGACGAGATAACAGATGAAGATTATTTTTACTTAATGGCAGAGAAGATGAATAAAATGCCAACTGAAGGGCAGTTAGAGAGGTTTTTAAAAGAAATGAATACTAGCATCAGGATTAAAGCATTTATCGTTGCTATGGGGCTGTAATGAATATTAGATATAATCATTATTTTAAAGATGTACGGCATATTGACGGCATTGACGTTTATCGGGT
>CAYWLC010000221.1:0-4355 GCA_964458895.1 uncultured Luteolibacter sp. | reverse complement strand
GCCCTCCGGTCCGGCCCGGCTCCTTCAACGGCCCTCACCCCAAAAGCAATTTCCTGGCAATCGAATCCAATTGGTTTCATGTCGTAGTTCAGCACAGCAACCTTTTATATCGATATTTGCGATACAACTATAGGTTCTACCGTTTTATTGATTTCATTCATTGGCGTGGTTGAGTTAACGAATATCATTGAACAACTTTGTGGCTCAAACTTATTAATATCTAGTTCGAAGTTCATTGTTTTCGTATTTGTATATCAGGAATAATATTATTATTAACTATTTCACCATGTTTATTCATGTAGTAATCGTTACATGCGATATTTTTCCACTACCGATTGTGCTTATTTCTTCTGCACCGAATTCCAGAATAACACGATTACCTTCACCTGCGGTATAGCACCATTTTTTACTATCAAAGACATTACCTAGCGGGTCGATGACCAACCCCCTTTTCCCCGCCCTCCGGTCCGGCCCGGCTCCTTCAACGGCCCTCACCCAAAAAGCAATTTCCTAGCAATTCACAATGCGACATCCCTCCAAGAGTTCGATTTCCATTTTCATCCGTTACATGACGGCGGCCGCCCTTTTGTCCGTTGTCGCCGCCATCGCGGCATTGATTTTTGTGCGGATTGACGACACCGTCTTCGCCCGTGGCGAATTCGAGGCCGAGGAGTTGTATGAGCTGACCAGCATGGTGGACGGCCGTATCGCGCACATCCGTTTCAAGGAGAGCGACCGGGTCGAAGCCGGCGCGGTGCTCATTCAAATGGATGACTCCGCCCTCCGCGACTTGATCGAGACGACGCAGATGGCCGCCAGCGAGCTCGAGGCCGAGCTGGAAGTCAAGCGCAAGGAGTTCGCCGTCCTCCAGAAGGAGCCTTTGCCGCAGGAATTTCGCCACGCCGCCATCTCCGTCTGGGAGAACCAAGAGGCGCTTGGCAAGGCCGACGAGAAGCTCGTCCGCTACCGCCAGCTTCGGGAGAAAATCGCCGTCTCCCTGACCGAGCTGGACACCGTGGAGCTGGATTGCGTGCGGCGCAAGGCCGACCTCCAACGCTCAAAGGCCAACCAGCAGATCGTGGAGGCCGGATTGGCGGCCGGCATCATCGCCAAGGCCGCGGAGGAGATCAATCTTCTCGACGCCAGGCTCGCGAACAAGCGCAAGACAACCGCCCAGCTCGAGCGGCATCTCCGCGACTATGTGATCACCGCACCGCTCGACGGCCGCGTGGTGGACTCGCCGCACAAGCCTGGCGTCTACATCGAGAAAGGTGCTGTCGCCTTGCGCCTCGCAGCCATGGACCGCAAAAAATTGACGGTCAAGGTCGGCGAGCGCGACATCTATAAAATCAAGACAGGCCAGAAGGCGCGCGTGTCCAGCGCGATCTACGACTGGCTCCGTTTTGGTTATTTCGAGGGAACCGTCCTGCGCGTCAAGGATTTGCCGTCCAAATCCAATGGGGCATCGGAGTACGCGGTCGAGATTCTGATCGATGACAAGGGTCACGACCTCAAGCTGGGCTCCACGGGCGAGGCGGTCATCACCGTCGGCCGCAATTCCCTTCTCTACGTCGTCTTCGGATTGGGCGCCGGCTGATTTTGGAGCCTTCCGCCGCTTCCCAGGACTACGCCATCCGCCTACTTGGACACCCAGGAAACCCCATGCAAAACGATTCAATGATACACGACATAAAATTCGGGGGCGGCGGGGCGTTCCAGACCCTGCTCATGCTCTTCACGCCCTATCGCTGGAAATTGCTTGGTGCTGTGGTCGCCTTCTTCGTCAAATATGCTCCTGTGGTCGCCATGCCGATCATCTTCTCGGACATCATCAACGTGGCGGTGGCTCCCTCAGGAAACCCCTTTCTCCGCATCGCCTTCGACGGCGTGGTGGCCGCGATCCTTCTTTTGTTGAACATTCCCGCGCACACGATTTGCGCCCGCCTTCAGAGCGAGTGCACCCGCAACATGGAGGTCGACCTCCGCGGAGGACTCGTCAGGCGTTTGAATCTGCTCTCTATGGGATTCATCCAAGACAAGCAGAGCGGCGCGCTCCAGGCGAAGCTGCTCCGGGATGTGGAGACCATCCAAGGGCTTGTCAATTTGGCGTTCAACCTTTTCCTTGCCGCCTTCATCAGCATTGCCGTCGCGGTCGCCATCACCGCCTCCCGCCAGCCGCTTTTCCTTCTCTTCTATCTGCTCGCGGTGCCCTTTGCCGTCGGGGTTGTGCAAATCTTCCGCCGTCCCATGCAGGACGGCAACCGCCGATTCCGCACCGAGATCGAAAGGATGTCCTCGCGCCTCTCGGAAATGATCACCCTCATCCCAGTGACCCGCGCCCATGGGCTGGAGGAAGTGGAGGAGCTTTCCGTCGAGCGTCAACTCGTCCGCGTCGCGCGGCGCGGACGGTTGCTGGACATGACCATCGCCCTTTTCGGCGCAACATCATGGGCGTTCTCGCAAATCATGCTGCTGTCCTGCCTCCTCGTGTCGGGCTATCTCGCCTTGCGCGGCATGATCCGTCCGGGCGATGTGGTACTCTACCAGAGCTTTTTCTCCATGATCGTCGGATCGGTCAGCCAAATCATCGACGGACTCCCGGCGATCACCAGGGGAATGGAATCGGTGAAGTCCGTCGGCGAGATTTTCGGGAGCCTCGACATCGAGCGCAACGAGGGCAAAGAGCCTGTGACCGCAGTACAGGGCCGCTTCGACTTCGAACATGTCTGCTTCAACTACCCCAACGCCCGGGGCGCGTCCGTCGACGACGTGTCTCTCACCGTCGAGCCAGGGGAGACCATCGCGGTCGTGGGCGGGTCAGGCGCGGGGAAAAGCACACTGATGAGCCTCATCATCGGATTCAACCGTCCCACATCCGGCCGCATCCTCCTCGACGGCCGCAACATGGAGTCGCTCGACTTGCGCCAATATCGCCACTGGCTCTCGGTCGTCCCGCAGTCCACCTCGCTCTTCTCCGGCTCCATCCGGGAAAATATCACATTCGGACTCCCGCATGTGACCGCGCGCCGGATTGAGGAAGTCCTCCGCATGGCGCGCATCGACGAGTTCCTCTCCTCCCTGCCATCCGGGCTGGACACGCGGGTCGGCGAGCATGGCACCAAACTCTCAGGCGGCCAGAGGCAACGCGTGGCCATCGCCCGCGCGTTGATCCGCGACCCACGGGTCATCATTCTTGACGAGGCGACATCCGCCTTGGATGTCGTCTCCGAGAAGCTTGTCCAAGAAGCCATCGGACAGCTTGCCACCGGACGCACGACGTTTATTGTCGCGCATCGGCTCTCCACGATCCGGGACGCGTCCCGGATCGTCGTGATGAAGGCCGGCCGCATTGTGGAGGTCGGCACGCACGAGGAGCTTCTCAAACTGGATGGCGAGTTCGCGAAACTGAGCAACCTCCAGCACTGACGCCAGGCGTTCGCCAACATCCGCCCCGAAATCACGCACCAAAGCGGAAACAATGCCACTGAATTAGCCCTGAAAGGGCGCACTGAAATAGCCCAGGGCAGTAAGCGTAGTCCCAAGCGCCGTGCGTAGGCATTTGCTACGGCAGATTCATACCCGTGTGTCAGCAATTCCAGCTATGGAAACCATTTGCGCAGGTAACCGCGGTCGATGGCGGCCAGTCGATTGGCATGGATTTGGGCGTGGGCGGCGATAAGGAAAACCGGTACCAGGTGTTGCCGGGGACCTCCTGCCATCCGATACCGGCAACGTTTGTCCGGCGAGATGGGCGGACGTTTCCATAATGGGTGAATAAGCAATGGAGAGTTGTCCCAGAAAGCCGCTCAATTGGGTGGCGTCCGCAGTGGAGGGGGCGAGTTCCGCATACACCACTGGACAAAGGATGAGCGGCCCCTCAGCGCTTGCCCGAAAGAGGGTTTGCAACCCTTTCTCATGACCCGTTTCCTGTTTGAGAATGGCCCACAGCACGGACGAATTGTTGGCGGTGATTTCACCCCCTCACCCGCAATGAAAAATTTCTCAGCCTTTGGCCTTGCCATCGGGATTGGGGGGCCTAGTCTCGCCCTCCGTTTTTCTTTCTCCTGCAGGCGGTTGGCGCCCCGGTGCCTGTGGGAATTCCTTATCCGGGGCAACGTCGGAAGGAAAACGAACCCCTAACCTAACCCCAAACCAAACAATACCATGGCTTACGCATGTGCGGAACCCACCAACCAAGAACTGAGCGACCTCATCGATTCCAAGTTTCGCGAATTCCGCGAAGGATCGATCGTCAAGGGCACGATCCTCGAAATCCGCCCGCAGGTCGTCCTCATCGACATCGGCTACAAATCCGAAGGAGCCATCCCGTCCAATGAATTCGAGGACGAGGAAAT
>CAYWLC010000220.1:0-4367 GCA_964458895.1 uncultured Luteolibacter sp. | reverse complement strand
ACCTATGTCATCGGTGATGTCGCCGGGGTGGTGGAAAGCCCGGTCTATGCCATCTTCAAAATGAACGAGGCGCTGAGGAAACTCGACACCCGCAAGTTTGGCGGCGGCGGCGCGGAGTTGAAGATTCTCAACGCCTCCATGCCTGTTAGCGATGCCGAACCCTCCATGAAATGGGATGGCGAGTGGCACATCACCATCGAGGTTTTCCGCGACCTCGGCGCTGCTTTCGGAGCGTGTCTGATCCTCATCTATGTGCTCATGGTCGGTTGGTTCCGCAGTTTCATCATCCCTGCCATCGTGATGGCGGCCATCCCGTTTTCCCTCGTGGGTATCCTGCCCGCACATGGATTGATGGGAGCGTTTTTCACCGCCACCAGCATGATCGGCTTCATGGCCGGCGGCGGCATCGTGGTGCGCAACTCGATCATCCTCGTGGACTTCATCGAACTGCGCGTCAGGGAAGGCATGCCGCTCGCCGAGGCCGTGATCGATGCCGGAGCCGTGCGCTTCCGCCCGATGCTGCTCACCGCCATGGCGGTCGTGGTGGGTGCCGCGGTGATCCTTGCCGACCCGATCTTCCAGGGTCTTGCCATCGCCCTCATGGCCGGCGAGATCGCCAGTCTCTTCATCAGCCGCATGGCCGTTCCCGTGCTTTACTACATGGCCAAACGCCACGCCCAACCGGATACACAACTCTAACCTAACAATCCTCATGGAACGCATCATCCGCCGCTTCGCCGGCACCTTCATCCTCATCAGTCTGGCCCTCGCGCACTACCATAACCCCAACTGGCTGTGGTTCACGGCATTCGTGGGTTTCAACCTGCTGCAATCCTCGTTCACGAATTTCTGCCCGCTGGAAATCATCCTCAGAAAAATTGGCGTCGGTCGATGAGTGCGCGGTGACCGGGTTCCTACGGCAGCGTTGGCTGCCAGGAATTTGCTTTCGGGATGAAGAGGTGTTTCGGAAGGGCGGTGTTTCAGTAAAAAAGGGGCTCTTCGTGAATTCCGGTGGGCATTTGCTTCAAGCAATGAAGAGGCCGGGAACGAAGGTGGCGCGCTCCCGCCGGGAGCGCATGCTTGGGAGGTGTGGTGGTGAAATCCAGGTGGCAGTCGTTGCGTCCTGCCCTGCGTCGTCCTTGCGCCTGGCACCTTCTGCGCTCCCGGCGGGAGCGCGCCACCTTGCTCCGCGCTCCGTGTCATGGACACCTCGGGCATAAATGTTAGAGCTCGGCATTTCAGGATCCACGGACTTTCCTGCGGGAATTTCCTCCACGAAAAGCCCAAAAATCAACAACCGACAATCGGAACTCCACGAGAATTTCACGGCTTGCCGGAAAAATCTTAAAAATCTTAAAAATCTTAAACGGGTGCCACGACGCGGACATTTGTACAATTGCCCGGCTGGCTTATCATCCAGCCGGTCGTGGCGGAAACCATCATTTGCATGTCCATTGCGGATGATTTTGCCATTGTCCCAAACCAATATACCCATGAAACCCCCATCGATCCAGCCAAGATCCATCGGGCTGCTTGCGGCGCTCATCGCCTGCACATGCCCCATGATGAGCCGCGCCACCGTCACGGTGGACGGCATCCGCAACACCGGCAGCGAAACGGAATATGTGCAACTCGCCGTGCAATCCTATACCGCCGCCTGGGGAGCCAACAACGCCCTTGCCAACCTCCACAACGCCCAATCCGGCAAGTTGCTCAATCTGTTCATCGCCGGGCGTGCCGATGGCAATGCCATCATCTTGTTCATCGACTCGAAATCCGGCGGGGTCTCCACCCTCACGCGGGACCTGATCCGCAGTGGCGGAGAAGAGGACAACCTCAACCACCTCGCTCCGGATTCCGGGACGGGCATGACCTTCGAATCCGGCTTCCAACCCGACTATGCGATCCGCATCTACGGCTCCGGCACCGAGGCCTACGCCAGCGCGTTTGACCTGCAAAAACGCATCCGCATCGACCTCGGTCGCGTGGACAACACCACCGCATCCCACGGTCCGGTCACCGCTCTCCGCACTTCATGGGCGGACGTGGGTGCCGACAGTTCCACCTACTCCAGCGCCGTGAATGGCGTGGAAATGGCCCTCAACATGGCCTTGCTCGGCGTGCCGGAAGGTTCCCAAAACGTCAAGGTCATGGCCATCCTGGTCAACGGCGACTCCACCTACGGATCTAACCAAACGCTCGCCTCGCTTGGTGCCGATGCCGTAATGGCGGGCGGAGTGCGGGGCTTTAATTTCGAGACGGAAACCGGCACCCAGACACTCATGATCGCGGTGAACCGTCCCGCCCTCGTCGCGGGCGACGATGAGGATGGCGACGGCATATCTAACAGCACGGACCCGTTGCCTCTCGATCCCACCCGCAACATCACCTTCAGCGTGAATATGAATGTGGAACACGCCAAGGGCTACTTCGCCCCGCCCAGCGCGGTGCATGTGAAGTTCTTCACGGGCTCACAAACGCCCAACAGCACCCTCGAGCTAACAGATCCCGATGGGGATCTGGTGTACACCGGCGTGTTGACCAACGTGACGGGTTTCGCCGGCGATTCCTTCGGCACCTATAAATTCACCACCGACGACCTGAACAACACCAACGGCGGATATGAATTCGGCTACGACCGCGGCGATACCTACCTCGGCGCGGCCAACAGCTCGCAAATCCTCCCAAGCGTATTCTTCAGCAACGACGCCACACTTTCCTTCAGCACGTGGGCCGCGGCCAATGCCGGCAACCAGGCGGCTGATCTGGACTACGACGGCGACGGCGTGCCTAACGGAGTTGAATATTTCATGGGAGCCACGGGTTCGTCCTTCACCACCAACCCCCCACTGGTCAACCACAGCGTCTCATGGCCGCACAGCCCGTACGCCACCGGCGTCACCTACAGGCTGCGCACGTCCGACGACCTGGTCAACTGGCCGACCGATGTCACGGCCGATGCCGACATCATCAGCGACCCGGCATTCGTGAAATACACCTTCCCGATGACCGCCCCCAAGAAGTTCGTCCGTCTTGAAGTCACGGTTCCATGACGCGCACGCTCTAACCATTTCCCCCGTTCCCCCGGAGATCCCCCAGGGCGGCGGCAGCAATGCCGCCGCCCGTTTTTATCCCAAGGCTCCCAGCCCCTCAATTCCAGCCACCCACGGCAGGAATTCGCCGGGGATGGGGGATTCGAATGAATGCCGCCTACCGGTGATCGGATGATCGAAGGAGAGTTTCCAGGCATGTAACATCAAGCGGTCCGGCAGTGACGGGTTCTTCGAGGGCCTGCCATAGATCGGATCGCCTAGGATGGGTGTGCCCTTGTGGAGCAGATGCACTCGGATCTGGTGGGTGCGTCCGGTGTGCAGGCGGCAGAGCACCAATGCGGTTAGAGTGGCGGCGTCGGTGGCGAGCACTTCATAATCGGTGATGGCGGCCTTGCCGCCGGGCGGGTTGACCACCGCCATTTTCTGACGGTTCACCGGGTGGCGCCCGATGTGGGTGAATACCGTGTCCTTTGCCGGCTTGGGCACACCCTGCGTCACGGCCAGATAGATTTTCTCCATCGTGCTGCGTTCGGAAAACTGGGTGACCAATGATTGGTGCGCGGCGTCGGATTTGGCCACCACCAGACAGCCGGACGTGTCCTTGTCGAGGCGGTGGACAATGCCCGGTCGCTCGACGCCGCCGATGCCGGAGAGTTTGCCCCTGCAATGGTGCAGCAGGGCGTTGACGAGCGTGCCGTCCGGGTTGCCCGGTGCGGGATGCACCACCATGCCGTGTGCCTTGTTGAGCACCACCAGGTCGTCGTCCTCAAACAGGATATCTAACGGAATTTCCTGCGCCGCGGCGTCCAGCGGCACCGCCTCGGGCAGTGCGATGGCGATCCGGTCGCCGGTTTTCACCGCGTCGCGGGGTTTGGCCGGGCGGTCGTTGACGATGATGTATTGGTCGCGGATGAGTGTCTGGATGCGTGAGCGCGACAAGTCGGGCAAACGCGCCGCCAGGAACGCGTCGAGCCGCTCGCCCGGGGTTTGCACATGAATTTCCACAAGAGCAATGTCGGCGGCGGGGAATGAGGCCGCAAGGTTCAAATCTTTGTTAGAACTCGCAATGCCCCGGCGTGCGGGCGAACGGAATGACGTCGCGGATGTTGGCCATGCCGGTGACGAACATCAGCATGCGCTCGAAACCGAGGCCGAAACCGGCATGTGGGACGCTGCCGAATTTCCGCAGGTCGGCATACCAGGCGTAGGCTGCCGGATCGAGCTTGTGCTTGGCGAAGTTTTCCATCAGCACGTCGAAACGTTCCTCGCGCTGGCTGCCGCCGACGATCTCGCCGATGCCGGGGACCAGCACGT
>CAYWLC010000219.1:0-4370 GCA_964458895.1 uncultured Luteolibacter sp. | reverse complement strand
CGGTAGAGCAACCGGTTTACACCCGGTCGGTCGGCGGTTCGATCCCGTCCTCGTGTACCAGCTTTTCCATGCGGCCGCGAGTGCTCTTCGGGACTGCCCTTGACCACCCAGCATGAAGACCTTGCCACCTGCTAACGCCCCAGCTGCGATCTTGTCGTTTGATTTCGACGGCACCTTGCACGATCCCGCCAGCGACCCGCCGGTCCCACACGCGTTTTTCGATCTCATCCGCGCGCTGCGCGAAACACGCCAGGTCGTCTGGGGCATCAACACCGGTCGCTCCGTCCCCCAAATGGTCGATGGCATGATCGAAAGCCGTTTCCCCTTCCTGCCCGACTGGATGGTGGCCCGCGAACGTGAGATTTATTTCCCTAACAACATTGCGCGGTGGATGCCGCACGCCCCGTGGAACGAGCGCTGCGGGAAGGAAATTCATGGCCTTTTCAAGCGCACGCGCAAACTGATGGCGCGCATCCGCCACGAGGTCGAGCACCACACCGGCGCGCAATGGTTCGAATACGATGGCGAACCCGCCGGTCTCATCTCGCGCACCGAGGAGGAAATGGAGTGGATCGTCGCCCACATCGCGCCCATCGCCGCCGACGAGGCGCACCTCTCATGGCAGCGCAACTCGATCTATTTGCGCTTCGGCCACCGCGACTATCAGAAGGGCAGCAGCCTCGCCGAAATCACCCGTATCTATCAACTATCCACCGACCGCTGCTTCGCCATGGGCGACAGCCACAACGACGAGGAAATGCTCGACCCCGCCCGCGCCGCCATGATCGCCTGCCCCGCCAACGCGGTGGACTCCATCCAACGCAAGGTCGCCTTATCTAACGGATTTGTCACCCGCGCCGTCCACGGCCACGGAGCCATCGAGGCCCTCGAACATTTTTTCCCCTTGTCCAAGGAAGAATTTTGAATGAGGAAAGCAGGAAAGGAATTGGATCTGCTGGTCGGTTCAGGCGCACTTGTGGCTGCGGCGTCCCGCCGCAGGCCGTGTTGGAGGCGTCCCGCCTCCAATCTTCCCTCTTGAAACTGGAATCTTCCTGTTCGGAGTTCCGCGTTCCACCGCCAATCATCCATCTTGAAACTTCCAACTTGAAACTTCCCGGCTCACCCACGGCCCGTGGGGTGGGAACCGCCACCTCGCCGGCCTGTGAGGTGTGGCCAATCAAGCGGCTGGCTTGGCCGGACCTTTCCGGATCAGACCTAACGGCTTACCAAGCGGCAGCAGGGTGCGACCGAAATAACTGTTCAGGAACACCGCTCCCGCAGCGTAAAACCCGAGGAACGAGATCAACAATTCCGACCACGCGGCGAGGTGATGGGCGGTTTCACCCAAGGGTGTGCCTTTTTTCAAGATACTCACCGCAAGAGCCGGCAGCAGGATATTGATTAACACCAGGATCGCCGCGAAAACCTTGTTGGCCTCGAAGGCCGCGACCATGATGAACAACGAAAAAATCGTGTAACCCATGCATGCGAAGGCCAGTTGTTTCGGATCGGCTGCCGCATCGACTTTGCCAAACCACCCGAGACTGATCGACCAATGCATGGACACGGCCACCCAGAACAATCCATACGCGCCCAGCACGATTGCGCCGAAGTAGTTGTTTTTCCTGAAATCAATCGTCGAGGCCCAAATCTGGGCAAGGGATCCCAAGAATAAGGCCCATGGAATGAGGTAGGTGACGCCTGTGGTCCAACCCATTTTCTGAGAGGCCGCGACGAATGTGACCATTGATAGGCCGAACACGCCCAAAGCCGTGGGATCAGACATGACAATCTTGGTTTCCGTGATCTGTGTATTGCGCTGTGAATCCATGCGCGCCGCGTACAATCACCTCCCGCTGCGGAACAAGAAAGTACCGCAGAATCACAGTTAAGGCGCATCATTTGGGAAAATACACCCAGCCAGCCCACCTTGATGCGCGTGAGTTTTCTTATTTTTACGTCATCCCCATCAACGGACGAGACGTCCGTTCCCCTTATTGGGCAGAGCCGCACTTCATTGACTCCGCGTCCACTCTGCGACCTCTGCGGCTCCGCGTTTCGATTTCAATTCCAATGAAGCGGGCTGGAAGCCCGCGCTCCCCTATTTTGCACAAGCCGCATCTCATTCACTCCGCGCCTCCCTCTGCGACCTCCGCATCTCGGCGTTTCGATTTCACATCATCATGATCAACGGACGAGCCGTCCCATCACGCGAGCACGTCTAACAACTTCTGATGAATGCCTCCAAAACCGCCATTGCTCAGCACGGCCACCACATCACCTGGTTTGGCGCGTTCCTTAACCAAGGCCACAATGGCATCCGAATCTGGCAGATAGAAACCGTTCCCGCCCATGCGAGCGATGTCCGCAGAGAGTCTGGTGGGATCCAGACGGTCGTTTTCCGGAATCTTATGAAGATCGGTAATGGCCGCGACCACCGCAAAATCCGCCATGGCCAGAGCTTCAGCCAGTTCATTCTGGAAAACCGCGCGGCGCGTGGTGTTGGAACGCGGTTCAAACAAGATCCACAGTCGCGAGTGCGGGTGGCGCTGGCGCAGGCTTTGCACTGTTAGGCGGATGGCGGTCGGGTGATGGGCGAAGTCGTCGATCACCTTGATGCCATTGACTTCTCCGCGCAGTTCCTGGCGGCGCGCCACGCCCTCGAAATCCTCCAGACCGGCGCGGATTTCTTCGGTTGTTAGGCCGGCGAAGCGTGCGGCGGCGGCGGCCATGGCGGCATTGCGGACGTTGAACTCGCCATTCATGCGCAGCGAGTAGTGCACTCCGCCGAGTGTGAACGAGCTGCGGTCCGGCGCATAATCCGCGTTTTCGATGCGCAGCATGCAGGACTCCGCGAAGCCCACGGTGGTGACCGGGCAGGGCGCGGCACTGGCGATTTCCAAACAGTTGGCTTCATCGCCGTTGATGAAGGCCATGCCCTTGCGCGGGACGATGTTGAGCAGGCGGCGGAAGGTGAGCTTGATATCGTCGATCGAGTTGTAGATGTCCGCGTGGTCGAACTCGATGTTGTTCACCACCACGCATTCGGGCAGGTAGTGGAGGAACTTCGAGCGTTTGTCGAAAAACGCGGTGTCATATTCGTCGCCTTCTAACACATTGAACGCAGAATCGGTGAACACCGCGCCGCAGCCGAGGTTTTTCGGCAGGCCACCGATCATGAATCCGGGATTGAGTCCGGCTTGGCGCAGCAGCCATGCGAGCATCGACGAGGTGGTGGTTTTGCCGTGGGTTCCGGAGACCACGAAGTTGCGTTTTCCGCGCAGGAAATGTTCCTTCATCACCTCGGGCAGCGAATGATAGAGCAGCTTGCGGTCGAGTGCCGCCTCGGCCTCCGGGTTGCCGCGCGAGATGGCGTTGCCGATGATGACCACGTCGGTGTCCGCCGGAATGTTCTCCTCACGGTATCCTTCCGCGATGGTGATGCCCTGGCCGCGCAGGAAATCCGACATTGGCGGATACACATTCGCGTCCGAGCCGGTCACGGTGAATCCGCGTTGTTTCATGGCGGCGGCCACGGCACCCATGGCCGTGCCACAGATGCCGGTGAAGTGAAATCGGGTGTTTGCTGGCATGCGGGAGGCCGAGCCTAAACACCGAATCCCACCCTGCCAACCCCGGAATTCAGGGGCAGTTCTACTTCTTCCGCGCCTTGACCAGTGCGATGAATTCGTCCGGGTGTTCCGACAGTTGACGCGAATTGGCGGCGCAGTGATGGAAGGTCCACAGCGAGGTCTTTTCGCCCTCGTCCGGCCGGCCCTCTTACGGAGAGAATCCGCGCGTGCTTTCAAACATACATCATCAAATGATTGAATCCTGACGCACCGAATCACACGAATCTTCTCATCCTTTGCGCCATTCTGTTAGTCTTTTGCTGTTAATCCACACTCCGGGGCAACTGCAACTATTCAATATTCAATATTCAATATTCAATATTCAATATTCAATATTCAATATTCAAAACCCCGGTGCGGCGACCATCGAGCTGTCGCGCTCCTCGATGCGGTGGCGCAGGATGCGGTCGGCGATTTCGCGGACCATTTCGGCTAACAACAGCCAGAGGTGGGAGCCGGTGCGGTAATCGGCCGGGGCGATGTGTTTCACGCGGTTGGCGTGGGTGGAGAGCTGGTAACACTTGCGGAACGAGCGACCGCTGGCATCCTCCGGATTGTAAACCGCAATGCCGTAGCCGCCATTGCGGGTCATTACGGTGAAACACGGCACATCCGTCGGCCCGTCGCCGACATAGACCATGTTTTCAAACGGGATGGGGCGTTGGTCGGCGGGCATGTGGTCATTCACATCCTGATCGTAGTTGAGCATCCCCTTGTTGATGCGGAACAGGAACTGGG
>CAYWLC010000218.1:0-4374 GCA_964458895.1 uncultured Luteolibacter sp. | reverse complement strand
TTTGGTGGGCCCCGTGCGGAAATACTGGGTGACCTTGCTTGAGTCGCGGATCAGCAATGCCTCCCTGACCTTGCTCACGGATTCATCCTTCGATGGCGAAGCAAAGCGGGAAGCGGCTGGTTCCTTAAAGCGGGGTGCGTCCGGGATCTGTCTTGCGTCGTCCCCTTCGGTTGAGCGGTCCATCAACCACAAACCCAAAACACCGAAAAGGATGACGGCGGCGCTTGTCCCTAATACCAGCATTCGCCAAAGGTTCCGGCTTTTGCTCCGACCGCCTCCATACCCTTCGGCGTAATCCTCCCGATGTTTTCGCCGGCCCCTTCTTGACCCCCTGCGCGGCATGCGCGGCACATGCCCGAGGAGCGGTGCATCCCCGACCGACCTTTCAAACCTATGGGCACGCTTGGAGCGTTGAACATCATTGCTTTTCAAGGCGGCAAGTTGTTACCCGTTAAGCGGGATCAAAGCAAGCCCGGAGGCAATTTTTCATCACCGTATTCCCCGCTTGGCAGAATGCAGCCTGCGGTGGATGCTGCGCCATGCCTCGCATCCTCATCACCTTGGGTGACCCCGCCGGCATCGGCCCGGAGATCATCGACCATGCCCTAGCCTCCGGCCAACTGCCGCATGGCTTTGAGTTTGAGATCCTCGGCGACCGTGAGGCTGGCACACCCGGCAAACCGGACGCCCGCTCCGCCAGAGCCGCCCTGATTGCTCTCGATCAAGCCGTGGCGGAAATCCAACAGGGAAGGGGGGATGCCGTAGTCACTGGTCCTGTTAGCAAGCAGGCACTCCAAGCGATCGGCTTTCCATTCCCCGGGCAAACCGAGTTTTTCGCACATGCCTTCGGAGTCGAGGAAGTCATCATGTTGCTCGCGGGCCGCACCCTGACGGTCGGACTGGTCACCATCCACGAGGCGCTGGCCACCGTTCCACAACTTCTAACCACCGAGGCGATCGTCCGCACCGGCCTGCTCACCGCCGGATTTCTCAAACGCCGGGGCCTCGCCACGCCACGCATCGCCGTGGCCGCGCTCAACCCACACGCAGGCGAAGATGGTGCCTTCGGCGATGAGGAAACCCGCGTCATCCAGCCGGCCATCCGGCGCTTGAATGCATCCGGACAGGCCTGTTATATCGGACCCTGCGTTCCGGATGCGGTCTTCCGCGATGCTGCACGCGGGCAATATGACGCCGTAGTGGCCATGTATCACGACCAGGGACTCATTCCCCTAAAATTGTTAGATTTTGACAACGCCGTGAACATCACACTGGGGCTGCCCGTTCCCCGCACCAGCCCCGACCATGGTACGGCCTTCGCTCTAGCCGGAAAAAACCTGGCAGACCCGTCGTCGATGATCGCCGCCATCCGGCTCGCATGCGAAATGGCGTGATCGGAGCGCGGGCGTCCCGCCCGCTTCCAGAATGAGAAGAGGTATAACCGCAGATGAACGCAGATAGACGCAGATGAAGAGAGATTTGATTCAATCTATGTTCATCCCGTCCATTTGCGGTTCAAATTTAATTGAACTGGATTGGGTATCCCGCCCGCTTATAACAAGTCAGAGGCAGGACCAGCGTGGCCATGGTGCCTTCGCTGTCTTCGGCGGGATTGAGGTTGATGTTGCCGCCGTGGAGATCCGCCGCCAGGATGCGTGACATGGGGGGATTGGAACGCAATTTTCACAGATGGCCAATGCAGAAGCCTGCTTCCCTTGGCCGAAACACAGGGGACCACCGTCCCGTATGGGTCCATCGTCAGGAAATCTTCCTCAACCGTCATGAAAACCACGATGGCACACTGGACCTGGTGCTCAACGGCCCGTGGGAGGCGGATAAAAATGGAAAGGTTTTCCGTCGGGAGGTCCTTTGGGATGATATCACCGCCCGCGCATGGTCATTGCAGTTCGGCAGGCCGGTGCATCTTGGGGAATTCGGCTGCCACAACACCGGCGACCCCGCCAGTCGCGCTCGTTATCTTCACGACGTGCGCACCCTCGCCGAGGAGCGTCACATCCCGTGGACGCTCTGGGAATGGAAATCCGGATTCGGCTACTGGGACCCGCAAACCCACAAGCCACGCCTCAGGGTCAGCCTGTTCGAGTGATTTTGGTGAGATTTCGCGGCAACCCTGTGGTGATTTCCAACATATTTCACCATGCGCATGATGCTCCGGTTTGTCCTGTTGATGGCGTTGATCGCTCCGGCCGCCGCCCGCCCGTGGAGCGATGACCTGATCTATTTCGTGATGACCGACCGCTTCCAGGATGCGGACCCCACCAACAACAACCCGCCGGGTTGTGATCCTGCGCTCAGCGATCCCCAACAGAAGGACATCAACCGCTACCTCGGTGGCGACCTGCGCGGCCTCGAAAACGCCATTCAGACGGGCTATTTCAACGCCCTCGGAGTCACGGCCTTGTGGCTCACGCCGGTGGTTAGAAACGTATGGAGATCCGGCTACGACCTCGGTGGATGGAAAACCGGATACCATGGATACTGGGCGCAGGATTGGCTGGACATCGACCCGCATCTGGTCAGTCGCACATCACTAACAGGAGAGTCCTATTCCGACGATGCCAACGGCCGCATGTCCCATTACCGGGATTTTGTGAAACTGGCACATTCCAAGGGCCTCAAGGTGATCCAGGATGTGGTCATCAACCACGCCGGGCCGGTGTTTTATTATGACGCCAACAACAACGGCGTGTTCGACGTGACCCAAAAAGACGAATGGGTGCGGCCGTTCAAACGGGACGGATATCATGACAATGCGCAATGGGCTGACGTGCCGAAGTGGAACGCCGTCAGGACCGGACCCGATGGACCGCGTGAATTGTTAGGCGTGAAAGTCCCCACCCGCGGCACACTCGCGCAACTCGCCACCTACGGGCGCAAGGGCTACTCCCCGGACAGCCTGGGCAAGACCGATGGCGAGGAAATTCAGTGCGATTTTTTCTCTTTGCGCGATTTCTGGACCGCTCCGGAAGGCGAACACTTTGACGAGTTGGTCAACGAGTTCGTCGAGATCTATTATTTCTATCTGACCACCGTCGGCGTGGACGGCCTGCGCATCGACACCGTGAAACACGTACACCACGCGTTCTGGGACGCCTTCACCGAACGCCTGCGCACGCGCCTGGGGAAGGCGGCGGCGGACAAGCTGATCTTTGGCGAGATTTACGATGTCGCCCCCGCCGTCCTCGGGCGATACACCTGGCGCGGCGACTGGCCGCGGCGCACCGACCCCGAACTGGATGCCGTGCTCGATTTCAACCTCTGCTTCAGCGCCCGCGAATACCTCCGCCATACCGGCGACACCTTCGGATCACCCGCCGCACTGGAAATAGCCCTGGCCACGCGCACCGCCACCGGATCTAACGGAAGACCCTTCTACAATCCCAACCCCGGCGCGGACGGATTGAACGCCCAACAGAAAATGATCTCCTTCATCGAAAATCACGACGGTCTCAACCGCTTCCGGGTGGCCGGTGTCTCTGCGGTCCGCAACCGTCTGGCCCAGGGACTGCTCATGACGCTGCCGGGCATCCCATGCCTGTATTACGGCACCGAGATTGGTTTGTTAGATGATGCGGGCCGCATCGGTCCTGACAGCGAATCCGGACGCATGATGTTGTTCCCGCACATCGACGGCCCGATGCTCAAGGAGGTTGTAAAATCCGACTCGTTTGCCGATCTATCAAAACTGGCCGCGCTGCGGGCCAAACTTCCCATATTGCGGACCGGTGCCATGATTCCACTGTGGGTGGACAACGCATCCAGCACCGAGGATGACGGGGTGTTTGCCTTCGCCCGCGCGGGGGGTGATGGCAACTCGTTCGCCGTGGTGGTCGTCAACGCCTCGGCTTCCGTGCGGGTGACCGGCATGCCGGACCATGCGATGCAACTGCCGCCCACACTCAAAACCGCAGGCAGGGTCCTGCGTCCGGTAATGACCATTGGTGCTGGAACGGCGTCGGAGCAAGACCCCATCCCTGCGGACGGGCCACTGCGCCTGTCCATCCCCGCTTCCAGCCTAGTGGTTTACGAAAGCGTGCCCGCAGGTGAAAAATAAAAGTGCTGCCAGGGAATCCGCGGCAAGCCCGGTCAAACTACCGTTGCTCCGATCAAGGCCTGGCGGGGTTCGCCTGCCGGACCTCCACGGCCCCTGACAGCCCGGAAAGCCTGTCCCAGACCGCCTGTCCAGGCAATGTTTTTTCAGCGGGATTGCTCTAACATGCGCAGCAGCGGGATCTCCGCGCGCTGGCGCAGGGATTCCTCCATCTCGATGCGCGGCTGCAGGGTGTCCAGGCAGTCGCGGAGTTTCCTCAGAGTGTTCATCTTCATGTAACGGCAGTCCGCGCAGGCGCAGAG
>CAYWLC010000217.1:2725-4391 GCA_964458895.1 uncultured Luteolibacter sp. | reverse complement strand
CGGTTGCTTTCCTTCCATAATCTGCATTTCTACCTGCGCCTCGTCGCCGGGGCAAGGGAGGCGATTGCCATCGGGACCTTCTCCGATTACAAGGACTCCTTCATCCGGCGCTACAATCCATCCCAACACCCATGACCCTGACCCACTTGTTTTCATCCACCTCCCTGCTCATCGCCCAAACCCCACAGGCCAACCCGCTGGGCAATCAATGGGTCATGATCGGCCTGATGGTGGTGATGTTTTACTTCCTGCTTATCCGCCCGCAACAAAAGCAACGCAAGGAACAAGCTGCCCGCATCGCCTCCCTCCAGAATGGCGACAAGGTGGTCACCTCCGCCGGCATCCACGGCAGCGTCCACAATGTCAAAGAACACACGGTCATCGTCAAGGTCGCCGAGGGCACCATGCTCGAGTTCGATAAACTCGCCATCACCATCGTCCATCAAAAAGACGCAGTGGTGAAATAAGGACCACCTGTCAGTCACACCCCCACATCACCATGCTTGCCGCCATTTCGCTCTTTTCCGATCCCCTGCTCATTTTCGGCACCGGATTGGTGCTGATGATTTTGTTTTTCTGGTATTTCGCGACCGAAATCGAACGCCGCAAGCGCAACATCGGCACGGTGCTGACCTTGGGCGTCTGCGTGCTTTGCATCCTCGCCGCCAGTCCGCCCAAGGAGCGCCTCAAAGGTGGCATCGACATCATCGGGGGCTCGTCGTTCACCCTGCGCATCCAACCGCGCATGGATGCCAACGATGCGCCCATGACCATCACCCAACAGCAGGTGGAACAGGCGATCCTCGTGATCGAAAAACGCCTCAACGGAATGGGCACCGCAGAACCCCTGATCGCCCGCCAGGGCACGGACCGCATCCTGCTGCAAATGCCGGGTGTCGCCCCCGAGGAATCTAACAAAATCCGCCAGACTCTGGAAAAGGTCGCCAAGCTCGAACTGCGCGAGGTGAGCCCGCGCAGCGATGAGTCGGGCCCCGGCGGCAAGTCACTGGCGGAACGCGTGCAGGATGGCGGTGAGATCGTGCCCGGATACCGTGCGTTCCTCTACAAACACAAGGACGAGGAGGGCAAGGAATTCAAACGACCGATACTGCTCAACCGCCGGATGGCGTTAGGAGGCTCGGACATCGCCAACGCCGTGCCATCCCAACAACAGGGAGACGCGGTGGACATCTCGCTCAACAGCGGCGGGACTAACAAGATGATCGCTCTAACCAAAAACATGAAGCCCATGCAGGACCGGATCGCCATCGTGTTGGACGGCGAGGTCATCAGCGCGCCTGTGGTCAATCAGGTGCCGCTCGGGAAAAACTTCATCATTGAAGGACTGCGCGAACCCGGCGAAGTGCAAAACCTGGCCAACTCGCTGATGAACCCCTTGGAAAACCCGCTGGTGGTCGAGGAGTTTCGCAACGTATCACCCACCTATGGTTCGGCCGTGGTGAAACAAGGCCTTATCGCCGGTCTGCTCTCGCTGGTGATCACTTTCCTCATCGTTTTCATCTACTACCGCGTCTCCGGTTTCATCGCGAACATCGGATTGATCGTCAACACCATCATCCTGTTCGGCGTGATGGCCATGTTCGGCGCCACCTTCACCCTGCCCGGCATCGCGGGCATGATTCTAACCATCGGTATGGCGGTGGAC
>CAYWLC010000217.1:0-2715 GCA_964458895.1 uncultured Luteolibacter sp. | reverse complement strand
AAATCGCTGCCGGAAAAAACCTCAAACACGCCATCGAGGTTGCCTATGATCGCGCGTTCTCCGCAATTTTCGACTCCCACGTCACCTCGCTCATCACCGCCGTCATTCTGTTCATCCTGGGCAGCGGCACGATCAAGGGATTCGCCGTGACCCTCACCATCGGTGTCACCGCCTCGTTGTTCTCGGCCATCCTCGTCACCCGCGTCATCTTCCGCTGGGGCATCGACTTCAACTGGTTCAAGAAACTCACCTTCCTCAATCTCATCAAGTCCGCCAACTACGACTTTCTGGGCAAACGCAAAATCTGCATCGGCTTCGCCATCGCCACGCTCGTCGCATCATTCGCCGCCTTCGGCATCCGTGGCGAGCGGGCACTGGGCATCGACTTCACCGGCGGCACCCGCATGATGTTCCAACTCGGCAAGGAAACCAAAGTCAGCCAGGCGGAAGTGGACCAGATAGTCGCCACGCTCCGCCCGCAACTCTCGAAGGAAGCCTATCCGCAGTTCGAGTCCAATCCCACCACCGGCACCCTTCTAACCGTCCGCTGTGCCAACAAGGATGCGAAATTCATCGCCGAAAAACTGCGGGAATCCATCCCCGAGCTCGGCGTGAAAAAAGCGGATTCAAGCGACTACCTCATCGACGCCAGTCAGGAGGAGGTTTCCGCACTCATCGGCGGATCGTTCCTCACCCAATCCCTCATCGCCATCGCCCTCGGCTTTGTGGGCATCATGGTTTACATGACCGCACGATTCGAATTCTCGTTCGCCCTCGGCGGATTCGTCGCCATTTTCCACGACGTCTTGATCTGTATCGGCATCGTGGTCATGATGGGCGGCCAACTCTCGCTCATCCATGTCGGGGCGGTCCTAACCATCGCCGGTTATTCGATCAGTGACACCATCGTCGTCTTCGACCGCGTCCGCGAAATGCTGCTCATCCGCACCGATTCGGTGGAAAAAATCATGAACGAGGCGATCAACGCCACCTTGTCCAGGACCTTGCTCACCTCCGGGGCCACGCTCGTCAGCACCGCGATTTTGACCTGGCTCGGCGGCACCGCGCTGCGCGATTTCGGCTTCATCATCTTCATCGGCATCATTATCGGCACCTTCTCCTCGATCTTCATCGCATCCCCCGTGGTGCTCTGGTGGAGCAATCGCAGAGGCGGCAGCATCCGCGAGGATGTCCGCGCCTCGGTGGCCAAAGCCGAATCCATCGCCGCCGCCCCCTAAGGTGATGGGACGTCCCATCAACGTCGCATCCCATCAATTCCCGTCCTGCCATGGGCACGGCGGACGGATTCCGCCGCTACTTGGGGGAAGGCCCGCAGGGCAATGCCGGGCAAGCGCTCCCGGCGGGAGCGCGCCACCTTCGTTCCCGGCCTCATCATGGCTTGTAGGAAAAGGCCATGCCTGAAATTGCCGAAATGGTTCATTGACGGAAAAGACATCTGTCCTCGTAATTTCATAAATCTGCTTTGCGCAGAACTCAAATTTGTGAAGTTCATCCGATACAAACAGACATGGCGTGTGAAAAACGCGCGCTCGGGCGAGGATTATTGTCTGGAACGCCTGGCGCTGGCAAAATCCTACCGGGTGGCGGCCATTTGCGCGGCTTTGGGGTGCAGCCAACGCACCCTTTACTCCGTGTTCGTGCGCGACATCGGCCTGCCACCCAAGACCTGGTTGAATCTGGAACGCATGGTGGTGGCCAAACGCAAACTGGATGGAGGAAAAACCATCGAACAGATCTCGAATGATCTGGGCTTTCTCTCGGTGAGTTCCTTCAGACGCGGCTTCGTCAAAGCCTATCAAATCTCTCCAGCGCTTCTGCTACGGACCCGCATCGTGTGCGATCCCACACAGCCCTTGCCTGCCTCCCAACACCGGGAGCGCAAGGAGGCCTGATTCGAAAAACTCAGCGTTTTTTGGGAATCACCAGCGTTCGACCGTCCCGGATGAGAGTGCCGGATATGCCGTTGGCCTTCTTGAGCGCCTCTACCGTGGTCCCTTTGCGGGCGGCGATGCTCCACAGCGAATCGCCCGCTTTGACGGTGTAGCGGCTCGATGGCGAGGATTTCGCCTTGGCGGTGCTGCGCTTCTTCGGCTCGTCCGAATCGTCAACATGCTTGCGTTTCGAAGAGGGCGACTTGCGCGTGCTCGTGACGTGACGTTTCGGCTCGTCCGCAGAGGCGGTGGCTTTGCGCTTGGAGGCGACCACTTTGGGTTCGCCCTGCACCGGGGGCAGTTTCGGCGAGGAACCCTGCGCCGCTAGGGGGGTGGCATTCGGCGGCGGTTGTTCATTCTTGGCAATCGTCGGCAATTCATCCCCTGAGGCAGCCTTGCCGGGTTTGCGCCATTTTGATGGATCATCGGCCCATTCTTCGTGGTAGTTGCCCGCGCTGTCGTACGGGCCGGTCCCCACGGGAGAGTCGGTTTTATTCGCACACCCACCGAGGATGAGCATGAGGGCGCTGGAAGCGGGGAACCAAAGGGAAGATTTCATGGCGGAGGATAGTTCGTCACAGGAATTTGGCAAAAGAATGTTAATCAGGGCAAATCATAAATTCCACTATTTGCTCGGATTGCGGCAAAACCCAACTTCGCTCTTGCGCGCAAGCGCAGGAGATGGCAGTGAATCGCCACGCAAGTCGTGAGGGGCATTAGCTCAGTTGGTAGAGCGTCTCGTTCGCAATGAGAAGGTCAGGAG
>CAYWLC010000216.1:0-4421 GCA_964458895.1 uncultured Luteolibacter sp. | reverse complement strand
TTGACCGCCTCGTTACCACCGGAGCGCCGCGCCCCATTGCTCCAGTTGCCACGGCCCCCGTGCACGGCCCTCCCGCAGCACCTCCATGCGCCAGAATGCCGCAGCCGACTCCCTCCCGGCTTCCAGTTCGTGCCGCAGCCGGAAGTTCTCAAACCACTCCAATACCAGCAGAAATCCCGCACGTTCCCGGTCTGGAAGTCCCCGAAATCCATCCAAATCCTTTCTCCAACACCAGCGTGTCTTGCGTGTCATGATCGCATTCATCGCCACCCAATATGCAGCCTCACTCCCATGTGTCAATAAAAAAGTGTTCTTACGAACATTCCTACTCCCAAGTGTTTCGGTGTTTCGGTGTTTCGGTGTTTCGGTGTTTCGGTGTTTCAGCTTTTCAGCTTTTACCGCCTGATATCCGCTAGAGCAGGTCACCCCGAAAAACGGGGTCCCTACCTGCCTGATATACGCACGCGCCGCCCAAATATCCTTGACAAATCAGGCATTTCCGAGCCAAGGTCCTCTCATCAGCCTCCCGGATATCACGTCCGGACATACTACTAATAAAGACTGTTCGGCAGAAATAACATGATGAAACACTGGAGAACAACGACCTGCTTGATTTTTGTCCTGGGTGAGATCCTCTCAGCAGCACCAAAGTTTGAGATTCCTGAAGAAGCTCCACCCCTTGACGAAAAAGGAATCTCAGCGGCGTTGGTTCTGTTGATGGATAAGCTACACAAGGACAGCGTCAGCACTGATTCAGCATGGGAAGTGTTTTCCGCCTTTGCGGGTGAAGATGCCACAAAAAGAGACAAGGCGATGATCTTCGTGAATATGCTGTCCAATGGGCAGGCACCGCTTACAAAGCGAACAGGTTACGAGGTTCGTCCAAGCGGGCCATTCATTCGGGACTGTTCCGCTGCGTTATCAATCAGTCGGGAAGCACTGCTCAGCCATTTCACCACCAACATAGCCGACGACCCCCGCAAAGAGAAATGCGTTCTATTCGACGCGCGGAAGCTATTCTTAAGTTTCGGCACCAAGGAACTGGAACGTCTGATTGAAGACAAGTTGAGACCCGGACAGCCAAATAGTTCGACCAATTCGGAATCAAAGAATAAGGCCGAACACGTCATGGATGTCAACCGCCCATAAACTAATCAATTTCATTTCCTTCTCATCGCAACAACGCGGTGACATCACATCAAACGTTCGCCCGATAATGAAGAAGATTCTAATACTTCTCGGCTTGGGCTTTTGTCTCCTGGTTTTTGTATTCGCACCATTGCACCGCTATAGCAGTATCGGCCTATATCCAAACGGAGAAGGCGGCTCCATTACTCACAGGACATGTATACGAGATTGCACGGATGAGGGCGGCTTTGATTATCTCTCACCGGGAGATTGGGTTCACGGCTCAATCGAATATGTTGACGACATCGGCACTGCTAGATGAATGGAGATGGCGGACACCCTCAAAAGAGGATGGACGATTCACCACCTATTGTAGTCCGCCGTGCAGATTGCACATTATCATAAATCCTTGTTGAACTGATGCTTTTAGATTCGATTGACGATTGATGATTGTTGAATTTCGATTGTTGATGTGCGCTTGTTGGCGCAGTCGCTCAATTTCAAGCTCACTTCAAAAATCAAAAATCAACAATCGGCAATCGGAAATCAGTTCGGATAAATGACGGTCTGTAAGACGGACTACACTATGGTGCATTTGGCTAACCATGACCGCATTATCGATAGGTGCTGCTCGGGTCTTGTCGAGGGTCAGTTGGGGAGGATTAGTCTCAGCCGCAGAACAAGCTCGACAGGCCTCATGAAGAAGCTCACATCGTAAGCGCTTGCTGCAGCCGGGACGGCCGCAGGTCCTGACAGCCGGGACGGCTGTCTTCCGTTTCTTGCGTTCTTTTGCGGCGGGTCATTTTCCTTTCTCGGATTAAGTGATTGTGGCGGGGCGGGGGGTGGGGCATGATGTGGGCATGTCCTCACGATTTGGGCTGCTGCTTGTGGTTTCCGGTCCCTCGGGTTCGGGGAAAACCACGCTTTGCCGTCGCTTGGCGGATTCGGGCGAGGTCCGGTATTCGATATCCTGCACGACGCGCGCGGCGCGGCCGGGCGAGGTGAACGGGCGGGATTACCATTTCCTAACACACGAGGAGTTCGAGCGACGGCTTGCGGCTGGGGAATTCCTTGAACATGCGGAAGTCCATGGCAACCTCTATGGGTCGCTCAAGTCCGAGGTGCTGGACCGTTTGTCGCTGGGGGTGGACGTGGTGATGGACATCGACGTGCAGGGGGCGGACCAGATCCGCGGGTGCAAGGACCCGGAAATCCGGCGGGCATTTGTGGATTTGTTCGTGATGCCGCCAAGCGAGGATGAGCTTCTAACAAGACTCTCCGGACGCGGAACCGACAGTGCGGAAATCATCTCACTGCGCATGACCAACGCCCTCGGGGAAATGCGGCATTGGGGGAAATACACCTATCGACTGTTATCCGGCAGCCGTGAGGAGGACTACGAGAGGATTCTCGGGTTGCTTGTCGCGGAACGCATGAGGGTTTCGCGGATCAAAGGAACGGATTGATCTTGCACAAGTTGCTCCTCCCCGGAAACGGTCCCGGACCATGCGTGGGAGGCGGCAAGCAAAACCTCTGAGCGGCATCCTCACGCCGAAAACTCGTAGCGCAGCGTTGATAGGCAGTAGAGCGTTGCGGTTTCCACGCGCAGAATGATGTCGCCAAGCGAGACGGGCAGGAAACCATGGGCCAGCGCGGCGCGGGTTTCCTCCGCGGTGAAATCACCTTCGGGTCCGACTAACAGAGTGGCGGCCGTGGTGCCGGGATGGGAACGCAGGACTTCGCGCATGGGGCGTGCACCGGGCGCAAGGGAGGCGATGAGTCTGACGCCCGGTGCGGCGGCGTGTTCTGTTAGCCAGACATCGATCGGCAGGGGATCGGCGATGACGGGCAGGGTGTCCTGGCCGCATTGTTTGCAGGCTTCGAGGGCGGTGCGCCGCCACTTGTCGGACTTGCCCTCGCCCGGGTGGACGATGGTGTTGCGGGTGACCAGCGGCTGGATGTGGGTGACGCCGAGTTCGACGGCTTTCTGGACTATGAAGTCCATGTTTTTGCCTTTGGGGATCGCCTGGGCCAGGGTGATGGCGGGCAGTGGCGGCGGCGGGGAAACACCCGCGCCGGGTTTCACGGCAACGTGGTCGCGCGAGACTGTTAGAACCTCCGCCTGCGCGCGGCGGCCGCAACCATCGAAAACGGTGATGGTCTCACCGGGTTTGATGCGCAGCACCTGTGAGAGATGGCGCGACTCATCGCCGGTTAGAACCGGGTCGGTCAGCCAGGCGTCGGGCGGCAGGAGGAAGCGGGGCATCACAAATCAAAAAACCGCTTGGCCTTTTGGAAGAAGCCTTCCTGCATGGGTGAGTTGTGTTCGCCGATGGATTCGGAGAAGGCGCGGAGTTTTTCCTGTTGTTCGTGGTTGAGTTTGGTGGGCACCTCGACCTGGACGCGCACGTTGAGGTCGCCGCGGCGTGAGTTGTTGAGGGTGGGCATGCCTTTATCGCGGAGGCGGAAGACCGTGCCGCCCTGGGTACCCGCCGGGATTTTGATAGATGACTGGCCGTCGAGCGAGGGCACCTTGAGTTCTCCGCCGAGCGCCGCCACCGGGAAGGGCAGGGGGACCTCGCAGAATAGATCCGCATCATCGCGTTGGAAAACATCATGATCCTTCACGTGTAGGAAAACGTAGAGGTCGCCTGCGGCACCACCGCGCACACCGGCGTCGCCATTTCCGGTGGAACGCAGTCGGGTTCCGGTGTCCACGCCTGCGGGGATGCGCAGTTTGATGCGGCTGTCGCGTTGGACGCGGCCATCGCCTTTGCAACTCGGGCATGGATCGGAGATGGTTTCACCCGCGCCCCGGCATTCCGGGCAGGTGGATTGTTGGATGAAGATGCCAGCCTGGCGTGCGACCACGCCGCGACCGCCGCAGGATTGACAAACTTTGACACCGCCGCTGCTGTTTTTGGTGCCCTTGGCCGAGCAGGTTTCGCAGGGGACGTAGCGTTCGATTTCGAGTTCCTTTTCGACGCCGCGCGCGGCTTCTTCGAGCGAGATTTCCAGGTCGTAGCGCAGGTCGCTGCCGCGTTGTTTGCCGTCGCTTTTGCGCCGGGAACCGCCACCGCCGAAAAACTCCTCGAAGCCGCCACCGAAGGCCCCACCGAAGACTTGCGAGAACAGATCCATCGGATCGTGGAAACCACCGCCGGGTTGGCCGCCGCCACCGGTGAAGGCCGCATGGCCGTAGCGGTCGTAGGCAGCGCGTTTGTCCGGGTCGCTGAGGGCTTCGTAGGCTTCGCCGAGTTCCTTGAACTTGTCTTCGGCAGTGTGATCGCCCG
>CAYWLC010000215.1:0-4477 GCA_964458895.1 uncultured Luteolibacter sp. | reverse complement strand
TTGCGCGGCGTACCGCAAGTCGATCTCTGGCTGCGCGACGAAATCGGACTGCCGGCTGAGCGTTTCGCCGACGCCGAATGGGTCCGCGAGAAAACCGACGCCAACCCGCTGTTCATGGCCGCGCTGCCGAACAAATTCGTCGCCATCGTCCCCGCCGGACAAGCCACCGCGCTGGCTGAAAAAGTCACGGCTGCCGTGCGCAACTGGGTGAAAAACACCGCGCAAGCGATGCTTGATGAGTTGTTGGAAAAATCCGGCACCGCCAACCGCGCCGATTTGCCCTGCCACGAACAGTTGGTCGCCCAACTCGCCGGTTTCCCCGAAGTGCACTGGGCGACCGTGCCGTTTTCGCTGATCGCCCGCGACGCCGACGGCAAAGCGTTCGCCGAACAGGAAACCCTGGCCGCCGCCAGTCGCCCCTTCCTCGGTAACAGCAAAGCCCCCGGTTTTCTCGGCAGCGAAGTCTGGCGCGTCCTATCCAAAGAAATCGACGTCGACGGCGCGCGCTTCTTCACCCCCAACCCCGGCGTGCTCTACCCGGCCATTTACGACCTGCTCGACCGCGTTGCTGCCGCCGCCAAGAGCGTTCGCCCGTTTGCGCAAAGCCGGAGCGAAGGCTACCGCTGCGACCTGACCGGCGAAGCCGAATGGCTGACCACCGACCGCGCCCAACTGAACTATGGCAAAAGCGGTCGCCAGGACGCGCCTACGCTGTGGAACGCCGCCGCCAAGGCACTGCCCGGCCTGTTCCGCAAAGGCGAACACCTTTCCGCCCTGGCCATGCTCAAACGCCTGTGGCCGCGCACCTTTGTTGGCGAAATCGCCAGCGTTACCGGCAGTGACATCGGCCGTTACGTCGTCTCGACGCATACGATGGCGCTCGCCTCGTCGCTCGAAAGCTGGATAGAGCGCGACGGCGGCAAAAACAACCCACAAGCACAAGCGCTGCTCGCCGAAGCGCGCACCCCGACCGCGCTGCCGCGTCGCCTGATCCGCCAACTCGTCGGCCAATCGACCGCCACCCAGCAACTGGCCAGATGCCTGCCGACTTGGCTCGACGATGACGGCGATAACGTTGACTCGGAAGCCCGTCAGCGCCAGGTCAAGGCGCTGCTCGGCAAAAAGCCCGAAGCCTACTACGCCTTCATCATGATGGACGGCGACAAAATGGGCGCTTGGCTGTCCGGCACCGAAGCCGACTACAACCTGCCCTACGCCGCCACCTGGCACCCGCAGATCCGCGAGAAGGCCAAGGGCCGTTTTCCGCGACTGGACGCCTATCTAAAGGCGGATCGTGCCGTCTCCCCGGCGCGCCACATGGCGATTTCCGCCGCGCTCAATGGCTTTGCCCTGCGCCTCGCCCGGCATGTGGTCGAAGATATGTGCAAAGGCAAACTGATCTACGCCGGCGGCGACGACGTGCTGGCGATGGTTTCGGTCGACGACCTGCTGCGTTGCCTGTTTCTACTGCGCCTGGCCTATTCCGGCGTCTGGCCGGAACAATCCGCCGAACTCGCCGAACTGCTGGGCACGCTCGGCCAGAAAAAAATGGCGACGTTCCGGCGCGGTCACGCCCTGCTCGACGGCCAGTTGATCCGCCTGATGGGACAAAAGGCCACCGCTTCAGCCGGGGCTATCGTTGCCCACCACCAGACGCCGCTTTCCCGCGTCCTGCGGGAATTGCGCGCCAGCGAAAAACGCGCCAAGAGCGAAGGCGGTCGCGACGCCTTCTCGATCAACCTGCTCAAGCGTTCTGGCGGGGCCGTGCATCTGACACTGCCTTGGCTACCGCCGGGCGAAAAATGGGACAACGCACTTAAAGGCAGTTTGGGCGACACCCCAATGGCGCTGCTGATGAAACTGCGCGCCATTTTTGCCGGTGACACCTCGCGCAAAGCCGCTTACCTGACGCAAGGCTGGCTGGAAGGTTTGCCTACCGCCGCCCAGATCGGTATGGAAACCCTGCGCGCCCTGATTGCCAGCAATCTTGAATTCCAACTAAAACGCCAAGGCGGAAAAAACAATCAGGATAGCAATGCCGCAGCGGCGCGCCGGTTGGTAGAAAGCGCTTGCCGCATCGCCACTCAACGCGGCAGCGAACCGGCTCCGATCATCCGCGATCTGCTCGCCGTCGCCGAATTCCTCGCCCGCGAAGGCCGTACCGGAGAAACCGCATGACCACGCAAACGCTTTTCCTCGAACCGCTCGACGTGCTCTATCTGCGCGGCAACAAGCTGTTTGGCGGTGCCGGCGATCACGGCGAATCGCTGATGCCGCCCTGGCCGTCGCTGGCCGCCGGCGCGATCCGCTCGCGGCTGATGGCCGCCGGAGAATCGCTCGAATCGCTCGCGCCATTCCGGCTGACCCGTTTTGGCTTGGCGCGACAAACAAACGATGGCGAAGGTGAAGCGCTTTGGCCGCTCCCCGCCGATGTCATCGTCACCGAGGATGATCTGTCGGGCGCTACCTACCTGCGTCCGACCGCGCCGCCCGCCGGCATCGCCAGCAGCCACGCGCTACCGCTATTGCCCGCCCTGCGCGCCGCCAAACCCGGCAAGCCGGTCAGCGGCCTGTGGCTGAACGGCCCAGGGATCGCCGCCTGGCTGGCCGGCCAGACTATCCGCCCGGCGCATTTGCTGCGTTCCGGCGAACTGTGGCAAACCGATCCCCGGCTCGGTATCGCGCTCGACCCCACCACCCGCAGCGCCGCCGACGGCAAAATCTACACCACGGAAACCGTCGCCCTGCGCGAGAAAGTCGGCTTCATCGCCAGCAGCAGCGGCCATCAACATAAATTGGAAGAGGGCGATCTGGTCCGTCTCGGCGGCGACGGCCGCGCCGCCAAAGTCCGCCGCGTTAGCGCCGCGCTGCCGCAAACGGACTGGGCGCGCATCGAGGGCAAAGGCCGTTTTCGGCTGATCCTGACCAGCCCCGGCATTTTTCCCGCCGGCTGGCAGCCGGCAGGCGTGCCGGGCGACTTGCTGGCCGCCTCGGTCAGCCGCGCCGAAACAATTTCCGGCTGGGATCTCCTCACCGGCAAACCCAAGCCCGCCCAACGCATCGCCCCCACCGGCAGCGTCTACTGGTACGCGTGGCGCGACAAGCTTGCCGACCTCGCCACCTTAAAATCTCTAGTCGATAATGGCTTGCCCATCGACGATCCAAGCCGCCGTGCCGAAGGCTTCAATCATTGCCACGTTGCCCCCTGGGCTGAGGAGAACTGAGCATGTACACCCACAAAATAGTCACCACACTCGTCAGTCACCATCTTGCCCTCGATTTACCCCCGGAAGTCCCGCTAGGAAAAGCCGAGATTCTGGTGCAGGTGGACACGGAACAAGCGCCAGAAGCCAACAGCATGTCGATCCGGGAATTTACAGATTGGCTGAAAACCCAGCCTCGCCCAAACCGTACCCGCGAAGACTTCGCCGCGCAAATCGAAGAAGAGCGTGCCGCGTGGGGAGATGAGTAATGCGCGCGTATCTGGATGCCTGCATCGTCATTTACTACATCGAAAATCACCCGGACTATTTTTCCCGCATTGAAACCCTGCTCAACGAACCCCGTACCCTATCGGTCATCACCGATATGTGCCGCCTGGAATGTAAAGTCAAACCCCTGCGTGAGAAAAACGAACCGCTGCTGGCCATGTACGACTCGTTTTTCAAAACCAATAATCTGCTGTCGATTCCGTTCGGGCGCTCTGTTTTTGACTTGGCCGCCGAGTTACGCGCGATGCACAGGCTGAAAACCCCGGATGCCCTGCACCTCGCCGCAGCCCTGCACGGTGGCTGCGATGAATTCTGGACTAACGACCGCCGCCTCGAAAAAGCCGCCGATGGCCGTATCGCCATTCTTGCCTTCAGCTAACGGAGACCCCTCATGTACCAAGCCCAATCCATCCTTTTCCTCTACGCCATCAGCCCCGTGCACATGGGGGCCGGCACCGCCTTTGGCCTGATCGACAGCCCGATCCAGCGCGAGCGCCACACCGAGCACCCGCTGTTTGCCGGTTCCGGCCTCAAAGGCGCGATCCGTCACCGCTTCGCGCAACTGTCCGGTTGGCAAGACAACGCTAACCCGAAAAACAGCCTGCTTAACCGCCTGTTCGGGCCGGAAGGCGGCGACCTTTACGCCGGTGCGGTCAGCTTTGGCGATGCGCAGATCGTTGCCTTCCCGGTGCGTTCGGCCAAACGCGGCTACGTCTACGCCACCTGCCCGCTGGCGCTGGCGCGCGCCGCCCGTCTGCTGGCCCTACTCGACAAACCAGAACTGCCCGCCCTCACCGAAGGCCCAACCGAAGGCCAAGCCACCGTTTGCGACAGCAGCCTGTTAAGCGGCGACAAACTGAGCAAACTGACGCTGGAAGCGTTTGAATACAGCGCCAGCGAAAGCGCAGCGCTCAAGGCAGTCGCCGCCTGGCTGGCCGCACACGCCCTGCCGCAGAGCACGGCGCACGCCTTTTTCCGGGAAAAAA
>CAYWLC010000214.1:0-4551 GCA_964458895.1 uncultured Luteolibacter sp. | reverse complement strand
CGGGGGTCGATGGCTGCCAGATCGAGACCGGAGTCTTCGACAGCCATTTTCGAGGCGGCCACCGCGAATTGCACGTAGCGGTCCGACCTCCGGGCATCCTTGGGTATGCGGAAATAAGCGTCCGGGTTGAAGTTTTTCACCTCCCCGGCGATCTTGCAGTCGAATGCTTCCACATCGAGCTGAGTGATCCGTGAGATCCCGCTGCGACCTGTTTTGAGGCCTTCCCAAGTGCTTCCCAAATCGTTGCCTAGTGGGGAAACACAACCAATGCCAGTGATGACGACGCGCCTTTCATTCATAAGTTCGGGCGGCATTCTGGCGTCCGGGGGCCGAGCACGCAAGCCTCATCAACGCATGTTTTGCGAGATTATCCCAAGCGACGGCTCCGGCCGCGCTCGTTGGCGGCTCGGCATTGCGGGCAATTGACGATTTTGTGCCCCCCCTGATCTTCGAAGGCATGGAGGCAAAGCCTGCAAATGATGCGACGGGAGAGCGAGCGGCTTTCCGCACGGGCATGCAGGGTTCTGGAAATCAGAGCGAGCACCAGCACCAGCACGCACGAGCCGATCAACATGAAGCAGACAAAATCAGCGAACGACAGGTCCATCGGCGGCTTGATTGGTGAATTCGATTTCCACGGTGATCCAGCGCGATTTTTTTCCGGTGTCCGGATTGAAGGCAACACCGCGCAACCAAATCTCCAAGGGTGTCGGGCCGGCCTCATTGCCCCCCGCAAGGGAAACGCAATCCCGCACCACCCCTGCGGAATCCAAACACAGAAGGAAACGCCACGGCTCCGAGGTCATGGCCGGACCCACCGCCCCATGGAAGGGCGGAAGTTTGTCCGGCATCCCGGACCTCGGCATCCCGGATAGAAGGGCCAGCACAGGTGTTAGCTTGAAATTCCCGACCCCCCGCGGGTCCGCTTCCGCTTGGCTGCGCTTGGGCAACACCGGTTCCCCTTTGGCCGCCATCAGCACGGGCGGAGCGCTATGCTTGACCGGCAAATCCCGCAGGACGGGCACATACGCGGGTGGCGACCAGCGCGCGGCCTCCATGGCGGCTCTCTCCAAGGCTCCCATCCCGCTCCATTCCGCTGGTTCAAAGCGCGAGGGAAAGGGGCCGCCCTCGCGCGCCTGCAAGGTGAGAATCCGCCCCATCGCGTCGTCGGCAATCTGGATCAGCGTCGCCTTGCGGCCCTCCCATGGCTTCGGCGGGGTGACGCGGATGCGCATGGATGTTAGAAAAAAGGCGAAGGCCGTGCCCACCAGCAGCCAGGAGAGCCCTTTGACAAAAGGCGCACGCGGAGGACTTCGCCAGGAAAACACCCACTGTGGGGCTTCCTGGCGCTTGCTCTTCATGGACATGCGTTTTCCCATCACTCGTTGGCCGGTTTGAGGGTGGACGCCCTGGATCCGGGTTCATTGGCCCCCACCAAGGCCAGCCGGAATCCCTTGCCAAGCACGAGTTCCGTAACCTGTCTTTCGATCCCCACCGGCGTCCCTTGGTCGGTTTGCAGCAATACGATGGCCTTGGCCGACACCCCATCAGCGCGGAGCTTGTCGAGCCGCAGCGCGAGTTCTGATAGAGTCACCGAATCCCGCCCGAAATGGATCCGTGGCTCGCCCTCGCCCGGCCCCAGCGTGACCACCAGCGTGTTCTGGTAACGCTCCAACTGGAACCGCGACGGCGGCAGTTCCACCGCCACGCCGGATTGCTGCAGCAGCGAGGGCCCTAACAACAACAGCAGCCACAACAGCGCGAACACGTTCAGGATCGGCACGGCATGCAGCAGTCCCGGGCGCTCCGGCAATGAGAGTTCGAGTTTCACGGGTTCTGCTCGGGCTTGGCGTTCGCGGGTTTCCTGCCGGCCGCCACCTCGCCGCGGAACGGCGCGTATTCCTCCTCTTCGCGCGTGTCGGCAATCATGTGTACGACCTCGATGCCCGCCCGCTCGATCCGATGCACCAGGCGTTTCGCCCGGCCGAGGAAATACAGGTAAAACAGATACATCGGCACCGCCACCGTGAGTCCTAACACCGAGGTGATCAGCGCCGTGAACACCCCGCCCGTGATCTCGGCCGGCCCGGTGAAACCACCCTGCTCGCTCACTTTTTGAAAGGTTTCCAACATCCCCAGCAGAGTGCCTAGCATCCCGACCAAGGGAGCCAACAACGAGACTCCCAGAATCGCCCGGATGTTTTTCTCAATGCGCGGGACCTCCAGCTGGCCGGCCTCCTGCACCACATCCCGCAGATCCGCGCGGCTCAGGTAATACCTCAGCAGCGCCGCATGCGCCACCCGCGCCACCGGCCCGGGCGCCCGCGCCGCCTCATGCAAGGCCTCGGCAAACGCCTTGCGCCGCACGTGATGCGCCAGTCCCACCAGCAAATCGCCCACATTGATGCGCGCCCGGTGGAAGAAAAACAGGCGCTCCACCACACACACCGACCCAATAAATGCCAGCCCGAGCAGGACCCACACCAGCGGGCCGCCCTGTTCGATCAATCCTGAGGGTTCCAACAATGCCACGTTCATCCGCGCCAGACTAATGGCCCTCCCTTCCCCTGACCAGCACCAAAAGGGGTGCCCGTCCCGGCTGGTCGTCTGTCATCCTGTGGGGCTGTGGATTATTGAGCCGCAAAAATGCACAAAACTCGAAAATAAATCCTGATTCCCATTTTTGCGTGTTTTTGCGCCTCTTTGCGGCTCAAAATTTACTGCCGAATCTTACCGGGTGTTAGGTCTGGAAAATCTATCAAAATATTCTTGACGTTTCCGTTAGATCCGCCAGGGTCGCGGGTGCAGGTGCCACCTTGCGGATTTCATCCATCGGTGTCCCCTGCCCTCGCCGCGTAATTCTAACCCCTGATCGTGATGAAAACGTTCGCCCGCCTGTCCAAGATGGTACCCGCGTTGCTGAGCCTGATGCTCTGGTTCGGCGCAGCCACCCACTCCATGGCCGAAACCGTCAAAGGCAAGGAGGTGAAACCCTACCTCGGCCAGGTGGTCAAACTCATCGAGAAACGCGGTAGGATCCAAATCAAGACCGATAAGAAGGGCACCCGCCGCTGGCAGGTGGGCAAGTTCACCTCCGTCTATCAGGGAAAGAAAAGGCGCGTTCTCATGGACGCCACGGCCGGCCGACGCGTCCGCGTCTACGTCGCCGACAAGGGCAAGGTCCTGCGCATCGACCTGCTGGAGGCCCCGGCGAAATGAGAAATGGAACGGCGGGGACGGGTTAGGGGCACCTGGCTGAACTTGCCACGGATGCCATCTGGCACTCCAGGCTCTTTGGTCCTTGACCGCCACCCGCAAAGAGGGTAAAATGCCATCATGGTAAAAACGCAGGTGCAAATTCCAGATGCTCTTTTCCGTGAGGCCAAACGGTTGGCTGCGGAGAATGAGATGAGCTTCGCGGAAGTGGTGCGGCGGGGGCTTGAGGAGATTATCCGCCACCACCCGCCTGGCAGGACACGCGCAGAAGTCTGGGTCTTGCCACCAAGCTATGATTTGGGTGAAGCCCTAGCCCCGGAGGAAGAATGGACCGCATTGTGTCACGAGTAACCCCATTTTGAAAGATGATCAGCTTTGACACGAATATCGCGGTGCATGCCGCCAATGGAGCATCCCCGTGGCATGAGGCCGCCCGCCAGTTCTTGGAATCAATCGCCGTGCGCAAGGATGTGGCGATTTGCGAACTGGTGTTGGTGGAGCTCTATTTGAAGTTGAGAAACGAGAAAATATTCCCGCGCCCGCTCACCGCAGATCAAGCCGCAGCCGTTTGCCAAACCTATCGGAAGAACCGGGCGTGGACCCTTATTGAATCAGCCCCGGTCATGGAAAACGTCTGGATGCAGGCGGCAGCCGCTGACTTCGCCTTCCGTCGAATTATTGACCTGCGTCTGGCTCAAACGTTGCGGCACCATGGCATCACTGATTTTGCCACCTCGAATGAAAAGGACTTCGTTGGACAGGGATTTAACAGGGTTTGGAACCCACTTCTGGTATGACTGGCCAAATCGCCAGTGTTCTGCGACTGCGATGGCCACTCATGGCGCTATTCAGCCCTATGTTACGCTGCATTGCACTTGCCCCGTATATTTGAAAACGCACCATCTGGCGGCCAAGAATCAGAAAGCGAACAAATCATGGATGGCAACCGCGAATAGCTTACCAATATCATTTCAGTCACGCCACAACCGCGCGGTGCCATCACATTAGACGTTCGGTCAGAGAAAGAATGGCAAAAGCATGGTGGGCAGAGAAATGGCGCCATGCGCGAATTTTCCTAATTCAAAAATTCCGGGCTGTCCATCCCCAGTGTTACCGGCTGCCTTCAGCTTCAATTTCAATTTCGATACATCCCGGTGGCCAGCGGCATTCCACTGCGCAAAATCCGCCACACGAATCGGTTGCCAGCGCGCGTGGAGACGCTATGGTGTGCGGCCCGGCCGGAAATGCCGGTCATGGAAACTATGAATCAACCTCATGTGGCGATTGTTGGCGCGACGGGTGCCGTCGGCGTGGAAATGCTCCTTTGTCTCGAAC
>CAYWLC010000213.1:2408-4585 GCA_964458895.1 uncultured Luteolibacter sp. | reverse complement strand
GCTTGTGGAGACTCACGCCGCTGCGCAAGATCGGCCTCGGGTTGTTCATCATGGTGGGTGCCTTCGCGCTGGTGGCGCTGATCCAGCAGTGGATCGACGCCGGAACCAGGCCTAACATATCCTGGCAGATCCTCGCCTTCGCCCTGCTAACCGTGGCCGAGGTGATGGTCTCGATCGTGGCGATGGAATACGCCTACACCCAGGCTCCCAGGACGATGAAATCCTTGTTGATGTGTTTCTATCTGGGCGCGGTGGCGGTCGGGAATTTTTTCGTCGCGGGCGTGAACCATATCATCCAGATCCCGAGCTCCGCTGAGGAACAACTCGCCAAAGCCGCCGCCACCGCGCCTGCGGACGGGCGCAAGGGCCCGCGCACCGAGGCACTGCCCGGTTATGACGGCGTGCCCGGCACGGAGGATGATATCACCGCCAATCTAACAGACGGCGCGCCGGCATCGTTCGGGATTCCGGGCCAGGCGGTGTTCGAGCAGGCCGCCACGAGGGTCGAGCGCCTCGTGAGTGGGAACGGCGGGCGATTGCCGGATGAGGCCGAGGTGGCAACCGCCTTGAAGGACCTCCACGATCCGTGGGGCTCGCCGATCCGCTATGAAATCCTCAATGCCGGGCGCGCCCGCCTGATCAGCGATGGTCCCGACCGCAAGCCCGGTACCCGCTGGGACATCGGACTGATGCTCGATCTGCCACAAGCTGCAACAGCCCATGAAACGTCATGGTTTGATAGATTCCATCCCGACAAGCCATGGCTGACACGCCGCAAACTGGAACTCGGCATCCAAGAGGAAAACGCCCGCGGCACCGACGCCTCGGGTTGCACGCGCACCGCGTTTTCCGGTGGCCAAACCTGGCTGCGCGGCACCGCCTACTTCCGGTTTTTCACCTGGTTGATGCTCGGCACGGCCGTCGCCTTCGTGCCCTACGCGCTGCTCTACCGCCCGAAGACGTATCTTCAGGATTGAGTGTATGATGAGTGTTTTTCAGCCGCAAAAAGGCTTAAAAATGGAGGCAAAATGAAGAGCCTACTTCGGAAGATGGGGTAGTCCGGGGTCCCGCACCTTTTGGGTTGCCGAAGCGTGCGGCTTTGCTACCTTCGCCACGATTGGTTTTCAAATGGTGATGAACTCCGTGCTCGATTACCCCGTGCTTGTGCTCAACCGGTTTTGGCAACCGGTGCATACCTGCTCGGTCCGGCGGTCACTCCATCTGCTCTGCATCGGCCATGCCCAGATCGTGCAGGTCGAGGGCGAGGACCGCTATAAGACGCACGATCTCTCCTCATGGATCTGTTATTCGTCCACCTGCGGCGGTGCGGAAATGATCCATGGTGCCCGCATCGCCATCCTGGTGCCCAAGATCGTGGTGCTCTCGATGTATGACCGCATGCCGCGGTTAGAAGTGCGCTTCAGCCGGCGCAATGTGTTCCTGCGCGACAAGTTCACCTGCCAATATTGTGCGAAGGTTCTCCCGGAAACCCAGCTCAACCTCGACCACGTCACCCCGCGCGACAAGGGCGGGCGCACGACCTGGGAGAATATCGTCACCTCGTGTTTCCGCTGCAACACCCGCAAGGCTAACAAACTGCCGCATGAGGCGGATATGCACCCGCGCAGCAAACCGTTCGCACCCCGCTGGCGGCCCTTGTTCGGCCTGCATGAAAACGGCCTGGCCGATAAAAGCTGGGGCCACTTCATCCAGGCGGATCGCCACGAGGCGCGGCTCTCGGCGTGAGGCTTGCCCCGCGGATCACTTGCCGTCGGCCATGTGGTCTAACAGACGCTGGTTGAACTCATCCGCCATGTTGTAACCCAGCGTGCGGAGTTGTTCGTTGAGGGCGGCGATGGTCACGATGCGCGCGGTGTCGCGACCGGGAGCCACCGGGATTTCCACGTGGGTCACATGCTGGCCGAGAATCTCGAAGGTTTTCCCGTGCAAGCCGAGGCGGTCCACCTCGTTGAGGTCGGCATGCGGCTTGAGCGTGACCACCAGGTCGAGGCGTTTGTCCGGGCGGATCGATGCCAAGCCGTAGAGGTTGGCCACGTTGATGATGCCGATGCCGCGGATCTCCATGTATCCGCGTGACAGATCCGGGGCCGTGGCCACCAGGTCGCCGCCCACATACTTGATGCGCACCATGTCATCGGCCACCAGCGAGGCCCCGC
>CAYWLC010000213.1:0-2398 GCA_964458895.1 uncultured Luteolibacter sp. | reverse complement strand
TGCCGAGGATCAACACCCCCACGCCGCGCATGTCCACCATGCAGCCGTGCAGCGTCACGCTGGGGGCGAAATTATGCTCCAGTCGGATGGTGGCCGTGTTGAGGAAATTCATGGTCACCAGTGAGGTGCCGAAGACCGGGATGGCATGTTGATGGGCCACCTTCATGAGCGCATCCTCCAGACACAAGCCCCGGGCCACCACGATGCAGGGGACGTCGCGGTCGCACATCCGGCGGAAGCGGTCGATGCGCATGGCGTCGGGCAGTTTCCGGAGATAGGAAAGCTCGGAATTTCCCACCACCTGCACCCGTTTCCATGCGAAATACGAATAGAATCCGGCCAACGCAAGACCCGGGCGGTTCATCGCGGGTTCGCTGATGGCCCGCTCGAATCCCACCTGCTCACCATGCAGCGTGAGGCTCAGCGCGGCGGCATGTTCTTCGAAGAATTTCCCAACGGTGATCGAGGCGACGGTTTTGGCGCGGGGAGGCATGGCGGGGATTCAAGCCCAATTCCCGGATGAAAACCACGAAAATGCGCCAAAATCATGCAGGGAGGAGCCCGGGACTCGTGCGAAGACGCGGAAGACGCGAGGCGCGAAGGAGCACGAGGGATTGGAACGGAAGACAGCCGTCCCGGCTGTCCTGTCCAGTCAAGCAGGAACAGAAGAGGGTTTAACCGCCGATTGAGCACAAGCCATCCCTCATTCACTCTGCGCCTCCCTCTGCGACCTCCGCGGCTTGTATGTTCCGCCGCTCCGCGTTTCGATCCATTAGAATGGAAAGACCGCGTGAACGCGGAACTCCCAGCGCCGCCCACGAATGCCTTCAATATCCAACAGCCAACACTCAATTTCCAAGGGTCCGATGCGGGTTTCACGTTCCCACATCAGGATGTCACCGCCTCACGCTGCGTGGCGGATCAAGGCGACGAACACGCCCTGGATGATGAGTTCCCGGGCGGGGATGAGGTCCGGATAATCGGCGTTTTCGGCGCGAAGGAACGGTTTGCCTCTGGTAATCAGATAGCGCTTCAAGGTGGTTTCTCCATCGATCAGGGCGGCGACGATGTCACCCTTGCGGGGTTCGCGGTATTGGAGGATCACGGTGTCTCCGTGGCAGATGTGGGCATCGATCATCGAATCACCGCGCACCTTGAGGGCAAAGGTGCGGGCCCTGCGCGAGATACCCAGGGCCGTGGCATCCACCGAGAGCGAACCCTGGCGTTCGGGTTCCGCGTCCTGGGCCATGCCTGCGGCGATGTTGCCATAAATCGGGACATCAATGATTTCACCGCGATCCAGATCCTCGGGGAAAATCACGGCGCGGGCCTTGCCGGGCAAACGCTGGATCACCTTCTTGCGCTCAAGCGTGCGCAAGTGGCTCATGGCGGCGGTTTGACTTGAAAAACCGAAATAATGCTGGAGTTCGCGCGTGGACGGCATGATGCCCGTCTTGCGGTGCGACATCCGCAGGTATTCGAGAATCTCCTTCTGGCGGCGGGTGAGTTCCGGGGTCATGGTTTTCGAACAGTGTTCTTAAGAACAATGACAATTTTTGCCCAGACCGCAAGCGGAATTTTTCCTTCTCTGGAATAAAACCGTGCGGTGATGGCGTAATCATGAAAGAATTCCTCATGAGCACTGTGACAAAACCAGAAACAAACGGAATTGTGGAAGATCCTCCCCGGGTGGAACCCTCCACGATTGAGGACTTACCGGTACTCACCGAGCTGGTAATGGATCTTTTTTCGCGCTCCGGCGATTTCTCTCCGGACCGGGCAACGCAGGAGCGCGGGCTGCGATTGGTCCTGGAACAACCGAACCGGGGACGGATATTCGTCATCCGCAACAAGGACAAGATCTTCGGCATGGTCAACCTGCTGTTCACCATCTCCACCGCGCGCGGGGGCTTTGTGATCCTGATGGAGGATCTGGTGGTCCACCCGGACCACCGCGGCCAAGGCTATGGGGCTATGCTGCTGGATTACGTGGTGAATTTCGCCAAGAAGAAGAATTTCAAACGCATCACCCTCCTAACAGACAAGCTGAGCGCGGAATCCCAGGAGTTCTTCAAAAAACAGGGCTTTGAATACTCCAACATGATCCCGATGCGCCGGATCATCGATTGAAATGTTAGACCACGGTCCAGGTGGAATCGCCGTGCAGCAATTCCTGCCAGGTGCCCTTGCCTTTTTTGGCCTGCGCCTGAGCGATCTGCTCCTGCACCTGCGCCTCGTAGGTCGGCTTGTCGATCTTGCGGATGACGCCCATGGGTGAGGGGAATTCCGGTTGGCTCATGGTGGCCAGCAGTTGTGAGTAAATCGGGCTCTGATGGCTGGGATCGTGAATGAGAATCTCACCCGGTGCGGTGGTGGCGGCCTCAACGACCTCGAGCGT
>CAYWLC010000212.1:0-4627 GCA_964458895.1 uncultured Luteolibacter sp. | reverse complement strand
GAATGAGCTGCTCTACCCCTGAGCTACAGCGGCTTGTGGATATTCCCGGAAATTGGAGCGGCAACGGCGTGCGTTTGCCAATCATCCCGGGGCGGACGCCAGCATATTTTGAGACAGGGGCGATGCAAGCACGAAAACCCGTTCTGATTATGGCTCTGTCCCTTGATCTGCGGTCTGACGCTTGGAGTTCCGCGTTCACGCGATCATTCATTCGCGAAGACCGCCAAGGCGGAGCTGCGAACAAATCTCCAAACGCTCGCGTCGCCTGGGTTTTTACTCTTTTCCTGCCTTCCTGCTTTCCTCATTCAAAATTCTTCCTTCGTTGCTTCGCGGCTTCGCGTGAGACCCAAGGCCATAAGAAATGCCTCACGCGAAGGCGCGATGCCGCGAAGGAAGATGGACGGGATGTCTGAGCGCACATCCTTTTCGGCGTGCATTTTTTCCCTACTGGTGATGGAATCCCTCAATGCTCATCGGCACCCACGCCCTGCTGCCCGTTTGCGGATGTCTGACGGCGGATTCCATTGCGGTGCTGCAGGGAAGGGACCGCTTGTTTCCATCAAGCGCCTTGTGGGTGGTGGCGGTCTTCGGGATTCTGCCCGACCTGTGTTCGCCGCACATCATGCTGGAAGACCGCCATACCAGCATCGCGCACTCGCTCTGGTTCCTCGCAGCCATGCTCCCGGTGGCGGCGATGGCCGGAGGATTTTTCACCAGGAGCCATTTTCTGTTAGTTTCTCTGACCTGCTGGATCGCCACCGCGCTACATCTCGCGACGGACTCCATGTCCGGCGGGATCGCATGGCTCTACCCATGGCGAGATGAGGTGATCGGCGACTTCTGGATCTATCTGGGTTACTGGATCTGGTCCGACGCCCTGTTCGTCCTGCTCACCTGGTTCCTGATCCGGATGCTGCCGCATCTGGAAGCCCGCAATATCCGCAACCCAAGGACTCAGGATGATCGTGAGTGATCTTCCCAGATTCCGAAAAGGAAACCACGGAAGGCACGAAATAGCACAAAAAATAAAAGAGTTGTGCCAATGGTTTCACCAACCCCGGAAGTGTTTGGAGCAATGCCCGCAAACCATTGGATTTTCGTGCCTTTTCGTGCCTTTCGTCATTCGTCATTCGTCATTCGTCATTCTGCCTCCACGCCAAACGATGTCCGGCCTGCAAGGGTCCAATGCGGATTTCACGTGCCCGCATCAAAATGTCTCAGGTGGGGCGCTGCCCCCTGCTTTCGCGGTTGCGCTGTGGCTTGAGCACGCTAGAAACGCGGCGGGATGTTGAATCAAGCGCTCAATGTGTTGCCGCGGGCGGCGATGGCCGGCGAGTTTGTGCCGGTGGATTATTTCCGCAGGCTGGAACGCGACGAGCTTTGCGAAGCGCGACGTTTGTTAGAAGTGGACCTGGGCTGCGGGGACGGATCGTTCCTCATGGCACTGGCGCAGCACCATCCGGATAGGGACTTCCTGGGTGTGGAGCGCCTGTTAGGGAGGGCGCGCAAGGTCTGCCGCAAAATCACCCGCCGGCATCTCGACAACGCGCGGGTGCTGCGCCTGGAAAACCGCTATGTGGTCGAGTGGTTGCTGCCGGAGGCTGCGGTCTCGCGCCTGCACCTGCTCTGCCCGGACCCATGGCCGAAGGTGCGGCACCACCGGCGCCGCCTGGTGCAGGTGGAGTTTCTGGAGGCGCTGCGCAGGGTGCTCGTGCCAGGCGGCGAGTTCCTCTTCATGACCGACCACGAGGATTACTTCCAGTGGGCGGAGGAAAAAGTGGCGCTCTTCGGCGGATTCGAACGCCTGGCATGGGAAGAGGATTCGTTTTTCCATCCCAAGACCGATTTCCAACAACTGTGGGAAAGTGAAGGCAAATCCATGTGGCGCCTGCGCTGCCGCAAACCGCCCAACTGACATGAACTAATAGCTTTTCAGTTAATGATAATGGAACCACGGATTTAACCCTGAATAGAAAAAATGAAACCACTGCCATCACTGATTGAACTGATTTTGAAGAGGTTAAAAAGAAAGACCTCCTAGCCTGTAGGTGAGTGAAATCCCACCCAACTCTTTCAGTGAAATCAGTTAAAATCAGCGCAATCAGTTGTAAAAATTGTCGGTGTAATCTTTGGAATTTTCCTTTCCATGTTACGGATTTAACGGATGAAGATGTTGGAAGACCCGGTTTGATTATAAATCAAATCTAGCATATTTACATCAATCCGTACAATCCGTGATGGCATCCGTGGTTTTCCACCCGCTTATCCCTTTCAACATCCCTTACTTCTCTCTTTCAAGTATGACAGGCGAATTACATAGAAACCCCTCGATGCGCAGGTTTCCCGCCCCGTCGACGCGCAGGGTCACGCCGCCCGTCACCGCCTGATCGACCACCCGGATGCCGCGCGATTTCCAGTAATCCATGATCATGGGGTCTCGATTTTCACCGGCGGGAAATTGTTTGTTAGACGTGATGATCACCTGCGGGCGGACGGCATCCAGAAACGCATCGCAGAGTGACAGATCCGTTCGGTTGCAGCCTGCGATGATCACATCGGCTGATGGATCCACCCCGCCATCCAGCAATTTCATTTCCGTGCGCATCCCGGCATCGCTGGTGAGCAGCAGTTTCCATCCGTGCCAGCGGAGACGGAGCACCGCCACCCGCTCGTCGGCCAGCGCATTCTGTGAGAAGGCATCCGGGGCATACAGGGTTTCCAAGGAGGCCCCGTCCGGGAAGGAGATCGCCCGCGCCACGTCTGTTAGAGAGACGCTGATGCCGGCCTTGGGGCCGTCTTTCATCCATGCCCGGTAGGTCGGGCTGCGCGCGAGCCGCACTGGCATCAGTGCCTGCCGGATGGGAAACGCGGTCCACACCGGAGCCCCGCCGCCGAGGTGACCGCCATCGGCGTGGCTGATCACCACCGAGTCAGGATCGATCCCCAACTGCCGCAAGGATGGCATCACGCTGCGCCTGAAACTCCGAGGCCCCCCGCAGTCTAACAATACCGCGCCATCCCCGCCGCCGGAAAAACAAGCCGAGCCATCGCCACGTTCGAGATCATAGACCCGCAGGCGCGGCCGCCGCTCCCGCCCCACATGGAAATGCCCGCCCGGAATGGCGGAGAACATCTCCGCGGAGACGACACAGGCATGGGCGAACCAGCCATTGATCCGGTTCACCGCACGGGACAAGGGCGGGGCTACCGGCGACAACGCGACCCCCGCCAAGCCGCCGACGAGCAACACGAACACCAGGGGCACCAACACCAGATTGGCCAACACCGAAACCGGCGTGACCATGCCGAAATGAAATGCTGTTAGAGGAGCCGAACCCACGGCCGCCGCCACCGAGACCCCCAGCGATTGGCTGGTTTTCCCGCGCAACTTCAACCACCAAGTCCGCCAGCGGCCCGTCCTGCGTGTCGGCAGATAGAGTTCCGGCACGGCCATCCAGTGGAAGAACCTGGCCGTCCATGCGGTTCCCACGGCGATGGCCGCCACCACACCATAAGAGAGTTGCACCCCCGGTTGAAACAACAATTGCCCGTCCCACAGCATCGCCCCTAACAGAACAGCACCCAGCACGTTCAGCAGATCGGGTTGCCGACGGAAGACAAAAGCGCCCAGAAACACCGATGCCATCCACGCGGAACGCACGGCCGGCGGGCTGTTGCCCGTGATCCACGAATAACCGAACACCAAGGGCAGCAAGACCAACACCGCCCAACGCCGCGGCACCCCCGCCCAACTCAACAACAACCAGCCAATGCTTCCCATCATCGCCACATGCAAGCCACTCACAGAAAACACGTGCAAGGTCCCGCTGTTCCGGAACGCCATGATCAAGACGTCAGCGTCCGGTGGGGTTTCGCCGATCACCACCGCACGGATGACTTCCGCCTCTTGCGAGTCGTCCGGCAGCCCAGCCGTCACCCGCTCGCGGAAACCCTGACGGATCCTCGCCCCTAACAAAGCCCAGCGCCCGGTTTCCACCTGGTCCAATCCGTCCGACTGAAACACCGCCGCCACCCCCTGCCGTTTCAGCCAGGTGGCCCGGTCGAACTCCCCGGGATTCCGCGGTCCCGGGATCGGCTCGAAATTTCCGCGGCCCGAGACCACCGCTCCCGCCACGGGTGGTTCTCCCTTTCCCCGCCAGATGACTTTTGTGCCCGCGCGCCCGCCCGCCGTCAATCTAACAGGCGCTGACCAGAAACGATCTGTACCCTGTGCATCCTTCAGCACGCGGGCACTCACCCGGGCGCCGGGCGAATCTAACAATTGTTGTTCCGCCGCCCGCCGGATTTCCTCCCGCCAGACAAAGCCGCCAACCGCCCAACATCCGCACAAGAGCCACACCATTCCCGTTCTCCAACCCACGGCCATGCAGCCCGCGCCCGCAATGACCACCGCCGCCGCCCAGCCCCCGAAAGGATGAAAATTCTCCGCCAACACACCCGCTGCAGCCACCACCGCTGCCGCAAAAAGCGGGTGATGTCTAACACAACACAACAACCAAGCGCGCGCACCGGGTCTGGATTTCCACATGGCCGCGGAGGTTGGTAGATTGTCAGGTCCAGGATCTAACGCCCGTGTTCATCGTCCACCGGGGGCAGTTCATACACA
>CAYWLC010000211.1:0-4653 GCA_964458895.1 uncultured Luteolibacter sp. | reverse complement strand
AGTCGATCTGCCTGAACTTCGGCATCGCCCGCGAAAACGCCGCCACCGGCGCGAAATGCCACCTGCGCTTCGATGATACCAACCCGGAAAAAGAGGAGGCCGAATATGTCGAAAGCATCAAGGCCGACGTGCAATGGCTCGGCTTCGATTGGGGCCAGAACCTCTACTTCGCCAGCGATTATTTCCAGTTCTATTACGATTGCGCCGTCCACCTCATCAAGCAGGGCAAGGCCTACATCGACACGGATTCGGCGGAGGAAATCCGCATGAAACGCGGCAATCTAACAACTCCCGGTGCGCCATCGACCGGACGCGCGCGCTCCGTGGAGGAAAACCTCGATCTTTTCGCGCGGATGAAGGCCGGGGAGTTCAAGGAGGGCGAATGTGTGCTGCGGGCCAGGATTGACCTGGCCTCGTCCAACATGAACCTGCGAGACCCGGTGCTCTACCGGATCATGCACGCCGAACACCACAACACCGGCGACGCATGGTGCATCTATCCGATGTATGACTTCGCCCACCCGCTGGAGGACGCGCTCGAACACATCACCCACTCGCTCTGCACGCTGGAATTCGAAAACCACCGCCCGCTCTACGATTGGTTCATCGACAACTGCCCGGTGCCGTCCAAACCGCGCCAGATCGAATTCGCGCGCCTCAACCTGACCTACACCGTGATGAGCAAACGCAAGTTGCTGCAACTCGTCCAGGAAGGCCTCGTCACCGGGTGGAACGACCCGCGCCTGCCCACCCTCTCCGGCCTGCGCCGCCGCGGCTACCCGGCCCCGGCGATCCGCGATTTCTGCAAACGCATCGGCCTCACCAAGTTCAACAGCACCACCGACGTCGCCTTGTTGGAATTCGAGGTCCGCGATTTCCTCAACCGCAACTCGCCGCGCCGCATGGCCGTGCTGGATCCTGTTAGGGTCGTGCTGGAAAACCGGTCCGCCGACCCGCTGGACCACGCCGACATCGCCAACCACCCGCAGAACCCGGAGGCTGGCGAACGCAAGGTGTCCATCGGCGGCGAGGTGTGGATCGAACGCGACGATTTCATGGAGGACCCGCCGAAGAAGTTCTATCGGTTAGGACCCGGCCGCCACGTCCGTCTGCGCGGCGCCCACATCATCCGCTGCGTGTCGTTTGAAAAAGATGCCGCCGGAAATCTAACACTCATCCGCGCGGAAATCCTGCCCGGCACCGTTGGTGTGGACGCGCCTGCCGACGTCGAATGCCGCGCCGCCATCCATTGGGTGGATGTGGCCACCGGCGTGGACGCGGAAGTGCGGCTCTACGACCGCTTGTTCAGCGTCGAGGATCCCGATTCCGCGAAGGGCGGTTTCACCAGCGTGCTCAATCCGGAGTCTCTCAAAACCGTCACTGCCAAAGTGGAACCCGCGCTCGCCACCGTGGAGCCCGGTTTCTCCTGCCAGTTCGAACGCATCGGGTATTTCATCGCCGATGCCATCGACCACCAACCCGGTGCCAAACCCGTCTTCAACCGCACCGTCGCCCTCAAGGATTCCTGGGGCAGGCAGACTGGCCGCTGATGCGGGTGACATTAAAATCCGCTTTTTTGAACCACCATCACAGATTACGCAGACTGAATTGAAATGATATATTTTCAGTGATTGATCCACTAGAACTAACAGAATTCGTCAGGTCTATATTATCCGTGAAATCCGTGTAATCTGTGGTTTACTCACCCCAATCACCCCTGCAACGGCTCCATATCAGCCTGCGCCCTCCCGATCATGAAAATCCTCAGCCACCTTGACCCCGGATACGCCACGTTCGTCCGCCGCCTCAACCGCCGCGCCCTGCCCGAGGCCGGAGTACGCGATCTCGTGTCCGACATCATCGCCCAGGTCGCGGCCAAGGGCGATCAGGCTCTAACCATTTTCACCAAACGCTTCGATGGCGCGACGCTGACTGTCGGCACTTTGTTTGTGAGCGATGCGGAACTCGCCGCCGCCAAAAAAGCCGTCACCCCGGCCACCCGCATGGCGGTTGCCGCCAGCTTGAAAAACATCCATGCCTTCGCCAAACGCGGCTTGCGCAAGGATTGGTCCGCGAAAAACACCGAGGGTGCCACCGTCGGCGAACGCTTCTTTCCCTTCGACCGCGTGGGCGTCTATGTCCCGGGTGGCAAGGCCCCGCTCGTTTCCACCGCCTTGATGACCGCCGGTTTCGCCCAAGCTGCGGGTGTGCCTGAAATCATCGCCGCCACCCCCTGCGGGCCGGATGGCTCCGTGAACCCGGCATTGTTATATGCTTTGCAGGCCGCTGGCGTCACCGAAGTCATCAAAGTCGGCGGTGCCCAGGCCATCGCCGCTCTCGCGCTCGGCACCAAGTCGATCCGACCGGTGGACCGTATCTTCGGTCCCGGCAACCGCTTTGTCGTCGAAGCCAAACGCCAGTTGGTCGGTGCCGTGTCCATCGACCTCCTGCCCGGCCCGAGTGAGATCCTCATTCTAGCAGACAAGACCGGCAACCCGGACTACATCGCCGCGGACATCCTCGCCCAGGCGGAACATGGCGGCGACAGCGTGGTGGGATTCGCCACCGATTCCAAATCCCTGTTAGGAAAAGTCGTCAAGGCCATCAATCAACAACTGCCCACCCTCTCCCGCGGCACAATCATCCGCGACGTCCTCAAAACCGGCACCTTCCTGCTCCACGTCAAATCCTTCCGCGATGCCGTGGACATCTCCAACGCGTTTTGCCCGGAACACTTGTCGCTCGTCTCAGCGGAGGAAAAACGCTGGCTGCCGGAAATCCGCACCGCGGGCGCGATCTACCTCGGCGCGGACTCACCCGTCGCCGTCGGCGATTTCCTCGCAGGCCCCAGCCACACCCTGCCCACTGGCGGTGCCGCACGCTCATTCTCCGGCCTCCGCGCCGACCAGTTCCAGCGCCGCACCAGCATCGTCCGCCTCGACAAGAGGTCTGTTAGGAAATCCCTCGACACCGTCACCGAGTTCGCCCGCATCGAGGGCCTCGACGCCCACGGCCGCTCAACCGCCATCCGGCTGGAGTAAGGAGACATCTGCGCCAGCAATCATCTGTCAAGGAGGGCAACATGAGCGAACCCAACCAATTTCTCCTTTATACCGCGCCGGACGGAGCGGTGAAGGTGGACGTGTAATGCAAGGACGAGACCGTCTGGTTGACGCAGAAGGTGCTGGCGGAGTTGTTCGGGGTCAAAGTTCCGGCCATCAACAAGCACCTCAAGAACATCTTCGAGTCGGGCGAATTGACCCGTGACGCAACTGTTTCCAAAAATGGAAATGGTTCGAGTTGAAGGGAGCCGCGAGGTCGTCCGGGAGGTCGAGTTCTACAATTTGGACGCCATCATCGCTGTGGGATACCGGGTCAACAGCTATCAGGCCACGCAATTCCGGATATCCGGGCTCAAGGCCGAGGGCGAATACGTTGTTTATCGCCAGCGGCAGGACTTGGAGTATGTATCCGATTTTGACCGGGAGATCAAACGCATCGAGGGCAAGAAGCCGTGACCGCTACCGCCTTCTGGTCCTTTCACCCATCTCACGGCGTGTTAGATTTCTTCACCGGTGCCGGCTTCGGGATGAACTGGTCATTCGGGCGTGACTGCGGACGATGGGTCGGCTCAGGCAAAACCATTTTGCCATCTCGCATGAGCGGCGGCACGCCGATGCCGGTCCAGTCGAGTTGAGCAGGGCTCTTTTCGAGGCGGAGACCGGAGAAGATGCCCACCGGTTGGTCCAGCGTCGCGCGGACGACGAGCAGGAGTTTCTCCTGTCCTTTCATCGGTTCCTATTGCATGCAAGATCCAAGGCAGCGAAGGGACGATCCGGCTCGTGGACGAAGGCAAGGGCATCCTTCAAACCAAGGACGGCTTCGAGGAATTCACGATGCCAGCCTACGGCTCCGATGTCTGGCTCGGGGTTTGGAACGCGCTCTTTGACTGGATGGAAGGCGGCACGGAACCGGACTTGGGCGCGAGCAACCAGTTGCTGACCAGCGAGCTCAACCTTGCCCTATATGTCTCCGCCCTCACCGGCGACCGCGTGGATTTCCCGCTGGCCTCCGACCTCGATGTCTGGCCGGTCGATGCGATCGCAAGAAATAACCAAGCCGAATAATTACCATGAAAACACGAGTTTAGAGGCGGCGAACCCGCTCCGGTCCGACTCAGCGCGCCCTCCCGCTGCGGATGAGATGTTCCTTGCGGTAGGTGCGCGGGGGGCTTCCGAATTCCCGCCGGAAACAGCGGGAGAAATAAAACTCGTCATCGAACCCGCAGGCGTTGGCGACTTCTGAAATGGAGCCGCTGGTTTCGATCAGAAGCCGGCACGCCTCCTGAAGTCTCAACCCCAGGGCGTAACGCGCCGGGGTGATTCCCATGGACTCGTTCCAACGGCGTTGAAAGGTGGAAACCGACATGTTGCATTTGCCGGCGAGGGTCTCCAGATCCGGCGGCGACTGCCAGTTGGTTTGGATGGCCTCCAACGCCTTCGATATGGGGGAAGAAGCGGTTACATGCGGAGGAAGAAGGGTTTCCAGAATGATCCGCTCGGCGATGCGGTCGATGCGTGCGGATTTTTCCTTGTTGGCAAGACACCTCGCCAGTTCTTCAAGAAGCGGCCTGAGCGCGGAGGGATTCGAGAT
>CAYWLC010000210.1:0-4662 GCA_964458895.1 uncultured Luteolibacter sp. | reverse complement strand
GACAGGCGGGCCGAACCGCGCCGCAACATCCGGGCAAAGCCCAGGATCGTGTTGAGCGGCGAGCGCAATTCATGGCTCACCCGGGAGAGGAAGGCCGATTTTGCCTTGTGCAACTGTTCGGCAACGGCCAGTTGCTCCGACAATTTGCGGGTTTGCTCGATCATACCGATCAGAATGAAGGGGGCCGACAGCAAATAACCGGCCATACTGAAGTTCATCGCCGCTGCCCAGGGCAGGATGCCGAGGTTTGCCAGTTGTCTTGCCGTTTCGAGCAGCAGACCCAGCGCGAACGTGGCGGCAAACCAGCCAGCAGGATAATAGCCGCGGCGCCATAGCACCACAGGCAGGATAAGGCTGGCGAGATGAAGAATGGCCGCATCGATCGCGAGCAGACGCACTCCCAGGCCGTAGTCGAACCCGCTGACGGCGACGGCAAACAGGCCGGTCCAGCGTAAAGCCAGTAACAACTTGTCGGCGGGGGGCATCTGCCGTGGCAGATCAAGTGCGTTCGCGACCACTTTGGCCAGCGCAAACATTGCCAGTCCGGCAAATGTTGACAGCACCTGCAAAGGCACGGGCATATTGCTCGGCCAGAGATAGAAGGCAATCAGATTTTCCCGTGCAGACTCAACCCCGGCGACCGTAATCAACAGCAGGCACAGCCAAAGATACGGTGTTTCGCGCAAGCGGATAAAAACGATCAGCGCCAGTCCGCTGCTTACCAACACTCCGGACAGCATGGCGATAGTCAGCAGCTTTCGTTCGCTCGCGGCGAATCGATAAGCCTGAGGCTCCCACAGCGTGGTGCTCATGTCGGTGGCACCGCGCGCCACCACCCGCACCAGTACCTCGCGGTTTTCGCCAGGCGCCAGGATGATCGGGAATGCCGCCTCCGTGGCGATGATCGGCTGTTGTGTCATGGGCACACTGCGGCCAGAGTGCATCACTTGCCAGTCATCATTGCCACGCAGGTAAAGCGTGACCTGGTTGATTTTTGCCGTGCCGACGACCAGCCAGCGCGTCACCGGTTGCGCTCCGGTATGCACCAGGGAAAATCGCAGCCAGAATACGCCGGCATTGAACCCCTGGACGAGATCCTTACGCTGCACGTGGCGGAATTCGTTGGTCAGCCCAAATACTTCGGTGTAGTGGATCTGGCCGGTCGGGTCATGCAGCAGTTCGAGGCTGTTTGAAAGGTCCAGCTTCTCGGCACGTGTGTCCAGCGCCACCGTCTCTGCCCGCACTGCCGTGGTGGCTATCGCCAGCAGGGTGATCAGCAATCCAAAACAGGCCCGGAAGACAAGGAGAGCCGAATTCATGATGCGACATCCTCTTCAACCGCATCGAGCTTGCTCAGCCGGCGCCGGAAGTCCCGTGGCGTGCATTCGTAACGCTCCCTGAAGGCCGTCGCAAAATTCGCGGGCGACGCATAGCCGCAATGCGCGGCAATGTCGGCGATCAGCGTTTCCGTTTGCGACAATAGCTGCCGTGCCAGGCGCAGGCGTTGCTCGCGCAGCCAGCCGAACACAGGTAGCGCGAAGGCTTCGTGAAACGCCTCGTTGAGCCGCTTTTCGTTGGTCCCTAGTTGGCCGGCCAGCGCTTCGGGCGAAGGTGGGTTAGACAGATTCTCCAGTAGTAGCGCTGTTGCCGCAGCGACCAGCGACGACTGGCCGGCGGTCTGGTTGACGGTAATACGGGGGGGTTCACCGAGTCGGCGTGAAAGCTCCAGATGAATACCCAGCCGCGCCAGTACTTCCTCCTCACTGACATAGGGCTTGATGATGTAATCCACCGCACCGAGCGAAAGCCCGGTGAGGCGATCTTCCTTGTCTTCGGCCGAGGTGAGGAAAATTACCGGAATGGATTGCGTGCGCGGATCGGCCTTCAGGCGCCGGCAGGTGCCAAACCCATCCATGCCCGGCATGCGCACATCGAGCAGGATCAAGTCGGGTTGCTTGAGCGTCGCCTTGCGGTAGCCGTCCAGGCCGTCGAAACTTACCAGAGTGCGCCACTTGCGCGCAGCTAGCATGTCGATCAGCACGCGCAGATCAGTGATCGAATCGTCGATCAGCAGCAGAGTTGGAGCACCAGGTTTTACGGCAGTCATCTGGTTACCAGATTCCAAGCATGTTTAGAGGCCCGAAGACTACCGGCGAAACTGAGTAGGTGGAAGAAAGGCAATCAACAAATATCCGCTGTAGCAACAGTTTCATCCACTGTAGCAAAAGTACGCCAAGCTTATCCCCTCGAAAATAGTCCCATGATACCTACGCCCCATGTGTTCATATTTTCTCGGATCATTCGCCTCATCATCCTGTTTCTTCCACTGTTTCCGCAAGGAGGGTTCGCACAGGCGCTGACGCCGGTTTCGCTCGAATTGCGCTGGTATCACCAGTTTCAGTTTGCCGGCTACTACGCGGCATTGCACAAGGGCTTCTATCGTGAGGCGGGGCTGGATGTCACGCTCAAAGAGGGTGGGCCAGAGGCTAACCCGGTGCAGGGTGTGCTTTCCGGGCGGAGTGAGTTTGGCATTGCATTGTCCAGCCTGGTGGTCAATTTCCTGAACGGGCAGCCCGTGCGGCTCTTGGGGCCGATCTTCCAGCATTCGCCGAACATACTGCTGGTGCGAGGAAAAGACCGGCGACTGGTCGATCTGGCCCGCACCGCAAAGCCCAAAATTGCCCTGATGAATGGCGATCAGGATGTTGATTTGAAGAGCATGTTCCTCAACGAGGGCATTGCGCTCGACCGGTTGAACTTTGTCGCCGATGAACGTCACCTGGACGACCTGATCGAACAGCGCGTTGCCGCCCTGAATGCCTATTCCTCCAACGAGCCCTATTTGCTCGATCGGCTGGGCGTGCCCTACACCGTCCTGAAGCCCTTCACCTACGGCATGGACTTCTACGGCGATGTGCTGTTTACCCATCGGGATGTTGCAAAAAATCGTCCGCAGGTGGCGGCCGCCTTTTATGCTGCATCACGGCGCGGGTGGCAATACGCGCTAGACCATCCACGCGAGATCATCGACTTGATTCAGGCGCACTACAACACCCAGAAAAAAACCCGCGAGCATCTGGCCTTCGAGGCCAAGTCACTGCACGATCTGATCAACCCGGAAATCATCGAGATTGGCCACAACAATCCGGGCCGCTGGAAGCATATTGCCGCCACCTATGCCCGCTTTGGCATCGTCGATGACACCCTGCCTCTTGACGAATTCTTCTATCAACCCGACCGCCGCGTCGATCTCACCTGGTTTTACTGGACGCTCGCGGGATTCGCCGGGTTGATCCTGGTTGTCGGCGGTATCGCCTTTTATATCCACCGCGTCAATCGCCGTCTGGCCGTCGCCATCGAGGAAAAAACGCTTACCGAAGCGCAACTCATCAAAAGCGAAGCGTGGCATCGCGTCGTCTTTGAAACCACACCGTCAGCCGGCATTGTCTGGAGCCCCGGTTTTGTCCTTTCGGCCTGGAACCGTCAGGCCGAAGCCCTGTTCGGCTGGCGTCGTGAAGAAGTCATCGGCCGCAGCTTCGGCGAATTTCTGATTACGGAAGCCGATAAAATGACCTTGCTGCCACGCCTGCTTCATCTCAATGACGAGAACGAATGGGAGCTGCTGCCACACAGCATCAACGACAACCTCACGCGCGATGGGTCCACCATTACCTGTGAGTGGTTCAATACCTGGCTACCCGACCGCCCCGGCGAGCCCCGTACCATTATCTCACTGGCCACCGACATCACCGAGCGTCATCGATTGGAGCAACAGATCGAGCAACTGGCCTTCTACGATCCGCTCACCGAATTGCCCAATCGCCGGCTGCTGTTCGACCGCTTCGGCCAAGTCCTTGCGGCGGCCAAACGCAGTAGCCGGCATGGTGCTTTGGTATTCATCGACCTTGACAACTTCAAACCGCTCAATGACCTGTATGGCCACGAGGCGGGTGACCGGCTGCTGATCGAAGTTGCGCGACGCCTCAAGGATTGCGTACGCAGCGCAGACACTACGGCGCGATTGGGTGGTGACGAGTTCGTCGTGCTGCTGACCGAACTCGATACAGACCCCACCATGGCCCTTGCGCAGGCCGAGCGCGTAGCCCTCCACCTGCTCGATCAGCTGGGCGAACCTTACCATCTGCCTGGCTCAATCAATCCGCGCCAGCCCATCGATCATCACTGCTCGGCCAGTTTGGGGGTTACCCTGTTCGATAGTCAGTGCTCGCAGGATGAAGTCGTCCGCCGCGCTGACGATGCCATGTTCCGGTCTAAAGCAGCCGGACGCAACCGCGTGGTGGTGGATGAATGGCGACCTCAATAGCTTTGAGCTTGGGGTACTAAGCCGGAATCCACGAAATTTTCAGAATTGACCGAAAGGCCAATACGGGCAGTACTTTTTTGACGAAAAATAGGGGGGATGGTCTGGATCTAAGTCGCCGACTTTGCGCTAGCCACACGCGCCTTGGCCAGTAAGCGTGACACGGTAGCAGGATGCACATTGAACAACCTTGCGGCATCGGCACCAGTTTTTTGCCCGGAATTGACTAACATCACAATCTCCCTCTCTTGGTTCTTTTTTAGTTTTGGTCGTCGCCCACCAATATCAACACGCACCCGATGGAAGGCGATGAAATTCGGGCTACGCGCAAGTGGTTCCGC
>CAYWLC010000209.1:0-4698 GCA_964458895.1 uncultured Luteolibacter sp. | reverse complement strand
GACTTGTTAGCCGTGAACAAGGCGGATGGCGACAACATCGCCCGCGCCAAACTCGCGAGCAGCGAATACAACCGCGTGCTACAGTTCCTCCAACCCGCCACCTGCGGGTGGAAAACCCACTGCACCACCTGCTCCGCGCTGGTTCCGGAAACTCTAACAAATTTGTGGAACACCGTGGAGGACTTCACCACCACCGCCCGTGAGTCCGGCGCCTTCGACGCCCGCCGCAGACACCAGTCGATCGAATGGATGCAGGCCATGATCGAAGAGGAACTCCGCCACCGCTTCTTCCGCAACCCGCGCGTCAGACGCCTCCTGCCGTCCATCGAACAACAGGTCGCCGCCCAATCGCTCCCCGCCGCCACCGCCGTGCACCGCATCATGGAAGCCTACGAACCGTAACCCACCCTCCATGCCACGCATCGCATTGCTCCAATCGAAAACCTTCGCCACCAAGGCGGAGGCCTTCGATCACCATGAAGCGCTCATCCGCCGCGCCGCTGCGGGCGGTGCCAACATCGTGGTCACCCAGGAGCTTTTTCTAACACCGTATTTCTGCACCGTCGAGGACCCGGCCTTCTTCGATCTGGCCGACCCCCTGCCCGGCCCGGTCACCGACCGCCTGGGCAGGCTCGCCGGCGAACTCGGCATCGTGCTGGTCTCCTCGCTCTTCGAACACCGCGGCCCCGGTCTCTATCACAACACCGCCGCCATCCACGATGCGGACGGCAGGTTGTTAGGTCTTTACCGCAAATCCCACATCCCGCAGGACCCCGCCTTCGAGGAGAAATTCTATTTCACCCCCGGTGACAGCGGCTGGCCGGTCTGGGACACGAAGTTCGGCAAACTCGGCGTGCTGATCTGTTGGGACCAGTGGTACCCGGAGGCCGCCCGCCTCATGGCGCTCGGCGGCGCCCAGGTCCTCATCTATCCAACCGCCATCGGCTGGTTGCCCGAGGAAAAACCCACCCTCGGCGAGGCCCAGCACTGCGCATGGGAAACCGTGCAACGCGGCCACGCCGTGGCCAACGGCTGCTTCCTCGCCGCCGTCAACCGCACCGGAATCTATCAAAATACCGAGTTCTGGGGCCGCTCGTTCGTCGCCAACCCCTACGGCGAAATCACCGCCAAGGCCTCCACCGACCAGGAGGAAATCCTCTATCAGGACCTTGACTACACCGCCCTCGAGGACTTCCGCCGCATCTGGCCATTCTTCCGCGACCGCCGCATCGACGCCTACGGCGACCTCACCCGGCGCTGGTCCGACACCCGGCGCAGCGGCGGCCCGCCACCTCCGCCGTCCGTCACCGCAGATCACGATGTGGATATTGGAAAACCGATGCCTCCTCCGTCATGCGCTGCTTCATGATAGAACCAAAATATAAGATCGTAACCGTGTCCCGTCCGCCCTACCACCCGCACTCAAAAATCCATGCTACACGATCCCAGTCACCGACCGCAACCCATCACGACCGCGGCCATCCATCTGCAAGCGGCTGAAAAGGAAGTCCTGCGCAGCCTCGTCGCCGAGATCGCACGGATCGGCGCCGCCGGTGCATCAGGAGAAAGCCTTGCTCTGGCAGAAACTCAACGACCTCGAATCCGAGCGACCCATGGTCTGGATCAACGAGATCCCGTGGCATGAAATGAATGTCAACGACGAACTGACCCTGCGCACCGAACACCCGTGGGCGCACGAATGGGAAACCTCCCTGCGCCAGACAATCTATCAATGGAACCACCTGCCGGCCGACATGGTCGTGAGCGATTTCATCGAGTGCCCGCTGGCCATCCACAGCACGGACTTCGGCATCATCGAGGATGTGGATCTGGCAAAAACCGACGATGCTAACAACATCGTGTCCCGCCATTTCAAAATCCAGATCCGCGACTGGGACGACCTGGAAAAAATCCAGATGCCCAAAATCACCCATGTTTCCAGCGTCACCGACGAACGCTACCGCGTGATGTCGGAAATCTGCAAGGACCTGATGCCCGTGCGCAAGGTCGGCCAGACCCATATCTGGTACACACCGTGGGATTTCCTGATCCGCTGGTGGGGCGTGGAGGAGGCGATGTTCGACCTGGTGGACCGCCCGGATTTCGTCCACGCCGCCGTGGATCGCATGGTCGCCGCATGGAACACGGAACTCGACCAGTTCGTCGCGCAAAACCTGCTCTCTCCGGATGGCAACAACACGCGCATCGGCTCCGGTGGTTATGGGTATTCGAAGGCCCTGCCGAATCCCACTAACGAGTTCCTCGGCGCACAACCCAACCAGATGTGGGGTTGCTCGAACGCCCAGATCTTCTCGGAGGTTTCCAAAGACATGCACTGGGAGTTCGCCGTCAAACACGACTTCCCGTGGCTCTCGCGCTGGGGCATGAACTATTACGGTTGCTGCGAACCACTCGACAACAAGGTGGATATGCTCAGCCAGATCCCCAACCTGCGCAAGATCTCGATGAACTATCAGATCCATGCCGACCGCGCCGTGCGCAACGTGGCGAACCAATATGTCATGAGCTACAAACCGAATCCGGCGGTGTTCGCCTATGACAAGTGGCACCCGGAGGAGGCACGCGCCGAGTTGCGCGGATTGTTAGAACAAGCGCGCGGATGCCACGTCGAGATCATCATGAAGGACATCTCCACGGTGCGCTACGATCCCCAGCGCCTCTGGGAGTGGTCGCGCATCGCCATGGAGGAGGCGGAGGCCTTCGCATTGAGATGAGCTGTCCATTGAGGGCACCCCGGGATGAATGTTAGAACCCGTCACCTCAGGATCCACGCCCTTTCCTGCAGGAATTCCCAATCCATCAAGGGGATCTTTGAATTGCAACTCCTCGCCGCAGCGCCCAAAGCCTGGCCAAGCGGTTCAATCAAAGGCCTGCGCGCCCGCAGCGGCCTCACCGTGAACCTCGCATGGACCGACATACGACTCACCCAGGCGCACTTCCGCATGTAACAATAAATTCACAAGAAATCATTTCTGAAACGAATTATGCCGTCTAGGGTGTGGGTTTGTTGAGAAAATATGAATTTCAAGAATGAGCCAGAGTCTCCGTTGATTGATCTGCGATCCCGCTTGCGGCACCCCGTCAACCGCAGCTTGTATGATCTGGCCAGACCGCAGGTGGAAAATTCCCTCGCCATCAGACAGTTCAATCACGACTATGCCGACGCAGCCAACCGGTTTGGTGTGTTGTTTTTCCGACATCTTGAGCACGTGGCGCACGAACTTGGTGTGTCGGTTCTGCCACTTGCCACCCCGTCGCAGGGCCCAGGCGTCGATGATGTCACCATTGAGCACCAGCTTCTCGCACTTCACCCGCTTGAGAAAATTGACCACCTCGCGCGCCTTGCTGTCCGTCGAGCCAAGATGGACGTCCGAGATGAAAACGGTCCGCACCCGCAACTTGTGGCCTTTGCGCACAGAGGGTGCAAACGGGCGGACCTTGCCTGCCTGGCGGACAAACGACACGGCCACCCCGTCAGTATCCGGGGCAAAGGCGTCAACGGCAATATCGAGGCTCATGGGCGGGTGATTGGTTTAGGTTTCTTAACAATCAAACGCAACTTACGCTCGGTCGGGGTCCCTTGCGAAGCGTGTTTGGTGGCGAAATTGACACATAACAGGCCTGCAATAGAGCCTTCAGAAAGCATCCGCCCGGTCTGTGTGGCCTGAAATTCAACATTCAACATTCAAAATTCTCCCATTCCCTCTTCCCCCTTGCCCGCCCGGCTTGTCCATGTTTCGCTTCGCGCCTTATGAAAATTCTCGTCGCTTACTCCGGGGGGCTCGACACCTCGGTCCTGCTCCTCTGGCTCAAACAAAAATACAACGCTGAAATCATCGCCTACTGCGCGGATGTCGGCCAGGGCGACGAACTCGACGGCCTCGAAGCCAAGGCGCTCTCCACCGGGGCCTCGAAATGTTTCATCGGCGACCTGAAGGAGGACTTCGCAGCCAACTACATTTTCCCGATGATCCAGGCCAACGCGGTGTATGAGGGCCGTTATCTGTTAGGCACGTCGATCGCCCGCCCCTGCATCACCAAGGGCATGATGGACGTCGCCCTGGCCGAAGGCGCGGATGCCATCGCCCATGGTGCCACTGGCAAGGGCAACGACCAGGTGCGCTTCGAACTCTCCGCCGCCGCGCTCGCACCCAACGTGAAATGCATCGCCCCGTGGCGCGACGCGGAATTCCGCAAACAATTCCCCGGCCGCTCGGAAATGATCGCCTACGCCGAATCTAACAATATCCCGGTCAAGGCATCCATGAAGAAGCCCTACTCGATGGACCGCAATCTGCTGCACATCTCATTCGAGGCCGGTGCCATGGAGGACCCGTGGTATGATGCCACCACCCCGGCGGATCGCGACATGTATGTGCTTTCGGTTTCCCCGGAAGACGCGCCCGACAAGGCGGAATACATCGAAATCCTGTTTGAAAAAGGCAATGCCATCGGCCTCAAACACAATGACCTCTGCGCCCTCCTCGGCGAGCTGGGCGATGTGAAATCCACCGGCGAAAAGGACGGTTATTCCTTGTTCACCGCCTACGGCATCATGCGTGTGCTCAATTTGTTAGGCGGACGCAACGGCATCGGCCGCGTCGATATTGTGGAAAACCGTTTTGTCGGCATGAAATCGCGCGGTATTTATGAGACCCCCGGCGGCACCATTCTGTT
>CAYWLC010000208.1:0-4698 GCA_964458895.1 uncultured Luteolibacter sp. | reverse complement strand
AATCAGCCGTCGTTTCGGCGTCTCACTTTTCGGCCCCTCCAAGTCACTCGAACGCCGCAACTTCCCACCGGGCCAGCACGGAGTGCGCGCCGGGCGCAAGAAGAAGAGCGAATACTCGGTCGCTCTCGGCGAAAAACAAAAACTCCGTTTTCAATACGGAGTGTTAGAAAAACAATTCCGTGGATATTATGAGGAAGCCGCCCGCCGCCGCGGTGTGACCGGCGTGATCCTGCTGCAACTTCTCGAAACCCGCCTCGACAATGTCTGTTACCGCGCCGGCTTTGGCAACACCCGCCAAGCCGCCCGTCAGATCGTCAATCACGGCCACATCCTGGTCAACGGCCGCTGCGTCGATATCCCGAGCTTCCAAATCAAACCCGGCGACGTCATCAAGGTCGGTGGCAAGCCATCATCCCAGCAACTCGTGTTGCGCATGACCGATCTCACCCAGGCGATGCCCGGAGTGGATTGGGTCAGTGTGGACAAGAACAAACTGGAAGCCACGGTATCGCGCATGCCTGAGCGCGACGACATCAACCCGCTCGTCAATGAGCAGTTGATCGTCGAGCTTTACTCGCGCTAAGCGCGCATTCCCCCGCGCCTACTCAGCCAAGGACCTCGGCCCCGAAATACGGGACCAGCGCCTGTGGAATTCGGATGGAGCCATCCGGCTGCTGGCATTGCTCTAACAACGCGACGTATAGCCGTGGCAGCGCGGTGCCGGAACCGTTGAGCGTGTGGGGCACGCGGTTCCTGCCTTCCGCATCCTTGAAGCGCAGCCGCATGCGGCGCGCCTGATACTCGGCGAAACACGAACAGCTTGAAACCTCCAGATACTTGCCTTGGCCGGGTGCCCATACTTCGATGTCATAGGTCTTGGCCGAGGAAAACCCGATGTCGCCGGTGCATAACTCGATCACGCGGTAATGCAGCCCGAGCTTTTGCAGGATGGACTCCGCATGGCCTGTGAGTTCCTCCAGCACTGCGAATCCGCGCTCCGGATGCACGATCTGGACGAGTTCCACCTTGTCGAACTGATGCATGCGGATGATGCCCTTGTTGTCGCGCCCGGCGGAACCCGCCTCGCGGCGGAAACACGGCGTGTAGGCTGTCATTCTCACCGGCAGGTCGGCTTCCGTCAGCAGCGTGTCCCGATAGAGATTGGTCACCGGCACTTCCGCCGTGGGTGCCAGGAACAAGTTGTTGATACCGTCCTCGCCGGCGTCCGTGCCATACATGTCGTCCTCGAACTTCGGCAACTGGCCGGTGCCTTCCATGCACTCGCGTTTCACGAGATGCGGCACGTTCACCTCCTCGTAACCATTGGCCGCCTGGGTGTCTAACAAAAAATTGATCAGAGCGCGTTCGAGGCGCGCGCCCCTGCCGCGATAGACGACAAAGCCGGAGCCCGCCACGCGGATGCCGTCGTCCCAGTTGATGAGTCCGTGGCGCAGTGCGAGTTCGACGTGGTCCCTGGGTGCGGGGAGGTCGGGTTTGTCGCCCCAGGTGCGGACGACCGGGTTGGCCGATTCGTCATGGCCCACCGGGCAGGCCTCGTGTGGCAGGTTCGGGATATTGAGCAACAAGTCCGTCTGGCGGGCGGACGCCTCCTCGGCTGTTAGATCGAGCGCGGCGATTTGTTCATTGATCGCGCGCACCTGCGCTTCGATTGCGGCGGTGTCGCCACCCTTGGCCTTGAGCATGCCGATTTCCTTGGAAATGGTTTTGCGCGAACTTTGCAGCGTTTGCTTATCGGTTTCCGCCTTGCGGCGCTGCTCGTCGCAGGCAAGCACATCGTCCACCAGCTTCCAGTGCTCGCCACCCCGGTTCTTGAGGCGTTCCTGGACAGAGACGGGATTTTCACGGATCACTCGGATATCAAGCATGGCGGCACGACTCTCACAGGCAAAGGGGGGTGGAATCAACGCGAAAATTGTGGATCGTGGATTGTGGATGGGCGCGGTTGGACGGCGTGGTGCCTCGCCCGGCGCGGCTCTACCTGCACAAGTTCAACCCATGACAGCCAATACTGCCAATACGGTCAGTTTAGTTAATGTGGCGGCGGCAATGAAAACAGGCGGCGGGCAGCATGCCCGCGCCACTGTGGCCCGGGCATGCTGCCAGGAGCCTTCACTAACAGAGCCATGTGCTAACTGACAGTATTGAGCGAGACGGCTGTCTTACATCCGTGAAACGCCCGTGAAACAACCCCTCCGCGCCCCCTTTGCGTTCTCCGCGGCTTTGCGGTGAAATGAAAACCTGCTGGAATCCGACCCTTTCACCGGATCTCGAAATCCGGAGCGATGAGCAGGATCTGGGTTTTGCGGAACGCGGCGATGCGTGAGGCGAGGCGGGCGACGGCGGCCTTGGCGGGTTCCGGCAGGGCATCGGTGATGCCTGCGCGCAGCAGGACGTCCTGGAGTTTGGCGGAGGCGCTCGGCGCGCGCGGCGCGCGGATGATTTCGTCATCCTTTTTCTTTTCGGGTTTGGCGAAGAGTTCCTCGAGACCGCTTTTCGGTTCCGGCACCAGTTTGATGTCCGGGTCGTCGAGGTTTGCGGCTTTGGCGGCGTAGTCGATGGCATCGTGGAGGCCGCCGATTTCATCGACCAGGCCGATATCGAGCGCTTGTTGTCCGCTATAGACGCGTCCGCCGGCCAGCGGTTCGAGGTCGCCCTTGAGGGCCTTGCCGCGGCCATCGGTCACGCGTTTCTTGAACGTGGCGTAGGTGTCGGCCATGGCTATTCTAACAAATTTGGCCTCATCCTCGGTGAACCCGCGGGTCATGCTCATGGCACCGGCGTTTTTGCCGCGCTGGGTCGAGTGGGTGGAGATGCCGAGTTTTTCCAAGGCTGCGCCGATCACGAACTTCATGCCGACCACGCCGATCGAACCGGTGATGGTGCCATTCTCGGCGAAGATTCTGTTAGCGCCGGTGGAGACATAATAGCCGCCGCTGGCAGCGACGCCTCCCATGGAGACGACGAAGGGTTTGGCCGTGGCGTTCCACTGGTGGGTGGCTTCCCACAGGATTTCGCTGGCGAGTGCGGAGCCGCCGGGCGAGTTGACGCGCAGGACGAGCGCCTTGGCCTTGGGTTCCCTGGCCAGTTTGAGAATTTCCGTGCGCACCGGTGCCACCGACTCCTCAGTGATGTCGCCATCCAGGGCGACGACCGCCACGAAATCCTTGCGCGGGTGCGAGGAACTGTATTTGCCTGACATCAATTTGAACAGGTCCATGATCCCGCTGATCTCGGGTCCATCAAGATCCGGCAATTCATAACTGCGGTCGAATTTCGCGGTCTTGCCATAAGTCTCGCGCAGTTTTTCCACCAAGCCCGTGCGGAACATCAGGTGATCCACAAGGCCAATTTCCACAGTTTTTTTGGCATTGAGCGCGCCATCGTCGATGATCGCGCGGACCTTCGCCGCTTCGAGCTTGCGGCCCTCAGCCACTTGATTGACGACCTGATTGAAGATCGAGTCGATCAGCTTGTCCTCCTGTTGTTTCGCCTCGTTGCTGGGACCGGTCCGATAGAACATCTCGCCGAAGCTCTTGAAATCGCCGATGTGGATGACCTCGGCGCGCACGCCCACCTTGTCGAGCAGGCCCTTGAAATACCACGATTCGGCATTGATGCCGTGGAAATCGCAGTCGGCTTCCGGCATCAGCGTGAAGTGGTTGGAGGCACTTCCTAACAATGCGATGCGGTTGGTCAGGTGTTCGCTGTACACCCAGACGTCCTTGCCCGCCTCCCGCAGATCCACAAGCTGGTTGTGGAGTTCCTGGATTTGCGCGAACTCCAAGTCGCATCCGTCAGCATACAACACGGCAGCCTTGACCGCGGGATCGTCCGCAGCACTCTCCAGACTTTGTGTTAGATCCAACATCGTCAGCGGGCGGGAGACGTTGGTAGGGAACTCGAGCAACGAGGGTTTTTCCTTGCCGGTTTCCGAGATCACGCCCTCCAGGTCATAGACGGCGATGATCGGTTTTACAGGTTTTTGTGCCGTTTCCTCAGCGGAAAAGACGGGAATCAGGGTGGCGACAAGGAACAGGAAAATGAACAGGTGCTTCATGGCGGTGGCCACTCGTAGCATGGCCGGGCCTGCCCCGCAAGGGTTCTAAAAATCCGACAGCGGTAATAAAATGACGGTTATCACCCTGCGGACCGCTTATTTGCGTTTTTTTCCGCCGCCGGTTTTTTTCCGGCGGATGGCTTTGGCCGGCGAGTCGTCGAGCAGGGCAGTGTAGATGTAGGCGAAGTCCTCCAGCTTGCGTCGTGGGATTTTCTGGTCGATAAAGATCTCCACGGATTTGGCGAAATCGAGCTCATCGGCTGTTAGAATCGTGAATGCGTCGCCCTCGGCTTCGGCGCGACCGGTGCGGCCGATGCGGTGGACGTAGTCCTCGGCGTTTTCCGGGACGCGGTAATTGATGACGTGGGAGACACCGGAGATGTCAATGCCGCGTGCGGCGACGTCGGTGGCGACCAGGATTTCGTAGTCGCCCGCCTTGAAGCCGGCGAGCGCCTTCATGCGGTCCACCTGGTTGATGTCCGAGTGCATGGCGACCACCTTCGACTGGCCGGAGGATTTGATCAGGGAGGTGACCTCGTCGGCCTCCTTGCGGGTGCGGGTGAAGATCATCACCGAGTGGTAGTCGGTTTGTTTGAGCAGATCGAGCAACAATTCGTCGC
>CAYWLC010000207.1:0-4725 GCA_964458895.1 uncultured Luteolibacter sp. | reverse complement strand
AACATGACGAGAATTTTCGTCCATATTCGGACGCGCTTGATATTGCCCGCGCCGCCATCCAGAAGGCCACAGGTGAAGCATGACAACGCCATGCAGACTATGCGACGCGAAAGGGATTAAACAGATTTACGACTCCCGTGGATATTGGATTGAGCAGAAGTTTTGCGATTGCGAACACGGACGCGCTAAAATGAATGAACATTCCGAACGTATTAAAAATCGGCAAGCCATGAGAGCGCAAAACAAGTTGCGTGGCACGCCTGTCTGCAATAGCTGCGATGTATATACAGACGCCTACGTAGACGCCTATATGTGACCATAACCACGAAAGGGACCACGCCCCGGCCTAACAAGCCGGGGTTTTTCTTTTTGTTCGCCTGCCTCCGCTCCGGCTGCACTTATTACAGAACTTGCTATTTCCGGACAAAGCGCGAAAGGGATTACCGCAACTTCTACACACAATCGTTCTCGCCTTGATTCTCATAACTTCCTTGCTTCCTCTGCATACATCAGTATGCTTATTTTGCTGAAATATTCACCGCTAATCAAACCCAGGTCTTACCAGCGACAGGGGTCTTTATCTCTTCAAACCGTTGAGCGCCGCCATTGCGCACAAGCCGGATCTCATTACCACTCGGACCATAGCTATTCTTGGCAACCTCTAAAATGTGACAGTCTCCGTCCTTTGAAAGCAACAATGCCGCCCTTGCGTCCTGCTCCAAGCATCCGGAATCCCGCAAGTCCGACAACCTCGGCCTTCTCGCCTGCTTCTCGCCATCCCTGCTAAACTGGCTGGCAACTATCCCCGCCACATCATGCTCTTTCAGCGCGTAACATATCGCCCCTGAATAACTGCCCATTGTCCCATTTCTATCCAAGCCGCGCATGACGTAAGGGGCAATGTGCTGAATGTGATCAATTCCAGCGCAATCCAGACCATAACGCGCTTTGCAGACAGCAATCAGACTCACAACATCGTCTATTGTTCGCGCGGAAGCTATGCGCATAGGCACATCTTTCAATGAAGCCCACGCTTTATTGATTTTCTCGATGTTATCCGGATTTCCTGTGCCGGTATCCAGACCGTATATCGAAATATCCGCATGATTGCCAGCAATCGCCGCATTGCACACTTCGACCGGGTCCTCTAGCGTGATCATCAGCGTCTTGAATCCGGCTTTTGCCTGATAAAACAACTCCTGACGCATGATTGTAGACTTTCCCTCGCCTCTGTAGCCGCCCAAAATGGTCATCACCTTGCGCCGATACCCGCCTAGATACTTGTTTATCTCCGGTATCCCTGACGGTATCCCGACAAACCCTACTCCCTTGGCGTTCTTCCATTGTTCAATTTTATCGGCCCTGTAGTCCGTTATATGCCCTAGATTGTTTGAGCGCGGCAGTTGGTTCGCCTCTAGGTCTACCAGGGACGCCTTGAGGCTCCTGACGGCCTCTACGGGGTCGCCGTCACGTATCTGCATAAGCGATTGCTTAATCAGCAACTCACTACGGTTTGCGTAATCGTGCTGCTTGATTGCCTCGATAGACGACTTCAGGTATGGCAAACCAACTGTTATTTCATCAATTATGCTCCCTAGCTGCTTCAAATTTACAGTTTGACCGCTCTTTTTGGCGTAATCCACCACCGAATAAGGGTAAACCGGCATCTTTGCGGCGCTCATGGCTTGCACAAGCCCGAATATTTGGCGGTGAAACGGATCCGATAGGCATTCTTCCGTTAATCGCATCTCTGCGCAACACGCTACGGCTTCCGGCGATGAATCCGGAAAGGCTATGCAGCCGATGATCTGCTTCTCATGGTTGATTACTTGGTCGATGTTCATAATGATTGATGTGGTGATTTAACGTTTTTGAACTTGATATAACGCTCCATTGCAATCCTTAGCGCCTGGCATGGCGGATATTTCAGTACCTCGACACCGGCATTGTCAGTCTGAAACTCACGCAGCATTTTAGGCCAATGCGCTTTATAGGCTGAAAAGTCCCGTAAAGCGTTTTGTATAGCCATATCCGGAACAGACGCGAAAGCCGGATGAATCTTCAAAAACGAAACCGCGCCCTTGAATGTTTGAAGCTCATCGGCATCAACCGGCTTGTGAGGGTCCACCTCCCCTTGCATCCCCTCTGAAGAAGATACAGATACAGAAGCAGAAGCAGAGGGTAACGTTTCTGTAACGTTACATAGCGTTACATTGTGCTTTTCCCTATGTTTTTTGACTCTTTGCCGTGTCTGATCTCTGATTTCCTGCTCTTTGCACCTATATTTATCATGGTTGAGAACCAGCCAGCCGCCAGCGTAAGGCTCAATCCTTCGCCCGTCATTGTCAGAAGTATGCGAGTTTACATCTGGATCCTGAAACAACCTCAAAGCAGCCTCAGAAGATTCGATTGACACATTCGCTATCCTGGCTAGCGTCCTAGCGTCTCCCCGGACATAGCCGTCAGAATCTTTAATGGCGAGCATAGTAATCCACATGATTCTGATTTCAGCCGCCTCGTTCCAGATGGACGATTGCACAATTTCGGGAACCAGCTTCGTAAATCCGCTCATTTAATTGCTTTCCTCCCAATCCTTAACCACATCCTCAACCTCCTTGAACGTGTACGCCAGCCGCCAGCACTTCAGGTCAATCATTTCCTTTTGCCCGTCCTGAAACGTATTGCGCACCTTTAACTCCACGCAAAGGCATCTAGTCATGTCGCTATTGAAAACAATCAAATCAGGACATAACGGGTTTCCTATCGGCTTGCACAAGTGGAAGAACCAGCCCATTTGATCTTTAAGCCGCTCTGTTGCCGCCCTGCTTGCCTCAGGCGCCGTCATTCGGCGGTATCCCCTGTTAGATAGCCACCCCTCACATTGAGACTGTAAATCGCGCTCTTCAAGTCGCTCTTTCTTTGCGTACATCGGCACATCCGGCAAAGCTTCAACCCGCCGCTTCTCCGCCTGCTTTGCCTCCTGCCTAACCTGCGCCAGATTGCAACCGCCGCTAAAAGTCTTTGCTATGCCGATTTTAAGCATCGGGCAATCAATGCCTGGATGACCTTTTGCGGAGAGTGAACAGTCGGAGCACGTCATTTAAACAATCCTCTCAAAAAGTCGGGCATCGCTTTGCCTGAATCGCGGCAGAGTTCCTTCTGTGCCTCATGCCAAACCACGTCAAAAAACTTGCGATAGCCCGCCGGAGTCATTGCCTTACCGTCCCGAATGCCGGGATTGCGGGAAAGCAAGTGACTCCATAGGGTTTCTTTGTTCATTGGATTACGACTTGAACCGTTCAATCATGTTCCCGGCCAGCGATTCGCCCTTCCAGATCGGAACATGAATCCGTTGGAAGTTTTCCGACTTCGCGATGAAGTCAATGGCATACCCCTGACTCCATGATGTCGGGTTGCTGTGCTTCCAAATGGGTTGCATCTGAGACAGACACCCCGGATTGAACGCCTTCACAATCCCGATTGCCGGGAATACGATAGTCGCGCTATCCTCGCGGTGGGTACAGAAGTACGTCACGTTGCCAGCCGTCTTGCTTGCGGCGTCCCTTGCGGCATTGGCTGAGTACGTCAGGCTATGAGTAAAGAACATCTTGCCAAGCTTGATCCACCCACGAGGAAGCCCTTCGCCATAGATTTCGCTCCGGCGATAGTAGGTGATGCCGCGCTCTTTAAGGCGAAGCAGGGACTCAGGACTGAACGCATCACGCAGGAAATTTGCATCCCGCTTGTGCGCCATGGTCTGATCCACGCACCACCGCTCCATGCGATCCTCATGGTTGCCCTCGATGTAGTGAATCACGGCATGAGGGGCGTATTTCTGCAACTCATCAAGGAACCAGTTGGCCGCGTTGATGTCCTCCTGATAGGAGTAGTCGCACAGGGCGATGAACCCAATCGGCTGATGCTTGGCAAGCCACCCGCCGATTTCCAGCAAGTCGCCGCCAATGACGATTTCATCAGGGTCAAGCGTCGTGATGTCCCGCAACATCGCCCCGACCGCATCCCTGTCCATCATCATGCCGTGAACGTCGCCAAACGACACCCGCACCTTGTCGAGCGCAGGGGTATCCCGTTGCTTGAGCGGCGACTTGGCTACCTGTCGAGCATTCCGCATATCGGTGTATTCCTCAAGGAGTTGGTCGCGGTCTTTGCGCAACGCCTTGTTTTCATCGACAAGCTCCTTGACGCGGGATTGAGCGTCAATAACCTTGTGAATCACTTCGTCGTGAGTGATTGTCTTGCCCTTCAAGCTGTGTGATTTCTGCTTCATATTCTGTTAGCCCTTTCTTTGGTGGTTGATTTCTGACGCCGTATCGGGATGAATGACGCATGACACCCAATCCCCCGGCTTGACTTCTACAAACTTCAAGCATTCAAAACGCTTGGCATCCTTGCGAATGCGTTCCTCGGAAATGCCCCATTGTTCGCTGACCGAACTGATAGGGTACGCCGTTCCGCGCTTCAACTCGTAAAGCTTGCGCTTAACGGTGTCCTGCGGCTTGAAGTCGCTGACCCTCGCGTTCTTCAAGCTGATGCCCGCTCCCGTCAACTGGACGGATTCTACGGGCTTTTCTGCGGGTGCGGATTCCTTCACCGTCTTAACTTTTGCCGCCCCTTGAAGGAATGCCTTCGCTTTATTCTCACTCACCCCGGCCAGTCTCGCCAATACCCCTCTACCCGCCGTCGGGTTCTTCGCTTTCGCCGCCT
>CAYWLC010000206.1:0-4795 GCA_964458895.1 uncultured Luteolibacter sp. | reverse complement strand
ACCGGCATGGACACGCCAACTGATTGCCCGCGCAGCGAACCCGCCGCCTCCCTGAGGACCGAAAAACCAACGTGCGCCTCTATGATCACGGCGGTGCCATCGGGAAACCGCCTCCCGCAATTCACCGCCATCTCAACTCTAACAGACTATCAAGCAGGTCTTGAAAGATCGATCCTGCAAAGTTCCTCCAGTTGGGAGCTGATGGCGCGGAATTGCTGGTCGGAGAAAATGCTCGTGCGTCCTGTGAGGAAATTGAGGAGTCCTTCCACATCAATACCGGATCAACCTCTATCTCATGGACTGTGCGCAGGTAGGTCGCAAGCTGTCGCTGACGTGGAAGAAATGAGATACCTGAAAAAGTCCTTGCCACCATGCGCCGGTATGCCAACCAATGATGCCAATCACACCAGCCCTAAATGATGATAGTCGCCCCCCCGTTTTTTGAGAGTCTGAGACGCAGGATCGCCGCACTGGGCGGACTATTCAACGCGCACCTCCACCTCGACCGTGCGGGCACGCTGGACGAGACCCAACGCCTCCTGTCTGGCAACCAGACAGCCGATTTCTCGCATATTTCCCTATCGAAAAAACATTCGATCATCCCCACGATTCATGGCAGTTCCTGCTATGACCTGGAAGTGTTGGAAGCAAGGGTCTGCCATTACCTGGATCTCCTCCAAGCCGCCGGAACCACCCGCGCCGACACCGTGGTGGATGTCACTGCGGACCGGGTCGGATTGAATGCCCTCGAGTGCTTTCAAACCCTCAAGTCACAGCGACAAGGACTCCTGGATCTGCGCGTGGGTGCCTATAGCCCGCTAGGATTCCGGGATGACGAGCCCGGTCGTTGGGAACTCCTCACCGCGGGTGCCGAAACCGCCGACTTCATCGGAGCCCTCCCCGAACGGGACGACCAAAAGGACTATCCCCGGCACATTGGTTTTGAAAACAGTTGCAGGAGGCTGCTTCAATTGAGCGCCCGACTCAATAAACCCATCCACATCCATACCGATCAACAAAACCATCCTTATGAAGGTGCCAGCGAATGCGTCATCAAGGTTGTTAGAGAGCTTGGCCTGTCGGCAAATTCCACGGCGGAGCCGCAAATCTGGCTCATTCATGTCATCTCCCCGTCCACTTACGATGAAAAGCGGTTCCGCAGATTGCTGGAGGACATCGTGGACCTCAACCTCGGCGTGATTTGTTGCCCCTCGGCCGCAATCAGCATGCGCCAAATCCGGTCACTGAACACCCCGGCATACAACTCCATCGCCCGGGTGCTGGACCTCCTTGCCGCCGGGGTCCAAGTCCGCGTCGGCTCGGATAACATTTGTGACATCACCTCCCCGGCCGGCACCACCGATTTGGTATGGGAGTTGTTCGTGCTGTGCAATGCCATGCGGTATTACGACCTGGAAACCCTGGCAAAACTAGGAGCCGGGAAACCCATGGACCCGGAGGAGTTGGTTAGACTCCGCCATCATCTCGCGGAAGACGCCAAGGAAGTCGTCCGCGTCGCTTCCAAACACTTGGCCACCCACCCGGTCAAATCCGTCTCAGGACCCCTTTCTTGATTCGAGCTTCTTATGCAAATCCCCCCGTCCCAGGATATCTTTTCCCTGCTCCAGAGCCAGGCTCGACACAGGGGCGGGGCCACCGCATTGGAATCCGCGGCGGACGGCTCATCGCTGTCCCATGACAGTTTGTTCCGGAAGGTTTCCGGAATCATCGGAGGCTTGAACCATCGCAATCTAACACCCGGTTCGGATCATTCGAGGGTGGCCATCGTCCTGCCTAACGGCCCTGCAATGGCCATCTCCCTTCTCGCGGTGAGCTGCGCCGGAGTCGCCGTTCCCTTCAATCCGGCCTTCCAGGAAAGCGAGTTCCTCGGGTATTTCACTGAAACCGGTGTGTCTTACCTGCTGATACAGCAGGGATATGCCGGGCCCGCCCGCAAGGCCGCCACGGACATCGGATTGGAAATCCTGGAACTCACCCAGGACTGCACCCTGCTTGAATCCTCGTCCCAGCCCACCCCCTGCCGCCCCCCGGCACCCCACGACGTCGCCTTGATCCTCCTCACCTCGGGGTCCACTGGCCGCGGCAAAAAAGTCCCGCTCACCCACCTCAACCTCTGCACCTCGGCGTGGGATGTGTCCCGCTCAATTTCGTTAGATCCTGGCGACCGCTGCCTTTGCATGTGGGAGCAATTCCATATCGGCGGATTTGTCGACCTGTTGCTTGCCCCGCTGCTGAGTGGCGGGTGCGTCATATCCGCAGGAAGTTTCAATGTGGAACGGTTCTTTTCCTGTCTGGAGCGATTCAAACCGACTTGGTTTCAAGGGGTCCCCACCACCTTGCGCGAAGCTTGTTTCTTCGCCAAAACCCACAATATCGATCCGTCACGCGCAGGCCTCCGCTTGATCCGCTCGGTGGCGGCCGCCCTGCCCGGAAGTTGGATGGAGGAAATCGAAAACCGCTTTCAGGTTCCCATCATCCAAACCTTCGGCCTGACTGAAGCCTCGCCGCTCATCACCTCAACCGGCCTGCTTCCTGCCGACCGCAAACCCGGATCCACGGGCAAGCCATGCGGTCCTGACGTCCGGATTATGGACGAGCTGGGCACCCCGCTACCACCGCTGAGCCACGGTCAAATCGCCGTGCGCGGAAATAACATATTCAAGGGCTATGAGGGAGATGACGAAGCCAACGCCGCCTGCTTCCGCGACGGCTGGTTCTACACCGGGGATGTCGGGTATGTGGATGCGGATGGATTCCTGTTTTTGACCGGCCGGGTCAAGGAACTCATCAATCGAGGAGGCGAAAAAATCATGCCTCATGAAATCGATGAAAGCCTTCTAACCCATCCGGCGATCGCCCAAGCGGCGGCTTTCAGCATCCCCCATCCCACCCTCGGCGAAGATGTGGGCGCGGCCGTGGTCCTCAAATCCGGGGAAACCCTCAATGAATCCCAAATCCGGGAACACGTATCCAGGCACCTCGCCGCTTTCAAGGTTCCGCGCAAGATCGTGGTGCTTCCGGACCTTCCACGCTGCCCGGTGGGCAAGGTCCGGCGCAAGGAGGTCGCGGCTCTCGCCCAGCAACTCTCCACATCCAGACCATACCAGCCACCCCGCAACGGACTGGAACAATGTCTAACAGACCTTTGGGCCGCCGAGCTGGATGTGCCACGGGTTGGCATAGACGATGATTTCGCGGAGCTCGGCGGAGATTCCCTCACCGCGGTCCGGCTAGTGACCGCAACTCAAACTCTCCTCCAGATCACCCTTCCCGACCAAGTCGCCGGTCATCTTGACTCGGTCCGCAAGATGGCAACCTATATCACCCGGACAGGATGTCCACGCCATTTGTTGAAGCCGGTAACACCCGTAGAGCAGCCTCCATCCTTCACTCCGGATGAAATCCAGGCGGTCCTCTCGCGCTTGGATTCCAACACCCCGGCCACGGACTTCGACCCGGTGGAAATCCGTATGAACATGCGGAACTGCACATCCAGCAATGAATTCCGCTTGTTCCGTCAGAACCACCTGGCGTGGATGACTCCATGCGAACTATTAGATCTGTTAGGAAGTCGGTCCGCCGGATTCCAACCGTGGACCCTCAAGGAAATCCTGCTTCCCATTCGCACCTTGCGATGGTCCCGCAACAGGAAAAAATGGAGCCGCCAAATCCTATCGGAACTATCAGGCATGACGGAGGCCCTGCGCTGGAAACGGCGTGTTGTCAGCGACCATGCCTGGTTGTTCTCGGAGTTTCCCATGGATGAACCCTCGTCCAATACCCTGATCGTCGCGTTTGGCGGGTTCGGAAACCGCTTGTTCATGCCTATTTTCAGGTTTCTCAGCCAGCTCGATCCCGGACGCTATGACGTCTTGTTACTCTGCGACCCGAGCCGGGCTCATTATGAAAATGGAATCCCAGGCCTTGGCAATCACTTCTCCGCCATCCCGGAGGTCCTCGAACAGTTCAAACGCAGCAAGGGATATCCCCATGTCATCGGTTTCGGAACCAGTGCCGGTGGACTCCCCGCCATCATCACCGCCCTCCATAACCGATGGCAGAAAGTCATTGCCATCGGTGCCGACAAGCCAGCCGACCACAAGGTTCTCAACGCCATGCTGGACCAACTCCCGGCAACTTCGACCGAGTCTCCGCCCACCCAGGTCATTCTGGCGTATGCCGGGAAAAACCCGCGTGACCTGGCCGCCGCGGAAGAAATATCCCGCAAGGTTTCCAACATCCGGCACCTTCCCGACACACGTTGTTCCGACCACAACATTCTGGAGGAACTGTACAAACGATCCGAACTGAAATCCTTTCTCAACGGAATCCTCAACCAGCTCCCGTAATCGGGATTTGGCTTGCAATTCCGGCTCATTGCCATGTTGTCGTTCCGGGTGGTGGCTGGTAAAATTGTCCGGAAATGTTATATGTTGTTCCAACTGGGAATTTCTTCCATTGAACAAGCCTATCGAATCGGCCGGGTGGATCGACAGCTGTATGCATTCGATCTGCTGGATCGGTTGGATTTGAGTGTGCCGAAAAGCCAGCAGATCATTGACCGAATCATGGGCACGATGCCTGTCGGTGAACGCAGCCTGAGGATGACATATACGAACCGATACCCGGAGGTGGATTTGGCAATCCGTGAAGGCATCGAAAAATACCTGCCGGGTCTGCTTGAGGTTACCGTCACGGATCTTGGTGTTTCCAGTGCGATTGGCCGCGCAACTTTTTTTCTGTAAAAGTTTTTAGGATGGATTTGGAGGCTGAT
>CAYWLC010000205.1:0-4828 GCA_964458895.1 uncultured Luteolibacter sp. | reverse complement strand
CATAGGACGAGGCCTGCCCGTTTTCATCGAAGGCCATGACCACCACCGCCGCGCCGTAGCGCATGATATGGCGCGCCTGATTTTTGAAGTTTTCCGCGCCCTCCTTGAGCGAGATGGAATTCACAATCCCCTTCCCCTGAAGGTATTTCAATCCATGGGCATGGATTTCCCACTTCGAGGAATCCAGCATGATGGGCACTTTCGCGACATCGGGCTCGCCCTGGAGCAATTGCAGGAATCGCCCCATCATCGCCTTGCCGTCGATCAGGCCATCGTCAAAACAAATGTCGATCACATTGGCGCCGTTGGCGACCTGCTGGCGGGCCACCTCGACGGCGGCCTCGAGGTCGCCGACGCGCACGAGTTTGGCGAACTGCGGCGAGCCCGCCACGTTGGTCCGCTCACCGATCATGAGGAAGCGCTTCTCAGGCGTGTGGTTGTAGGCCTCGGTGCCTGACAGACGAAGGGCGTGGGGGATGGTGCGCATGGAAATAGGATGGGTTTACCGCAGAGCCGCGGAGGACGCAAAGGAACGCAAAGTGAGGTTGGAATTAGGACGGAAAATCATGAACAAGGCGCTTGATACCATCTGTAAGCCGGACCGTATGGAAGTTGATCAGGAGACCGAGATGATTGTTCGACATCTTCAAGTATGATCTCTTTTGACAGGTTGTTATGGTAGTCCTTCATTGCTTGAATTATCAGTATTTCATCATCCTTTGCGTTCCTCTGCGAACTTTGCGGCTTTGCGGTGAACTATCCGACCACAGGCACCACCCTCGGTTTGTGTTTGGCCACACCGCGGGCGATGGCGGCGATGTGTTCGGGCGTGTTGCCACAACACCCGCCCGCGAGGTTGAGCAATCCAGCGGCGGCGAATTCCGCCATGTAGGCCTCCATGTGCCGCGGCTCGAGATCAAAACCGGTCGGTGCCAGCGGATTCGGCAACCCGGCGTTCGGATAACAGGAAACATGGGTGGCCGCACATTCTGATAGATCCTCCAGATGCGCGCGCATCAGGTCCGGCCCCAGTGAGCAGTTCAGCCCGATGGCCAGCGGATGGGTGTGGGCGAAGGCATTCCACAGAGCCTCGACCTTTTGCGCCGATATCATCGTTTCTCCACCCAGCCCGACGGCCGCAGACAGGATCAGCGGCAATCGCCGTCCGCTTTCCTCGAACACCTCCTGCACCGCGACGGCCGCAGCCTTGGCATTGAGTGAATCGAAGATGGTTTCGATCATCAGGAGGTCGCAACCACCTTCTAACAATCCGCGCACCTGGTGCTTGTAGGCCTCCAGCACCTGATCGAAGGTCACCACCCGGAAACCGGGATCGTTCGCATCCGGCGAGTTGCTCAGAGAAACCGTTAGAGGACCGATCGCCCCGGCGACGTACCGCTTGCGCCCGCGGTCCGTGCCGATGTCGTCCGCCCATTTGCGGCAGAGGCGTGCCGACTCGACGTTCATCTCCATCGCGAGCTCGTTGAGGAACGGATCCTCGATGATTTTCTGAAAAAACTCCGGGTCCTTGCGACCTCCTTTCTCGCGCGGGTCCTCGACAAAAAACTCACTCTGCGCGATGCTGGTGGCGGAAAACGTGTTAGTCTCGCAAATATCGGAACCGGCCTCGAAAAACCGTTTGTGGATGTCGCCAATGACGTCCGGGCGCGTGAGACTGAGGATGTCGCCGTTGTTGAGCAGGTCTTTTTCGTTGTCGGTGAAGCGCGTTCCCCGGGCGTCCGCCTCCTTGAGCCCGTAGGAACGAATGGTCGTTCCCATCGCCCCGTCCAACACGAGAATCCGCTCGGCGAGCGCGTGGGTGAGTTCCTGGGTGCTGTCGGGCTGAGGCATGGGGTGAAACTACCGTATTTCAAGGATCATTCAAGCAACAAATCGTCATATCTTGATATGATGATAGGAAAAACTACGTGGCATGGGATTTTCCGCAGATTGCTTGTCGAGGCGGGGGAATCTTTGTTACGACTCCGGGTATGAAGTTCGGCTACACGATTCTTTACGTCAAAGACGTCCCACGTTCGGTGGCATTTTATGAAGACGCCTTTGGGCTGAGCCGCCGATTTGTTCACGAAGCCGGTCTTTATGCGGAAATGGACACAGGCTCCACCACGCTTTCGTTTGCGGCCTACGGGTTGGCCAAATCCAACCTGCCCTGCGGCTTCCAGGAACACAACCCGTCGCGCCCACCCGGCGGATTTGAGGTGGCCTTCATCACCGACGATGTGCCCGCAGCCTATGATCGCGCCCTCGCCGCCGGAGCCCACCCCATTGCGGGACCGGTCGCAAAACCCTGGGGCCAAGTGGTCGCCTTCGTCCGCGACAAGGACGGCATCGTCGTCGAACTCTGCACGCCCTCGACGCAATCGTGACAGTTGCGAATTCAATGTGCTTGGAAGATAGGGGAAATTCCAAACCGCAGATGAACGCAGATCGACACGGATGAAGAGGGATAAAAAAGAATGGATCTGCGTCTATCTGCGTCTATCTGCGGTTATATTCTCTTACCCTAGAAAGAAAAATGCCAAAGGTAACACCAACCATTTTTACCACTGATTGCGCTGATTTTAACTGATTTCACTGAAAGAATTGGCTGGGATTTCACTCACCTTTAGGGTGGGTGGATCTTTTTTTCAACCTCTTCCATATCAGTTCAATCAGTGAAATCAGTGGTTTTCATCTTCCTATTCAGGCTTCCTCCTGCCACCTTGGTTGAACCCTATTTCGCATGCCCTCCGATTCTGACATTTCATCATTCCTTCGGGATTTCAGTTGGAAAAACCGCTTCGACGACGAAATCCTCGCCGCGGCTCCTGCGTTCGTTTCCAAAGTCCGCGATCCGCACGTGGAGGAATCGGCTCCCGGATCGTTTGAGTTGTTAGGAGACTTCGCCGATGCGGAAACCCGCGTCGGTTTCTGGCAAAGCGGAGGCACCTGGGATTTTGAAACCACTTGTTCCTGCGAAGCGGGAGCCTTCTGCCATCATGCCGCCGCCCTGCTGCTGAGGGCCGGAAAAGAACGTGATCCGCAAAAATTGTTAGGAAAGACTCCGACCTCCGCCGTGGCGGCGGTCCTGCCGCAATCGATGGTGAAAGCGCCGCCGCCTCCCGACCTGCCGCGCATCTCGCCGGAACCGACATTCGAACTCCACGTTTCCCGGGAACCCATGGACCGCATGTCCCGCCTGCTGCTGCAATCGCTCGGCCAGCCGGAAACCGATGCCTGGATCTCCGCGGAGGCCGGCGTGATCTACGATGGGCATCGTAGTCCGCTGCGCGCGTCGATGCCGGACTGGACGAGCCTCGTCACCCTGTCTAACGGAAAACGCGCCGTGCTCGAACACCGCGCCGCCGCCGAAAACACCGCCGCCCGCCAACTCTCCGACACCGGACTCTCCTCGCTCCAATCCAACTCGGCGTGGCGTTTCCTCCTCAACCTCAAATCCAGGGATGATAGAGACTCCCCCTCGCGCGACCGCTGGTTTCCCGATCCCGGCCGCGTGTCGGTCGATGCCTTCTGGCACCAGTTCCGCGGGGAAATGATCGCCCGACTGGAACAACAGGGCTGGCGCGTCACCGTGGACGACAACGTCGGCCACCGCGTCTTCGATGCCGATCCCGCACAATGGGACAGCAAACTCAGCCCGACCGAGGGCGGCTGGTTCAGCCTGTCGGTCGGCTTCGACGTCGGCGGCGCGACCTATGACCTGCTGCCCATCCTCGCAGGTTTGTTAGAAAACGATTTCCTCGAGGAAACGCTGGACCGTCCGGATCTGGGATTCATCTACGCGCCGCTGCCGGGTGGCGACGCCCTGCGCCTGCCCATCGGCCGCGTGCGCCGGATTCTCCATCACCTCGCGTCGCTCATCGATCCGCGCTTCCCCGCCAAGGCGCGCCTGCACCCGCTGGATGCCGCGTCGCTGGCCGGACTGGACGGCCTGGGCATCGAGCCGCCGCCGGACCTCGCCGAGCTGGCCGCCAAACTGAAGGATTTTTCCGGCATCGAGGCGGTGCCCCTGCCCGCGGGCGTGCGGGCCACCTTGCGCGACTATCAACTCGCGGGTTTCCACTGGATGCAGTTTCTCGCCCGCCACGGCCTGCACGGAATCCTGGCCGACGACATGGGCCTCGGCAAAACCCTGCAAACACTCACCCATGTTCTAACTGAAAAGCTGTCGGGCCACGCGCGCGGACTGCCAACGCTCGTCATCGCCCCCACCTCGGTGGTCCCCAACTGGCGCGCGGAGGCTAACAAGTTCACGCCGGACCTGCGCGTGCTCGTCCTCCACGGCCCGCAACGCGGGAAATACCACCGCTCCATCCCGCACGCCGACCTCGTTCTAACATCCTTCGCACTGCTCCACCGCGACATCGAAAAACTCCGCGCCATTCCCTTCCACCTCGTGGTGCTCGATGAGGCGCAGAACATCAAGAACCCGCGCTCCCAGGTCGCGCAGGCAGCCTGCAAACTCGACGCCCGGCACCGCCTCTGTCTATCAGGAACACCGGTGGAAAACCACCTCGGCGAGCTGTCGAGCCTGATGAAATTCCTGGCTCCCGGATTTCTCGGCAGCGAGCAGGCATTCAGCGCCCGCTTCCGCAAACCGATCGAAAAAGACGGCGACGTGGAGCGCAACGAGGTGCTCAAAAAACGGGTGGCTCCGCTCATCCTCCGCCGTACCAAGGACCAGGTGGCCAAGGAACTCCCGCCGAAAACCGAACTCGTCCACCTCATCGAACTCCACACCGCTCAAAAGGATCTCTACGAAACCGTGCGCGCCACCATGAACAAACGCGTCCGCGAGGCCATCGCC
>CAYWLC010000204.1:0-4828 GCA_964458895.1 uncultured Luteolibacter sp. | reverse complement strand
GCAGTAGATGTCGGGATATCGTGAGCGAGAATTCAAGCTCCTCATAGCTGGGATTGATGTGGTTGTCCGAGGCGCAGACGGCAACTGGGAGCAATACCTATATGACAACGCCAAGCGGTATGACGAAGCCCTTCCGAAATATTGGGCGGGCCTGACGGTAAGGCTCGGCGATGACGAGAAAGTTACTGCGGACAAGTTGCTCAAACTAAGAGGCCCGGACCTTGACCAGATCGCCGTTGAGATATTCCGGGCCGGTAAGTCAGACGACCAGTTGCTTCTGACTAGCAGGTGCCCGGAATGCAACAAGCGTGTCAACTATGCAAAGGATCTCTCGACACTGGATTTTATACCAATCCCGGATGGTCAGACAGGGCCTGACCCTACATTCGAGTTCGTTACACCAGAACTAAGAAATGAAGTCGTCTGGGGATATCTGACCGGCGAGCAGGAGTTTGAGGAGAAGAAAACGCCAGGATTCAGGCCGGGGAAACAGTCATGGAAAGCCATCAGGTCAGTGAACGGGGACACCGACGTCAAGCTAAAAGATGTCCTTGCCTGGCCTATAGACGATCACGAGGCGATCAGGGAAGAAATGTGGTCGAAACGATGCGGGTATGACACTCGCATCCGGTTAGAACATTGCGATGACGAGGTGGTAATCAACTTGCTCACGGACCCTTCTTTTATGTTTCGGGGAATCCCGCGTTCGATGCGGACTTAGCGTGTATGGGGCTGATGTTTGGCCATAAGTCGTGGCGCCTGTTCTTTGTAGGGAACGATGTGACGCAAGAGGTATTCAACGTTGCATACCATCTCAAGCAGGATATTGCGGCGGCCTGGCGTTTAGACAGCGCCAAGCGCAGGCAGATGTGGAAAAAGATTCTGGAACAATACGCCTTTGAAGAGAAGGCGCGACCCAAGCGATAGGTTAAAGAATGTCACAGATAGCGGACCTTGGCGTAAATTTCAAAATGACCGGCGCGAATGAATTCGAGAGTCGGCTGAAGTCTCTTGAGAGCCAGTGGAAGGGGTTCGCTGGCGCAATGGACAAAGCCCCGGCGTTCAATCACCACTTCGACAAAATGGGCGCAGCGGCGGAACACGCAGGGAAACGCATATCGTCTGCAATGGCGGTTACAAAAGCGGCGATAATTGGCGTATTGACTGCCAAGGCTGGGTCTGGGCTGTTCGATTGGGCGCTTGGGAACAAAGCGGTTGCGGAAGCAAAATCTTCCACGTCGCAATTTGTAAACGCCAACGACATGCAGGCTTACGAAAGCAGCATGAGCCGCATACGGAACATGCACGAGTTCGCTAAAGACGATCTATACAAAGGCGCATATCAGATTGACAGCGCCATGTCGGGAAAACCGCTGGAAGAGAAGGTCAAAGTCTTTGAGGATATTGCATATTACGCCAAATTAACAGGCAAGTCATTTGAGGACGCCAGCAAGCTATATAAGCAGTTTCTGTCCAGTTTCGGGAATACTCTCCCATTGGAGAAACAAAAGACATTTGCGGCGGATACGCTGGGCATGTTGTTTAAGATCGGCCAGATTTCTTCGTCAGATCCGCAGCAAGTTGCGGACGCCGTAGGACAGGCCGCTCAGACATACTCTCAGTTCGGAATGAGCCAGGCGAGGATGTTCGCTGAGATTTCAGCGATAACACCTATGCTTGGCGGGAAGCCGGAGATGGCGGCCACTGGATTGAGATCCCTGTACCCAGAAGCTGGGGATGCTGCCGGTAAACTTGCGGCCGCCGCGTATGAACAGGCATTCGCCAAGGGGCAAGTCGCAGACGATAGAGGCGCAAGGTCAAGGAACTGGGGGTCGCTGGAACATCTGAAAGACGCGGCTGCGGAAAAGAATAAACAGGCTATAGAAGACCTTGCTGAGATGAAAAGGAACTCGGAGAGATTTGCATCCAAGACCAGTGTGGGAATTGAGGATCTCATCAAAGGCGGAGATATTGACGGAATGTGGAAGCGGATGGGGGATTTAGTAAAACAGAATGAAAGCAACCCTGAACGAGCCAAGATACTAAAAGACGCCTTTGGTTTGGAACGAATGAATGTAGCGCTGGGCCTAATTGGAATGTATCAGCGAGGGGAAATCCAAAAATTACAAAAGGAATATGAAAAGGCGACAGGCCAGGAGGCTAAAGACGCGAGAGACAGGGCAGACGAGGGTAGTTTGCCACATAAAATGGGGATCCTGACACAGAAGGCCGAGGACCTGTCTTCGGTTGTGAAAGGCATATTTTATGAGCCGATGAAGGCGTTGCTGGAGGAGTGGAAATCGGTCTTTGAGAAAATTGAGAAGGACTTCGCCGGTGAAACAGGGTTGAAAAAGATCCAGGGGATATCCGGCAATCTGATGAGCGGGATAAGATCCGGGTGGAATGATGGCAAGCCCGTGCCGGAAGATAATCGTTCCGTAGCCCAGATGTTCCAGGATTTTGTATCTGGGATGGGACAAGAGGAATGGAAAACTGCTGGCCAGAAGATAGGAACAGCGGCGTCGGATTTTGTTGCGATCATGGGGCAGTTGAAGGAGATCGTTAGCGCCGTTCACGGAGGGCTATCCTCCTTGGGACTTATAAAGCCGTTAGCAAAGGCAGGCGCAGCAGCCTTGTTGACGCCGGGACCGCCTGCCGTAAAGGCGGCTGCTGGCGTTGGTGTCTTAGGCTATGAGGGCTTAAAAGCCATGAAGTTGCCGGAAGGCGGGCCATTGGATGAGAGAGGACTGTGGTATCCGACACCAATGCCAATGGAGAAAAAAACAGCGCCCGACCTCATGGTTCCTGCGCATGGCCGGAGTTCAATGGTCGTGCCGCCAGATAACTTACAATCCGCCCACACGCCCACAGGCGAAACGGGATCGCCTATTACAATAATCCAGAAACACGAAAACATTGTTCAACTGGACGGCAGAGAAATAGCCAGAGAGGTCGCTCCAGAAGTTAAAGAAATGATTGACGCTGAAAAGGATCGTAATCGCAGCAATGCAAATGACGATGGGATTCGGCAATGAGTAGTTCTTTTATCAGAGGGATGATTCTACCGATTGATGGTGGCGTTCCAGTGCAGTTTCAATGGAATCCACGCGACATCAACGGCCCAAGCGCACAGGCGTCGTGGTCCGCGATAGCGGTAGCGGGTAGGGAATTCCCCTATTTGCAGTATGCCTCTGGTCAACAGTCCAACATCCAGTTCGATTTGTGGTGGAACACGGAAAGTGATAGTGGCGCTGCGGTAACTGCGGCATTCTGGGGGCTAAATGCGCTTACAACACCAATTCCCAGGGGGATAAGTTATTCAAGACCTCCAATAGTTATGCTGATACTTGGCTCGTTTCTCAGGGAATTGTCCGTTGTTTGCGAGGTTAGGCCAAACTTCGTTATCGGGACCGGCCCATACTTTGCCAACACTCTGCTGCCCGCTGAAGCAAAAATCAGCTTGAATTTGTGGAGGTGGCGAGGATGAGCCTGGATTTCATGGGCGCTATCGCCGCCAACATGTCGATGCAGGGCGATCCGGACTGGATCATCAATATCGGTGGCTTCATCGTCAAGGAATGTATCGAATGGGAATTCACTGATGACGAGAAGGATCAGAGCGAGATCAGAGTTTTATTGCCGAATCCTAACAATATCCTGGACGGCAAATTCAAGTATGGGATGGATATGACCATACGTTTCGGATACGCAGGCGCAATGAGCCCGGAAGCCTATTTGCCTGTTGCGGAGATAGTCTACGACTATCCTGCAGACAAGGGGATGACTGTTGAGGTTATTGGCCGGGACGAATCCGGCAAGATGAGCGGAGGAAACAACAAGGGCAATCAGGGCAAGGGCGACGACAATACCCAGCTCAAACAAAACATGAAGGCAAACGGCCTCAATATGTCCGGAAGCGCAAAGGGCGCAGACTCCGGGTGCAAGGGCGCTTGTTATAACGAATCCGACAAGGCGTTAGCGTATCGCTGGGCAAACTCTATGTCCGCTGCTGGTGAAATGGAAGCCGCAGGAAGCGGCGGAGGCGGCCCGACATCACCGCTTGCAGGCGAACAATCCAGCAATATGGAGGGGTCTGGCGTTAACAGACACGACGCCCACACTTCGTCTAATCCTGGAGACTGGAGCGGTGACGGCAAGGGCGGAAAAGACAGAGCCAAAAATCGACAAGGGAATAAGAGCGGACAGAATTCCCAAGCGCCTATTACAGCCACGCTAAGATTGCGGGGATTCCCCACACTTCGCGCGAAAAATAATGCCAACATCGCCGGTGTCGGCAGCGATAACAGTGGGACCTATTATGTCAAGAAAGTGAAGACGGAATATAAGGGTAAGGGCCTTCTGGGGACCGCCGAACTCACACGGGGCGGCACCGGCAAAGGTGGCGTTGGTGGTTCAGCGCCCATAGTCATGTACGCCAATATCTGGAAACGTGGAGAGATGTATTGCGGTCCACGCAAGTCAGACGGCGAAGCGCAGGCAACATTCACGTATGGGATGGACCAACACTGGATGGGGCTAAAGGTCAAGATTAAACCGCAACCACAAAGAGGCGGCGGCGAACCTAAAAAGGGAAAGAGTGAAGGGCTGTTGTTGAAACAGCGGCTCAAACCGACATCAACATCGGACGATAGCGGCGGTAGCGGCAGCACTCCCGACACCGGGAGCATAGGACACTAGGATGTTAGAAGGCCCACCACTCCCATACTACCCATCGGCGTTTCTAATTAACCAGTTTTGCTCAGCGCATGTTGGCGTAGTGAAGTGCATGGCTGACCCGGAAGGCCGAGGCCGTGTCCAGGTTGAGTGC
>CAYWLC010000203.1:0-4869 GCA_964458895.1 uncultured Luteolibacter sp. | reverse complement strand
TCGAGCGCACGGTGATTTCGTTTTGGCCGACGCCGACGGTTTCCACCAGGATCACATCGAAGCCGGCGGCCTCGCAAAGCAACAGGGTCTCGCGGCTTTTGCGGGCGACACCGCCGAGCGACCCGCCGGAGGGCGATGGCCGGATGTAGGCCTTGGGTTCTCTAACAAGATTTTCCATGCGGGTTTTATCGCCCAGGATGCTGCCGCCGGTGACGCTGCTGCTGGGGTCCACGGCGAGCACGGCGACGCGGTGGCCGAGTGCGCAGAGTTGGCAGCCGAGGGCTTCGATGAGGGTGCTTTTGCCCGCGCCGGGCACGCCGGTGATGCCGACGCGGATGGAGTTTCCGGTTTTTGGCAGGATGCGGGTGAGGAGTTCCTGGGCGAGTGCCTCGTGTTTGGGCAGGTTGCTTTCCACCAGGGTGATGGCGCGCGACAGGATGCCCACATCCGCGTGGATGACTCCCTGTTCGTAGTCATCAAGGGTGAGGTTCCTGCGTTTGGCGGGTTTGCGATCCACGGCGGACGATGGTGGCATGATGCCGGACATCACGCGACACGCAAATCGCGGATCGTGTTCGGAACCGGCGGGCACCCAGTCCGGGAGGGACGGGGTGGAGGCGGCGCAATCGGTCGGGGTTGGTTTGGATTCCGCAGGGTTCATGAAGTCGGTGGACGAATAGGCATAAGGAGGATCCACGTCTTTGGCCAATGATTTTCGTGGGGGAGCGAGCACCGGTTCGGGTGGCTTCGGTAGGGGAAACCACGGATTTGACGGATTTGACGGATGACTGATGAAAAGAATGGAGAATTGCAGTTTCACTTCATGGGCTTGGGGCGGATCAGAACCGGAGCGAAGCGGAACCGTAGCGTAGCGGAGATAGCCGCAGGCAATTCGCCCCTACTTGGATTGGCAGCTTCACGCCCTCAGGCTGGGGCCAGCGAAAAGATGCCGAAGGAAACGCCCTGCATGCGGATGATGGCATGGCCGTTCTCGATGGTGGCTTGCGTCTTGTCTGCGAACACGGGTTTCAGGGATGCCACGCCGGGCAGGGGAAAGGTGGCTTGCGCGGGGCGCGCGGAGGGGTTGAGGGCGATGACGAATCGTTCGTTAGAGTCCTGGCGCTGATAGACAAACGGATAGCCGCCATCGCCGGTGGCGAGCGGCGTCACGGGCAGGCAGTTGCCCAGCGCGGGGTGGGCCTTGCGGAAGGCGACAAGCCGACGGATGAAGTTCAACAACGAGTCGACATCCGTTTCCTGGCTGGTCACGCAGGGTCGTTCCGGCGAGGGATCGATTGGCAGATAGAGATCATGCGGCGGCGCGGTGGAAAATCCCGCGTTGGCTGCGGCGTTGTCCCACTGCATGGGGGTGCGGGAGCCCGCACGGTTGCCACCGCCCCAATGCGGATCTAACAGACCACCCTCCTTGTCGGGCATGTCCTCAAGGAAGCGCATGCCGATTTCATCGCCGTAATAGATGAAGGGAACGCCGGGCCAGGTGAGCAGGAAGGCCCAGACGACACGCAGTTGGGAGGCGTCGCGCGCTCCGCAGTTCGGGCGTTGGAAATCGTGATTGGCCGATGGGATGGCGATGTAGCCCCTGCCGCGGGTGGCATCGGATTGCTGCAGGTAATTTGTTAGAAAATCAGCCGTGGAACCCAGGCCGCGGGCATCGAAGAAACAGGCAGGGTGGTGGAAGGTGCCAACCTCGTTGAAGAACAAGGACGGATAGCCGGGAACGCCGAAGTGGAGCATGAAGTCGATGTGGAAGCCGGCCTTGATGGCGGCGGTGGGATCGCCCCACTCGGCGATGAGGACGTTGTCCGGATAGTTGTGTTCCATCCAAATGCGGACGCCCATCCAGAGTGCGTAGGTTCTTTGGTAATCGGGGTCGTTTTTCACGAGTGAGGCCGCCATGTCCACGCGGAAGCCGTCGCAGCCGAGGTCCATCCATAATTTCATGATCCGCAGCATTTCTGATAGAGTCTCGGAGGCCGCCGGATGATCCACGGGCATTTCCCACGGACGTGCGGGGTCGGGGTTGAGGTAGCCGTAGTTGAGTGCGGGCTGGGTGGCGAAGAAGTTTTTCAGGAAGCTGCCTTTTCGTCCGCCGTGTGAGACGACAAAATTCCCGGGTGGTGGTGTGGCTTCATCCGCCCAGATGTAGCGGTCGGTGTAGGGGTTGCGTTCGGCTTTGGCGGACTCCACGAACCAAGGATGTTCGATGGAGGTATGACCGGCCACGAGGTCGAAGATGACGCGCAGCCCGCGCCGGTGCGCTTCATGGAAGAGGCGTTGCGCGTCATCATTGGTGCCGTAACGCGGGGCGATTTTCACATAATCGCGCACGTCGTAGCCGGCGTCGCTGAAAGGGGAATCAAAGACCGGATTGAGCCAGATGGCATCCGCGCCGAGCGACTTGATGTGGTCCAGCCTTGAGATCAGCCCCGGGAGGTCGCCGATGCCATCGCCGTTGGAGTCCTGGAAACTCTGCGGGTAAACCTGATAGATCACCGCGTTTTGCAGCCATGCCGGGCCTTGGTAGGGGGGTGGTGTCGCTGGATGATCCATGTGAAATGAGTGGGTTGAATGGGTTGAACTTGGGTCGCTTTGGGGGCGGTTTGCGGGGCACATCAAGTGAGATTCTGCGGGGCAATTCCACACAATTCGGCGCATGCTGGCATATCGCCGGATGGGTATGTTGATGACGCGCTGGGAGTTCCGCGTACACGCGGTCATCCCCCTGTGATGGATCGAAACGCGGAGGAGCGGAGGTCGCAGAGGGTGGCGCAGAGTGAATGAGTTGCGGCTTGCGCCAATAAGGGGAACGGACGTCTCGTCCGTTGATCGGGATGAGGTGGAATCGAAACGCCAAGCAGCGCCAAGAGAAGAAATACGAATAAGGAAAGCAGGAAAGCAGGAAAAGAAGATTTTTTAACCGCAGATGAACGCGGATAGACGCTGATGAAGAGAGATTTTGAATTGAACTGCGTTCATCTGCGTCCATCTTAAGCGCTGCCAAGAGGAACCGACCCCATGACCGACAGCCCGAAAGAATCAGACTGGAAAGCGTTTCGAGACATTGTGCCCGAATTGCATGAGCGATACCTGCGTAGGCGGAATGCGGAGTTGGTGGCATTATTGGGGGATGATTCGCTATCGCCGACCGAGCAATTCTGGAACGTTGAGGAGCGCACGAGAGAGATTGCGAAGATACTCAGGGCGTGCCTCGATGGTCATTCGCGGTCAAGGATGTTCGGTTACATGGTGCTGATGCATGGCTACGATATGCTGACAGATTTGGATCTGGAGAGATTCAGCCAGGAACTCCGCGAGAGAATTCAGTACGCCACCGGGCTGTAAATCACAGCTCACTATCCACATTTCCCATGGCCTTCACGACAGAACAGACCGCCTCGATCGAGTCCTCCATGGCGGATTTTCTAACCAAACGCCGCCCGCCCGAGGAGATTCGTCACAAGCTGGATCTGGCATGGCGCATCGAGGGGCAGAGTGTGGTGATCTACTCGATCCGTCCCTTCTGGAAGGACGAGAGCCGGAAGATCGAAGAACCGGCGGCCAAGGCAACTTATGTCGGCAAAACGCAGCGCTGGAAAATTTATTGGATGCGGGCGGACCTGAAATGGCACTCCTATCCGCCTCATCGGGAAGCCGTGTTTTTCGATGAGTTTCTCGCGGTGGTGGACGAGGACAAGAACGGCTGTTTCTGGGGCTGAGTCACACGAATGGTGTGGTTTCTCTTCAAGGGCTTGATCATTCCCTTGGATTTGGTTCACACGAAGACGCGAAGGCACGAAGGGAGATGCAGAGTGAATGAGGTGCGGCTTGCACCCATTAAGGGGAACGGACGTCTCGTCCGTTGATCAGTTTGAGCGAAAGCGAAACGCCAAGAGAGAAAATTTGAGTAAGGAAGGCAGGAAAGCAGGAAAAGAATCGAATCTCCTACTCCCGGCGCAGGATGCAGCCGGGACGGCCGCATGTCCTGACAGCCGGGACGGCTGTCTTCCGTTCCCTCAGTGCTTCCACCCATGAAACGCCACGGAGTGGATGCGCCCAGCCCGCTCGATTTTGACTCACCCTGCAATGCAAGTTCAGGATTTGCCCCACATTTGTCCTTGTCAGGATCTCAACGTTGGCGTAATAGTTGCAAGTTTCCGAGTTACGTAGGGAACTGCCCATCCGGGTTCGATTTGTAGTGGAACACGAACAGGTTTGTTAGCTGGTACAAACCGGACGCGACCGTGAATTAGACTGTATCTTATGGAATCACTTAACACTGCCAACCAGGAGAAAAAGCCACATCTGCTTCGACAATGACAACCAAACATATACAAACCATCCTACGCACCGCGTTCGTCGCGCTGCTCGCCAATCCCCTCGGTCTGATCGCCCAGGATCGCTACTCGATTCCGGCAGATCCGAACCTCAAGTATTCGACACCCATCGCCCCCGGTGTGGCCGTTCCCGACAAAATCGAAAGCTCAATCGGCACGCTTAATCTCAGCTACGGCTATCCATCCGCAGACACCGTTGAGAAAATCTACGACAACCTCGACCGCTCGCGCGCGTTGCAGGCCTACCTCATGGCCATCCCGGTCGTGAATCAGGCTGGTATGCGTGACTCGCTCGCTCAATTCGGACCGGCGAACCAGACCGACGTCCTCTGGGAGGGCCTGGTCGATCCCCGCTCCGTCGAACTCACGGCCAATGACAACACGATCTACAACTTCATCTGGATCGACACCAAGAAGGGGCCCCTCGTCGTCGAAGTGCCGCCCAAGGTTCTCGGCGGCGTGAACGATTTCTGGTATCGCTGGGTCGCCGATGTCGGCATCACCGGCGAGGATC
>CAYWLC010000202.1:0-4872 GCA_964458895.1 uncultured Luteolibacter sp. | reverse complement strand
GGCCATGAAGCCGCTCAATCTCATCGCATTGCTGCTCTTTCTCGGAGGTGCCGTGTTGGCGCTCACGCGCAGTGACCGCAGCGTGCGCGAGATCCAGAACGCCTATTATTCGGCGATGGCACCCTTCCTCAAATCCGGGTCGAAAATGGAAACCCAGGCCCACGCGTTTCTTCAGGAAACCCGGCATTCCAAGGAACTCGAAGTCGAACTCGAAGCCACCCGCGAGCAACTCGGACGCCTGCGCCTCTTCGAGTCGCGCTTCCGCGCCCTCGAATACGAAAATGTGCAACTCCGCCACGCCCTCGACTTCAAAAAAGCCACCCACTTCGATGTGGTCGCCGCCCGCGTCATCCGCCGCAACCCGACCACCTGGTGGCAGACCGTCGAGATCGACGCCGGTTCCAAACGCGGCATCGGCACCCAGCTCTCGGTTCTATCCAACGAGGGTCTCGTCGGCAAGATCGACCGCATCGACAACGGCGGCGAGCGGTCCTCGGTGCTTCTTCTAACTGACGAGAAATGCCTGGTCGCCGCGCGCGTCGAGGGCTCGCCGGAAGTGGGCATCGTCAGCGGCCAGCGCGGCGCCTTCGACGGCGACCCGATGCTGCGGTTGCGCTTTCTATCACCCAACGCGGCCGTCCAGAAGGGCCAGCGCGTGTTCACCACCGGGCGCGGAGGCATCTTCCAACCTAACATTTTGTTAGGAACCATCGTGTCCGTTGAAAAAGGCACCCTTGATTCCGAAGCCCTCATCCATCCCTCGGTGAACTTCGCGGATCTCGGCGCGGTGTTCGTCGTTTTGTCCGCAGATTCCTGAATCCCGTGATCCGCTACTCCATCCTCACCATCCTGCTCCTGCTCGCCGCCTTCGTGGTGCAGCAGTTCCTGCCCGCGTTCACGGGCCTTGACGACTCGCGGATTCTGTTAGTTCAACTGGTCTTCCTGTGCTGCGCGGTCACGGTCGAGGCACCCGCGATGCTGCTGCTGGCGTTCATCGGCGGGTTTTTCTGGGATGCGCAATGCGCACTGGGCCCCCATGGCGGGGATCCGGAAGTTTACACTCAACAGGTGGAATCCATGCACTTTGGGTATTCGATCCTGCTTTTCGGAGCCATCGGCGTCCTGATGCAGGGCATCCAGCCGCTTTTCAAACAAGGCAAATGGCAGTTTTCGGCCATGCTTTCGGGCATCGCGGTGTTTCTCTATCTGGCTGCGGAATACGCCACCATCAACTTCGTGCGCGGGGAGTTCACCCTCAGCAAGGCGACCGTCATGATGATGGTATACACCTCGGTACTGACCATGGTGTTTTCCCCGCTGGTTTTCTGGCTTCTCTTCCGCATCGCCAAGACCTGCAACCACTCGATCAACCCGGAGGCGGGACGCCGCCGCCGACAGCCGTACGCCCGCTGACAAATTTCATGCAACCCGGTTTCAGACTCCGACTTTACCTGCTGACGGCCTTCGTGCTCATCGGCTTCGGGGTGCTGCTCACCCGCCTGCATGAATTCCAGATTGAACGCCGCAACGAGTTCCTCAATCTGGTTCCGGGCAACCGCTCGGTGACCGTGCGCGAGCCTGGCATCCGCGGTGAAATCACCGACCGCAACGGCATCACCCTGGCCCGCAACCTCCGCAAATACGAAGTCGCGTTCAATCTTGATGAAATCCGCGACGCCTATCGGATCCAACACGAGAAAAGCCCCACCATCGAACGGGTGGTCAAACAAAATGGCATGGACCGCGGCAAGGATGAAAAGGACATCGTGGCCATTGTCAAGGACGGCGAGGAAAGCACCATCGGGCGCCTCAAGAAACTCGGCCTGGCCAAGAACTTCAAAGCCGGAGACCTGCGCACCCATTACCTCACCCACGGCGGGCTCGTCCCCTACAGCTACCGCACGGATCTGACCTTCGAGGACTTCGCCAAATTCGCCGAGCACAACCTGGACCTGCCCGGGGTCTATCTGAGCATGCGCCCGCAGCGCCAGTACCCGTACGGCGCGCTGGCCAGCCACGTCATCGGATATCTCAAACAATGGGAGAAGGGCGACGTGCCGGATAGCGCCACCCATGTTTTCAACCATTACATCGGGGATGAAAAGGGAATTGCCGGCGTCGAGGCCAGCATGGACAAGATCCTGCGCGGTCTGGAAGGTCGCAAAACCATCATGAAGGATGAAAAAGGCCGGACCATCCGCATGTCCGACTACACCAAACCCGGCACCGGCGCCAAGGTCCAGCTCACCCTCGACGCGCGTGACCAGTATTTGTTAGAAAACGCGCTGCGATACGCCGGCAGGGCGGCGGGCGTCATCATGGATGTCAACACCGGCGAGGTGTTGGCCATGGCCTCCGTGCCGGATTACAATCCCAATGACTTCATTCCCAGCATCACCCGGAAACGGCTGTCGGCATACAATGAAAACAAGCAGCTCGCGCCCTTCACCAACCGCGCCATCTCGGCCTTCACCCCGGGCTCCACGATGAAGATCCCCACCGCGGTTGCCGGTGCCCTCGCAGGCATGGCGGACCGAATCTTCTCCTGCGATGGCTATGTGACCTATGGCAACAAGAAGGTCGGCTGTTGGCTCTGGAACCAGCACCAAAGCAGCCACGGCTCGCAGAACCTATCCCAAGCCATCCAACATTCCTGCAACCCTTACTTCAACAAACTCGCCAACGCCATCGGTTGGAAAGCCATGGTCGAAGGGTGTCAGATGATCGGCATTGGCAAACGCACAGGCATCGAACTGCCCAAGGAGGATGCCGGAATCCTGCCGGGAAGCAAGTCATGGCGCGCCGCCAATCCCAACGCCTCGATGACCCCGGCGCTCAACGCGTTCCTCTCGATCGGCCAGGGCGACTCCCTCGCCACCCCCATCCAGATGTGCGCCGTGGCGGCCACCATCGCCAATGGCGGCAAATACTATAAACCTCGTATCATCAAAAAAGCCGTCGCCGAGGACGGCGCGGTCGTCGTTGGCGACGTGCCCGAACTGGTGGTTGATCTCGTCAAGGCGGGGGTCAAAGCCAAGGACATCGAACTCATCCGCAAGGGGATGTGGATGTCCGCCAATGAGGCGGGCGGCACCACCGGAAAAGTCAAGCTGCCGAAAGTCTCGGTGGCCGCCAAAAGCGGCACCGCCCAGACCATCGACAACGGGAAAAAATCTAACAACTCTTGGATCATCACCTTCGCCCCCTTCGAAAACCCGAAATTCGCCGTTTGCATCCTGGTCCAGAACGGTGGCTCGGGAGGAGGGGTTTGCGGGCCGCTGGCCAATCTGGTCTATCACGGACTCTTCGCCCAGGAAGATGGTGTTAGATTGGCGCTCAAAGCCCAGACCGAAATTCCCGGCAACACCGACCGCATTGAAAAAGCCATCGACATCCCGGCGGATGTCATCGCCGCCGTGGAGGAAGGCGATACCAACCCCGCCACCGCCGTCAACCCCGCCGCCGCACCAGCCATGGAGGAGGCCGAGGCGGGTGAAACGGGCGCGGAGGCAGGCGACGATGTCACCGGCACCACCTCGCCCGCCGACAACCACGACACTCCCGCTCCATCACTCACACCGGAAATCGACGATGAAGGAACCGTCATTCCGAAAGCCATACCCGTCCCCGAACCCTGACATCCCCCCACAAATTCTAACAGAAATTTACACCTTGATACTCATCAACATGATCCAGCACATCAAAAGACTCCTCGGCATCGGCAGGCCCGATCCGACCCGCGGCAACAGCATCGTTGTCAACGTCGAAAAACTCGAACGTCGCGTTGCGTTGTTAGAAGACGGCATACTTGAGGAATACACCGTCGAGCGTGAGGGCGACCACAACATCGTCGGCGGCATCTTCAAGGGCCGCGTCAAGAACATCGAGCCCGGCCTCAAGGCGATGTTCGTGGACATCGGTCTCGACAAGAACGCGTTCCTGCATTTCTGGGACGCCATCCCCGCGGCGCTTGACGCCGGGCTGGAGGAAATCCAACGCGAGGACAGCAACCGGAAAAAACAGCAATCCAAAATCACCTCCAAGGATATTCCGGATATCTATCCGGTAGGTTCGGACATCGTCATCCAGGTGTCCAAGGGACCCATCGGCACCAAGGGGCCGCGGGTCACCACCAACATCTCGCTGGCCGGCCGCTTCCTCGTCCTCATGCCCTTCACCGAGCAGTTCGGTATTTCGCGCAAGATCGAGGATCCCAAGGAACGCGCCCGCCTGCGCAAGATCGTCCAGAAGCTCTCGGTTCCGGAAGGCATGGGCATCATCATGCGCACCGTTGCCTCCGGCACCCGCGCCCGCCACTTCGTCCGGGATCTCGCTATGTTGTTAGAGCAGTGGAACGAGATCGAGGCCCGCCGCGCCACCAACCCCGCCCCCGCCTGCATCTTCCAGGAACCCGGCCTGATCGAGCGCTCCGCCCGCGATTTTCTAACAGAAGAAATCAACCAGGTCCTCTGCGACGACGCCGAAACCACCGAGATGATCCGCCAGATCGCCGGGAAAATCTCGCGCCGCGCGAAACGCCGGGTGCATTACATGCCCACGACCACCCAGCCGATCTTCGAGCGCATTGGCATCCAGAAGCAGATTGACGAGGCATTCTCACGCCAGGTCTGGCTGCCCTGTGGCGGTTACATCGTGATCGACGAGACCGAGGCGCTCATTGCCATTGACGTCAACACCGGCCGCAACCTGGGTTCCAAGGACGTGGACAAGATGATTTTGGAAACCAACATCGAGGCCGCGCGTGAAGTCGCGCGCCAGCTCCGCTTGCGCAACATCGGCGGGCTGGTGGTCATCGACCTCATCGACATGCGCCACCGCAAGGACCAGCAGACAGTTTACAAGACCATCAAG